>JBQCGD010000121.1:0-7846 GCA_051955985.1 Phycisphaerae bacterium | reverse complement strand
CGGGTGCCGGGGGCCCACCATTGCATGGTGGCGCCGATCTGGTTGGCTTCGAGGGGGGTGTATTGGAGGTTGGCGCGTTTGAGGGCGACGGCCATTTCGAGGCCGAGGGGGCCGGCGCCGATGAGGAGGATTTGGGTGGGGGTGGGCATGAGGACATCATAGGGGAATAAGGGAGTAAGGGAATCAGTGAGTCGGTGAGTGGGGGGCAGGATTAAGATCAAGATTAGGATTAGGACGGGTGGGGTAAGAGTAAGAGGGTGGGGGGTGTTTGCGGCGGGGGGAGAGGAGGAAGTTGTCGTAGAGGGTCCAGAGGAGGAGGTCGAGGGGGAGGGCGAGGATGAGGCCGCCGAGGCCGAGGAGTTTGGACCAGAGGACGACGGTGAAGAGGGTGACGGCGGGTGGGACGCGGATGGCTTTGCGCATGAGGAGCGGGACGATGACGTAGGCTTCAAGGAAGAGGGTGAAGGAGTGGACGACGATGACGCCGACGAGGGTGAAGGTGCTGTTCTGAGTGGCGGCGACGAGGATGGCGACGAGGGAGGCGGTGAGAGCGCCGACGGTGGGGACGATTTCGGCGCAGCCGGCGAAGATGGCGAGGGGGAGGGCGAACTGGAGTCCGACGAAGTAGTAGCCGACCCAGGAGAGTGAGCCGACGAGGGCGACGGAGATGAGGACGCCGAGGAGCCAGTGGCGGAGGCGGAAGTCGAGGTCGGAGAAGGTTTTTTGGAGTTGTTCGCGGCGTGGGGAGGGGAGGGGTTGGGCGAGGGGGGCGGTGAGTTTTCCGGCGGGTTCGACGAGGAGGTAGAGCATGCCGACGAAGACGAGGGCGAGGGTGACGGCGAGTTGGGAGAGGAAGTCTGCGGCGGAGGAGAGGACGTGACCGGCGGAGCCGGCGCCGAAGGTGTAGGAGGTGATGCGGTTGAGGAGGGAGTTGACGTCGGGGGGGTTGTCCATGCCGAGGTCGTTTCCCCAGCGGTGGAAGAGGTGGTCAAGGTTTTCGTGGAGTTTGGGCCAGAGTTTGAGTTCGTGCAGGATGGGGGCCTTGAGGAGCCAGCCGAGGCCGAAGAGGAGTGCGGCAAAGAGGAGGAGGAATCCGATGCCGACGAGGGTGCCGCGGAGCCAGTGGGGGCCGGGGATGAACTGGAGGAGGGGTCGGAGCATGCAGGCGATGGCGGAGGCGAGGAGAAGGTCGAGGAGGATGGGGCGGAGGTCGTGGAAGAAGTAGATGAAGAGTGTGAGGGCGATGAGCCAGATGCCGAGGGGGAGGAGGGAGCGGATGCGGAGAGGCGGGCGGGGGGTGGGGGAGGCGGAGGGGGACGGTGGGGTGGCCATTGTTACTCCGAGATGAGAGGACGTGTGACTGCGCGGAGTGGAGCGAATGGGGGGGCGGTTGCGAAGAAATTTGGGAAAATTTTGTGGGGTTGGTGGGCCGAATGCACGGGCTGGGCCGCGGAATTGGCCGACGAGGGCGTCGGCCCGACGTTTGGAACGGGGGTTGCTTTGAACTCATGGGTGGCTGCATTGGGTGGCCTGCGTCCGGGAAACCGAAAGAGGAGATTGGTTATGAAGTGCTTGTTGACTTGTGGCTTGGTGGTGGCGGCGTTGAGCTTTGGGGCGTGTGCGAACGAGCAGGCGAGCAAGATTCCGGGGCGGGCGGAGCCGGTGGCGAGTGCGACGGGGGATGCGTCGTACCGGGCGGCGCAGGACGGGACGATTTACGTGTATGACAAGACGTGGAACAAGCTGGTGTATACGGGGGCGGTGCGGCAGGACCAGATGATCAAGGTGGAGCCGGAGAACAGCCGGGTGCTGGTGGATGGTCGGCCGGTGGTGGAGCAGACGCCGCTGGGGGGTGCGGATCGGTATGATTTCTTTTTGGACACGAGTTCGCCGGCAGGGGGGAGGACGGTGGAGCGGCGGACGGTGATTGAGCGGGAGGTGCATGAGTGAGGGGGCGGGCAGGCGAGGAGAGCCCAATGGCCCGCGCCGTCTGAGACGGCGGGCTTTGAGGGATAGTTGAGTGCCTTCTCCCAGGCGGCTCAAGTGGATCGTTTGATCACTCGGGCCGCCTCGCTTTGCGCGCGTTGCGGGGTGGGGTTATGATGCGCGCTCCGACATTTTTTCTTGAGGAAGGATGCTCATGTCGACGTCTAGTGCAGCGCCGTTGATGATTTCGGTTTCGGGGGTGCGGGGGTTGATCGGGCAGACGTTGACGCCGGCGGTGGGGGTGGAGTTTGGGCAGGCGTTTGGGTGGTTCCTGAAGAATCAAGAATCAAGGAGCACGAATCAAGAAGGGGGGGGGAGGCCGGTGGTGGCGATTGGGCGGGACACGCGGCCGAGCGGGCCGATGGTGTTTGGGGCGGTGGCGGCGGGGTTGATGTCGGTGGGGGTGGATGTGGTGGATGTGGATGTAGCGACGACGCCGTCGGTGGCGTTGATGGGGCGGTTTTTGAAGACGGATGCGTCGATTGTGATTACGGCGTCGCATAATCCGATCATCTGGAACGGGATCAAGTTTTTGCGGCATGATGGGATTGCGTATCCGCCGGCGCAGGCGGCGGAGATCAAGAAGATTTATTTTGAGAAGCCGTGGAAGCTGGTGGGGATTGAGGGGTTGGGGCGGTTGACGACGGATTCGCGGGCGCATGCACATCATGTGCAGACGGTGCTGCAGTATTTTGATGTGAAGGGGATTGCGGAGAAGCGGTACCGGGTGGTGCTGGATTCGGTGAATGGGGCGGGGTGCGTGGGGACGCCGATGTTGCTGTCGAAGCTGGGGGTGGAGCTGGTGCATATGAATGCGGAGGGGACGGGGATTTTTGCGCACGTGCCGGAGCCGACGAAGGAGAATTTGACGGATTTGTGTGCGAAGGTGGTGGAGAAGCGGGCGGCGGTGGGTTTTGCGCAGGATCCGGATGCGGATCGGCTGGCGGTGGTGGATGAGAATGGGGTGTATATCGGGGAGGAGTATACGTTGGCGTTGTGTGCGTATGCGCGGATGCTGGTGAAGCCGGTGCCGGTGGTGGCGAATCTTTCGACGAGCCGGATGGTGGATGACATTGCGGCGAAGTTTGGGCAGAAGGTGTATCGCACTGCGGTAGGGGAGGCGAATGTGGCGGGGAAGATGCAGGAAGTGAATGGTCCCGGGGCGGGAGGAAATGTCATTGGCGGGGAGGGGAATGGGGGGATTATTGATTTGCGGGTGGGGCCGGTGCGGGATTCGTTCCTGGGGATGGCGATGGTGCTGGATTTGATGACGCGGACGGGGAAGCGGGTGTCGGAGCTGGTGGGGGAGATTCCGCGGTATGCGATGATCAAGACGAAGTTTGAGTGCACGCAGGAGCAGAGTGCGGCGCTGGTGGCGGCGGTGAAGGAGAAGTTTGCGGATCAGCGGTTGGATACGAGCGATGGGGTGCGGATTGACTGGGCGGATGGGTGGGTGCATGTGCGGCAGAGCAATACGGAGCCGATTGCGCGGATTATTGCTGAGGGGAGGACGGAGGGGGTGGCGGAGGAGTTGATTTCGCGGATACGGGGGATGAAGTGAGTGCCGGGGGGCGGGAAGTGGGAGGGATGCAATGTGTTTATGGGTGTCCATGTGGCATGCTTATGGCCCCGAGATTGGGCAATAAGTTTGCTCCGCGGTGGTGTTGTTGAGCATCGAAGGGTTTGGGGGAATTTTTATTTGGGTGGGGGGAAGGGGTGGGTTTGGCTTCGGGATTGCTTCAATGAGCGGTAAGAAGGCATGCCGGCGCATGTCTGGAGGTCAGCAATTTGTCGCCGCCATTATTTGGAGGGGCGACTGGCAAGCACGAGGAGTCTGGTCATGAAAACGAGCATTGGCGCATTTGTGTTGACGTTGGCGATTTCGGCGACGTTGCCGGCATGGGGAGCTGGAGCGGGTGGCGGCGGTGGTGGCGGGGGCGCGGCGGGGGGTGGCGCAGCGGGCGGGGCTTCGGCGGGTGGAGGGTCTTCGGGCGGCGGGGCTGCTGCGAACGGGGGGAGTGCGAATGGGGCGTCGGCGAACACGAGCGGGACGAGCCACTCGGGTGCGACGAATGGCGGGGGGACGCCGTCGAACATCAACAACGGGGTGAACTCGGGTGCTCCGGGAACGAGCGGCACGCCGGGGACGATTGGGGGGACCGGCACCATGGGGACGAACGGCACAAACGGGGCGGCGGGGAACACGACGGGGCGTTCGGGGACGATGCAGAACAACAATAATCCGAGCAGCGCGAATGGGGGCGGGACGTCGTTGAGCGGGCCGGGGGTGCCGTCGAACACGCCAGGGAATGGGTCGGGGACGAACAATACGGGGTCGGGTCCGGGAGTTCCGCAGAACCTGTCACCGACGACGCCGCCGGGATCCGCGGCGTTGCCGACGTCGCCGACGATTTCGCCGTCTAATGTGAATTCGACGACGGGGGTGACGGGGACGATTGCGACGCCGACGACGAATGGGTTGCCGCAAGGGACGAATGCGACGAATTTGAATTCCACGGCGAACGGGACGACGGGGAACACGACGGGGGTGACGAACACGACGGGGAATTCGACAACGGGCACCACCGGAACGACAGGGATTACAGGGACCACTGGAACCACTGGGAGCACAGGCACCACCGGAACGACTGGGACCACGGGTGTGACAGGAACGTTTGGAACGGACACGACGGGGACGCATGGGACCGGGCAGATCACAGATCCGCTGCCGGGCAAGGTACAGACGTCCCAGTCGGTTGGCGGGAGCCCGACGGTGCCGGGCGGGGTGGTTGGGAAGTCAACGAGCGGGACGAGCTCGAGTGCGAGCACGGGCGGGAGCGGGAACACGGGGTCGTCGAGTTCGGCGGAAAGCGGGAATTCGAGTTCGTCGAATTCCGGCGGGGGGATTCGGATGACCACGAGCGATGGGAAGACGGTCACGAGCGATGGGACGGCGAGTGGTCGGTAACAATCGAAGGTTGTATTGAGGGCGGCGTCTTCTTGCGAAGGCGCTGCCCTTTTTTTTTACGCCTCGCTCCGCATCGGCGTTCGACGGCCGCCTGAAGGCGGAACTCCTAACGAAGGCGGTCGGGGTTGAGGCCGAGGAGTTCGTCGATGACGAAGAGGCCGTCTTTGCGGATGAGTTTGTCATCGAAGTAGAGTTCGCCGCCGCCCATGGATTTGTCCTGGCGGAGGACGAGGTCCCAGTGGATGGCGGAGTGGTTGCCGTTGGAGGCTTCTTCGTAGCAGGAGCCGGGGGTGAAGTGGATGGAGCCGGCGATTTTTTCGTCGAAGAGGATGTCTTTCATGGGCTTGGTGCAGTAGGGGTTGAAGCCGATGGCGAATTCGCCGACGTAGCGGGCGCCGGGGTCGGTGTCGAAGACTTCATTGAGTTCTTTTGTGGCGCTGGAGGTGGCGTCGATGATTTTGCCATCCTTGAAGGTGAGGCGGACGTCGGTGTGGGTGACGCCGCGGTAGAGGGTGGGGACGTTGTAGTGGATGACGCCGTTGACGGAATCGCGGACAGGGGCGGTGTAGACTTCGCCGTCGGGAATGTTGCGGTGGCCGTCGCAGAGGAGGGCGTTGATGCCCTTGATGGAGAAGGAGAGGTCGGTGTCGCGCGGGCCCTTGATGCGGACCTTGTCGGTGCGTTCCATGAGGGCTTCGAGGGGTATCATGGCGCGGGACATGCGTTCGTAGTCCATGGTGCAGACGTCGAAGAAGTAATCTTCGAAGGCTTCGGTGGACATTTCGGCCATCTGGGCCATGGAGGGGGTGGGCCAGCGGAGGACGACCCACTTGGTTTTGTTGATGCGGATGTCCTTGTGGACTCTGGACCAGACGGTTTTTTCGTAGAGTTCCTGTTTTTCGCGGGGGACATCGGAGATTTCGGAGACGTTGGGGTTGCCGCGGAGACCGATGTAGGCCTGGACGGATTTCATCTGGAGTTCTTCGACGGCGGAGATGGCGTTCCACTGTTCTTCGGAGCCGGCGAGCATGAGGGCGCGGTTGATCTGGTTGGACTTGAGGAGGACGAGGGGCTGGCCGCCGGATTCGGCGGCGACGCGGACGAGTTCCTTGGTGAAGTCGTGGGGGATGTCGATGGCCTCGATGAGGACTTTCTCGCCCTTTTTGAGTTCGCAGGAATAGTTGATGAGGGTTTTGGCGAGCTTGGTGTAGCGGGGGTCGAGCATTGTGGGAACTCCTGAAAAGTTCGGCGGTAGTTCTCGCCTCGCTCCGCATCGGCGAGGACGCCGCCTAAAGGCGGAACTCCAAACATTCATTAAATGCGGAGAACGAGGGTTCGTCCACCGGTTGATATAATTCGTGCGATGAGCGAGCGGCGGCATATTTTGCATGTGGATATGGATGCGTTCTTTGCGTCCGTGGAGCAGTTGGATAATCCCTCGCTGCGCGGGAAGCCGGTGCTGGTGGGGCATGACGGGAAGCGCGGGGTGGTGGCCGCGGCGAGTTATGAGGCGCGGAAGTTCGGGTGTCACTCGGCGCAGCCGATGGTGGTGGCGAAGCGGAATTGTCCGCAGGCGATCGTGGTGAAGGGGCGGTTTGAGCGGTATCGGGAGTTGTCGCGGCAGATTCATGGGATCTTTGAGCGGTTCACGCCGGTGGTGGAGCCGGTGTCGATCGACGAGGCGTACCTGGATGTGACGGGGTCGCTGCGGTTACACGGGGAGCCGGAGGGGATCGCGCGGAAGATAAAGGAGATGATTCGGGCGGAGACGGGGCTGACGGCGTCGGTGGGGGTGGCGGGGAACAAGTTTTTGGCGAAGCTGGCGTCGGACATGAAGAAGCCGGACGGATTGTTTGTGATTCGGGAGGAGGATGTCGAGGGGCTGCTGCCGGGGCTGGCGGTGGGGCGGTTGTGGGGGATCGGGAAGAAGTCGGAGGCGTCGCTGAATGCGGTGGGGATCCGGACGGTGGGGGATTTGCGGCGGATGACGCCGGAGTGGATGGCGGGGAAGTTTGGATCGTCGGCGGCGTATTATGCGGACCTGGCGCGGGGGATCGATGGGCGGGTGGTGACGGCGGATTCGGAGTCGAAGTCGATCGGGCATGAGCAGACGTTTGGGGAGAACATCGGGGATCCGGAGATTTTGCGGGATATCCTGGTGGAGCAGGTGGAGCATGTGGCGGCACGCGTCAGGCGGCATGGGCTGGTGGCGCGGCGGGTGCATTTGAAGATACGGTTCGGGGATTTCAAGACGATTTCGCGGAGCCGGACGCTGGGGGCGGGGACGGATCGGACGGATTTGCTGTTGGAGGCAGCACAGGGGATTTTTGAGGCGTGGGTGCGGGAGGCGTTTTCGCCGGTGCGGCTGCTGGGGATGTCGGCGGAGGAGTTGGGGGCGCCGGCTGCGCAGATGGAGTTGTTTGGGGGGGAGGCAGAGGAGAAGGTGCGGGCGCTGGATCGGACGCTGGATGCGCTGAATAAGAAGTTTGGGTCGGCGACGGTGAGGCGGGCGGGGCATTGAGGACGACGACGTAAACACGAAGGCACGAAGACACGAAGGCCCACGAAGAGATGTGATTGCTTGCGGGGAGTTGGGGTGTTCCGCACAATGCATGCAAGGAGGTTTTCGATGACGAGTGGTGCGGGTTTGATTGAGCCGCCGGTGATGGATGCGCATTTGCTGGCGTTGATCCGGATGGCGGTGGAGGAGGACATGGTGGGGCCGGGGCATCGGGGACCTTCGGACAAGACGGTGGAGCTGGCGATTCCGGCGGGGGCGACGGCGACGGGAACGATCGTGGCGCGGAAGGGGGGCGTGCTGGCGGGGGGATTTTTGTTGGCCCCGATTTTGGCGCTTTACCAGGATGCGCCGGCGCTTTCAATTTTGGCGGC
>JBQCGD010000120.1:0-11033 GCA_051955985.1 Phycisphaerae bacterium | reverse complement strand
CGGCGCCCGCCGGCGGGGCCGCCCCCGCGCGCCCACTCCTCCCACCGCCGGCCCGACCCTGGGGCGCAGGTGGAGACGGTGACGTCGAAGAGGTTGGTGGGTTGGAGGAGTGCGACGAGGAGGCGGGTGTTGAGTTGCCAGTTGTGGTTGGAGAAGCCGTCGAGGAGGAGGACGCGGATTTTTTGGGGGGAGGCGATGGGTTGGTGGGGTGGGGGCGAGGTGTTGCACGATGCGAGGGGGAGGAGCAGGAGGGGGAGGAGGAGGTGGTGGTGACGCATGGGTGGGGTCCATTGTGAGGAGATGGGATTGTACGGGGAGGAGCGGGGGCGTGCGCGGGGGTGGCGGGGTGGGGAGGGGAATGGAAACGACGTTTGACCCCGTTTCCTTGGGTTTTCGGGCCGTCGGGGTAGTGAAAGGTGCGCTCGCGGTTGGAGGTGGTGTCGTGGAGGTGGATGGAGACGGGGGCGTGGGCGATGGCGAGTTCGTTGAGTTGGCCACAGAGGGGATGCCAAGAAGTTGTGGATAGCCGGAGACGTTCCCAGTCGACCAGGAGGGAGAGGCGGAGGCCGGTTTTGGAGGAAGTGCCGAGACGGTCGGGGGGAGCGGTGAGGATTCCTTCAGAAAAGGTGGCTCGGGTGTGTGTGCCGTGGAAGTGCTCGTCAACGGTGAGGCGTGTAGAGACTGCGGCGCACATGGAAAGGTCATGGACGAACTCGCCGGGGATTCCACTTCTGACGGGCTGGGCGAGGAACTGTTGGATGGGGGATGGGGCATCGGTCGGGAAGAGGGAGCAGGGGAGTGGGCCTTCGTAGTCGATGAGGAGTTCGGGCACGGCGATTTGGATGTGGAGGGAGGCGGGTGCGGGGTAGAACGGGAGGGGCGAGGCGAAGGGTGGAAATGGATAGGCGAACATGCCGGGGCGTTCGCGGATCAATTCGAGCAAGGGGGGGCGGTCGGGCATGGGGTGTTCCTTTCGGAGGCGGAGGTGGATTCTGATTGTACGAGAAATGGCGAACGTTTTGCGTGCGGTGGCGTACGAAGGGGGAGGTGTTGGATGGGTGTTTTGGAATATCGGCGTGCGGAGGGGTGGCGGGTTCCGTGGGGGAAGGTGGTGGTGGGGATGATTGCGCTTGTCGTGGTGGGGTGGGTGGTGACGAGAGATTATGCGGTGGACGGTTTTTATGTGTGCCAGGAGTGCGGGGAGCAGGTGCGGGTGCGGTATTGGTATGGATTCGAAAGATGGACGTCGCGGGTGGAGACACCGACGAGTGTTAGTGAGGCGCTGGCGGCGCATGGCGTGGGCGTCGGGCACGTGCATCGGTTGAAATGGTACCACGGACACTGGATCAGTCTTGTGGGCGGGGGACGTTGGGAGTGCGCGGCGAGTTCAGAGATGAGCGCGCTTTTGTCGAATGCGCGATACGGCGGGGGATTCCTGGATAATTTGTATACCTATGGTGATGTGCAAACGGCGGAGTTGTGGCGGCGGCGGATGTTGGATTTTGCGACAGCGCGGCGTGTCGAGGAGGCGCAGTCAAAATTGGATCCGGCTTTGCCGGATGGATGGTTTACGAAGTTTGAGACGAAGAAGGATTTTGATTTGTGGGGGGGGAAGGCGGGGGTGGTGATGGAGAGGGAGTTTGTGGCGGGTGGGAAGTAGAAGCGCAATGGAGGAATAGTTCGCCGTTCTTGAGACGTACGCCTCGCTCCGCATCGGCGTTCGACGCCGCCTGAAGGCGGAACTCCGTACGGGGGGCGGCCGCGTTGGAAAGGGTTAGTGTTGGAGGACGAGGACGCCGTGAGGGGGGAGTTCGATTTGGAGGTTGGTGGGGAGGGTGGGGCCGATGAGGGTGTGGTAGTTCTGGTACTCGGCGGGGAGGGTGAAGGTGGTGGGGGTGCGGCTGTGGTTCAGGAGGATGATGAGGTCGCTGAAGGGTTTGGGGTTGGCGCGGCGGCAGACTTCGATGGCGTCGGGAAGGTTGTAGATTTCGAGTGGGACGTGGGCTTGCTGCATGGCCCACTCGGCCGCGGCGAGGGTGAGGTCGCTGTCGAGGAGCGCGCCGCAGTAGGTGATGCGGCCGGCGCCGTACGTTGTGGAGACGACGGCGGGATGATCATAGAGCCAGCCGCCTCCACCCGCACCGTTGTAAAACATGATGATTTCCATGCCGGGGGCCCCTGTAAGCATTGGAAAAGTTTCGGCCCAGATGGAGGCGTGGCCGGAGCCCCATTTGCCGTTGAGTTTCACTTCGTCCTGGAGGGCGTAGTATTGTTCGACGTGGGCACCGAGTGCGTTGGCGAGGGGGCCGGGTTGGCGTTGGGGTTGGAGGGAGTTGTATTGGTCTTTCATGCCGGAGCGGGGGCCGAGGAGGAGGTGGCCGCCGTGGTGGATCCAGGCGAGGAGTTTTTTGGCGGTTTGGTCGGAGATCACATTCAGGCTGGGGGCGACGAGGAGTTTGTAGTGGGAGAGGTCGGCGTTGGGGGAGACGATGTCGACGGTGCCGGCGGCTTTTCGGAGGGCGCGGTACCAGTCCTGGAGGATGGCGAGCTGGTCGTAGCGGTTGGAGTGGGGCTGGAAGTCGATGGCCCAGCGGGAGTCGTAGTCATGGAGGAGGGCGACTTCGGAATAGGGGTGGGTGTCGACGAGGTCGGGGGCGATTTTCTGGAATTCTTCGCCGATCTGCTGGATTTCGTAGTAGATGGGGAGGGGGTTTCCGTCGGCGCCGATGAGGCAGCCGTGGTATTGCTCCTGGCCGTTGGGTGCGGAGCGCCACTGCCAGTAGGCGATGGCGTCGGCGCCGTGGCCGATGGCTTGCCAGGCGATTTCTCTGGTTTCGCCCATGTCGAGGGTGTTGTTGATGCCGGCCCAGTTGACGGAGCCGGGCTGGGTTTCCATGACCCAGAAGTTTTGTTGTTTCCAACCGCGGACGAGGTCGTGGGTGGCGGCCATTTTGTTGGCGTCGAGGTGGCCTGAGCCGACGTAGGCGTCCCAGGAGATGAGGTCGAGGTCTTGGGAAAGGTCGAAGCGGTTGAAGCGGTCGGCCCAGCCGAGGCCGCCGAGGTTGGTGGTGATCCATTGTTGCGGGGAGATGGTGTTGCGGAGGATTTGGTGCTGGTCGGCGACGAAGGAGCGCCACATGTCGGTGACGAAGTGTTTGTATTCGAGCTGGAGGCCGGGGTTGTCGGTTTTGGTGGGGAGGGGGATTTCGTTCCAGTGGAAGTAGGTTTGGGACCAGTAGGTGGTGGCCCAGTGGGTGTTGAGGTTGTCGAGGGTTTTGAATTTTTGCTCGAGGTATTGGTGGAAGAGTTGCTTGGAGTAGTTGTCGTAGGAGTCGTCGGTGAGTTCGTTGCCGATCTGCCAGCCGAGGACGTTGGGGTTGTGGCCGAAGCGTTGTGCGAGTTGGGCGGTGATTTTTTTGCAGAGGTCGCGGTAGCGTGGGGAGGTGTAGGAGAACTGGCGGCGGCCGCCGTGGCGGAGGCGTTTGCCGGTTTCATCGACGCGGAGGGTGTCGGGGTATTTATCGGTGAGCCATGCGGGCGGGGCGTCGGTGGGGGTGCAGAGGACGATTTGGATGTGGTGTTTGGCGGCGAGGTTGATGGCGCGGTCGAGCCAGTCGAGGTGGTAGTGGCCTTCGGCGGGTTCGAGGGAGCTCCAGGCGAATTCGCCGACGCGGGCGACGGTGATATGGGCTTGTTCCATGAGGGCGAGGTCGGTGTTCCAGCGGGATTCGGGCCATTGTTCGGGGTACCAGGCGACGCCGAGGTTGAGGCGGGTGGTGGCGGGGGCGTGGGTGGGGATTTTTGGGATGGAGGGGAGGGTGACGGGTTGTGAGATGGGTGGTGCCCACGTCGCCTGCGGGCGACGGGCGTCGGGGGGTGTCTGGGGAGCGGGGTGGCAGGCGGTGAGGGCGAGGAGGAGGGTGAGGGTGAGGGGGCGGCGCATTGGAGAGGGTCCTCCGGGGTGAGGGGAAATGGGGGGAGGTGTGCAACGTGTTTTTGCGAGTCCATGAGTCATGCTTATGGCCCCGAGATTGGGTCATAAGCATGGCACCCGGCGAGGGGGTGCAATGTGTTATATGCGGGGTTCGCGACGACGCAAGCGTTGTGGAGGGCAGAATTGCGAAGGGGCGTTGGGGCGGGGGTGCAAAAAAGAGCGCGGCCCGATGGGCGGGCCGCGCGAAGGAGGTTGGTTGGGGAGGGGTGGTTACTTGTTGCCGAGTTTGTAGTCGGCGTTCATTTTTTCGATGATCTGCTGGGTGATGTCGTAGTCGGGGTGGTAGTAGATGACCTTGCGGTTGGCGATGCGTTGGGTGACGCCTTCGATGGTCTGGGCGGCGTCGAAGTTGATTTCGTCGGCGACGAGGACGAGGCCGATGCCTTTTTGTTCGGCGTACTGCTTGATGGCGTCGTTCATGCGGCGGTAGATCTGGATGGTTTTGAGGCGTTGCTCGATGAGGAGTTTCTGCTGGGCGAGGTTGGCGTTGGCTTCGTACTCGGATTTTTTCTGGAGGGCGGTGTCCTGGAGTTTTTTGTACTCGGGGGAATCGGGGTTGAAGAGGGTGTTGTCCTGGAGCTGGTTGCGGAGTTTTTCGAGTTCCTGTTCGCGTTTGGACTGGTCGGCCTGGAACTGGTCGGCCATGGCTTTGATCTGGGCGTCGCCATCGATTTTTTCATTGAGGGAGGAGAAGACCTTGTTGATGTTGATGACGGCGAGGACGCGTGGGGCGGGTGTGGGGGCGGGGGCTTGGCCGAGGGAGAGTGTTGCGAGGGCGAGGAGGAGGGGGAGGGTGAGGAGGGATTTGGTGATGGGACGCATATCAGACTCCGTGGGACGTAATTGGTAATTGGTAAATAGTAATTGCTCTTGCGGGCTGTGTCATTCCGGTCAGAAGGGGATGCCGAGGGAGAAGGAGACGACCTGGGTGCGGTCGTGGGAGGCCTTGGCGACGGGGATGGCGAAGTCGAGTGCGAGGGGGAGTTGTCCGAAGAAGGGGATGGTGACGCGGACGCCGACGCCGACGTCGGCGCGGATGGTGCCGATTTCGATGTCACGTTCGTAATCGCCGACGTCGGTGAAGACGACGCCGCGGAGGAGGTTTTCGTAGATGGGGAAGTTGACTTCAGCGGTGGTGACCCAGGAGAAGTCGGCGCCGATGGGGTCGTTGAGCTGTCCGGCGACGGGTCCGACGCCGCGGTACTTGAAGCCGCGGAGGTCGCCGATGCCGCCGCCGTAGAAGCGTTCGTAGAAGGGGGAATCGCCGAAGACGTTGAAGCCGGCCTGGTTGCGGAGAGCGAAGACGGTTTTTCGTTCGAAGATGTCTTCCCAGAGGGGGACGTACCAGTCGAAGCGTGCGGTGATTTTGGAGAAGGTGGCATCGCCGCCCATGGCGCCGTACTGCTCCCAGGCGAGGACGGTGCGTGTGCCGGTGGTGGGGAAGATGCGGGAGTCGGTGGTATCGCGGACGATGCCGGGCTTGATGGAGGTGATGAAGTGTGAGCCGTCTTCGTTGAGGATTTCCTGGGCGGAGTCGGAGCCGACGCCGACCTGGTCACCGAAGGCGTCGAAGATGGGGTAATTGACGTCGGAGAAGCCTTTCTGGAGGCGGTCGATGGCGCGGGAGATGGTGACATCTTCAGCGCGGAAGGCGAGGGAGGCGGAGTAGACGTCGCCGAAGCGTCGGCCGAGGGTGACGATGTCGCCGATGCGGCGTTCATCCCAGGATTCGCGGCCGCGGGTGAAGAAGTAGAGGTCGTTGGAGAAGGAGTAGGGGGAGTCGAAGAGGTAGGGTTCTTCGAAGGTGACGCGGTAGCGTTGGAACTCGGTGCCGGGCTCGAGGAGGATGCGGAAGTACTGGCCTGCGCCTTTGAAGGATTGTCCGCGGAGGAATTCGCCGAGGGAGTGCGGGGGGTTGGCGATATCGAAGTTCTGTTGTTCGAGGCTGACCTGGCCGACGAGGCCGGAGTTGGTAGAGACGCCAGCGCCGATGAGGAAGCGGCCGGTCTGGCCTTCGCCGACTTCGACGAGGGCGTCCTTGACGTCGGCGGGGTTTCCGGGGGAATCGATGGGGGTGATTTTGACGTCGGAGAAGATGCGGATGGATTTGAGGCGTTCGACGGACTTGTTGACGAGGACCTTGTCGTAGGTCTGGTCGGGGTAGATGCGGACCTGTCGGCGGATGACGCGGTCCTGGATGTAGGGATTTCCGCGGACGATGACACGGCCGACGAGGTAGGGGTTGCCTTCGACGATTTTGATATCGAGGTCAACGACGCCGGGGGTATCAGTGTAGACGGGGTTGGTGGTGACGTTGGACTCGATGTAGCCTTCGTGGCCGTAGCGGTCTTCGATGCGTTTCTGGAGTGCGTCGATCTTGTCACGTTCGGCGAAGGAGCCGGGTCCGAACTTGGAGAGGTCGCCGAGGAGTTCGGGGGTGGAGAAGACCTTGTTGCCGGCGACGTTGATTTTACCGATTTTGTAGCGGGGGCCTTCGATGATGGCGAAGCGGACGGTGAGCTTGGATTTGTCTTCGTTGTAATCGAGGGAGTAGGAGACGCGGGCGTCGATGTAGCCGCGTTTGAGGTAGGCGTCGCGGATGGTGATGAGGTCCTGCTGGAGTTTGTCTTCGTCGAGGATGCCCTTGCGGAAGAACCAGAAGGAGGTCTTGGTGGAGATTTTCCAGCGGAGGTAGGAGCCCTTGACGTGGTCGTTGCCGACGAAATCGATTTTGCTGATTTTGGACTGAGGGCCTTCGGTGATGGTGAAACGGACGACGCCTTTCTGGAGGAGTGCCTGGTCGATGGTGACGTCGGCCTGAGCGTAGCCCTTTTTGTGGTACATGTCGATGATGGTTTTGATATCGGTTTGTTCGAAGAAGGGGTCCATGGCGCCGCCGGCGCGGGTCATCATGGCGTCGCGGAGCTGGGTATCGGTGAAGGCGCGGTTTCCGACGATTTCGACGGAGGCGACGTTGGGGCGTTCTTCGACGACGAACTGGATGACGACGCCCTTGAGTTTGCCGTTGGCGTCGGCCTCGGGGTAGACGCGGGGGTAGCAGGTGATGAAGCGGTCGAGAGCGGCGATGGCGCGGTTGTCGACGTCGACGAGGCGTTGGGAGTAGTTCTGACCGGGGACGGAGCGGACCTGGTCGAGGATGAGGCGGGTATCGGTCTTGGTGTTGCCGACGACTTCGACGCGGAGGATGGGAAGTCCTTCGAGGGAGGCGGGGCCGCTGGGGGGGCGTTGTTCAACGGTGCGGCCGGGGGTGGTGGGGGCATTGGCGGGGCGGGTGGCCTGGGCGCGGGCGAGTGTGGGGACGAGCGCGACGGCGAGTGCGAGGAGAGGAGCGGCGAGTCGACGGTGGTGGGATGGATGGGGCATAGGGATCTCGTGCGAGTCACGCCAATTGTGGCAACGCCGGAAGCTGTTGAGCTATCGGGTTTTGGAAGGCGGTAGTGTAAGCGAGGGGTGGGGAATGGGGAAGGAAACGGGCGCAAGATTTGGGGAAGCTGGAGGCGGGATCGGGGCGTTGGGGGAATTCAGAATTCGGCATTCAGAATTCAGAATGGAGGGAGGGCGGGGTTGGTGTTGGAGATCAATGGGTGAGGGGGGTGGAGGGAGCGAAGCCGTGGCGGAGGGTGGATTCGGTGAGGGTGCGGGGGTTGGTGAATTGCGCGAGGTACTCTGGGCCTCCGGCCTTGGCGCCGATGCCGGAGAGACCGAAGCCGCCGAAGGGTTGGCGGGAGACGAGGGCGCCGGTGATGGGGCGATTGATGTAGAGGTTTCCGACGAGGAGGTGCTGGCGGGCGCGGGCGATGTGGGAGGGGGTTCGGGAGAAGAGGCCGGCGGTGAGTTTGCAGGGGCTGGAATTGGCGAGGGCGAGGGCGTCTTCGAAGGTTTTTGCGCGGAAGATGGAGAGGATGGGGCCGAAGATTTCTTCGGTGGCGATTCGCGAATCAGGGGGGACGTTGGTGAAGAGGTGGGGCTGGATCGCATTTTCGATTTTTGATTTTCGATTTTCGATTTGTTGGGGGTTGGCGAGGGTGGCTTCTTGTTTGCCGAGGTCGATGTACATGCGGATTTTTTGGGCGGCTTCTTCGTTGATGACGGGGGGGAGGTCGGTGGCGGGGTTTTCGGGGGGGCCGAGGGTGAGGGAGTTTGTTGCTTCGATGAGGCGGGCGAGGAAGGGGTCGTGGATGTTGTCGAGGAGGATGAGGCGGGAGCAGGCGGAGCATTTTTGGCCGGCGTAAGAGAAGGCGGAGTGACGGACGGCGAGGAGGGCTTCGTCGGGGTCAGCGGAGTCGTCGACGATGATGGCGTTTTTGCCACCCATTTCGCAGATGACTTTTTTGATGAAGGGCAGTCTGGTACTGGCGATGGCGGCGGCCTGGAGGATGTCGAGGCCGACGGCTTTGGATCCGGTGAAGGCGATGGTGGTGATGAGGGGGTGTCGGACGAGTGCGGCGCCGATGGTTTCGCCGGGGCCGGGGAGGAAGTGGAGGATGTCTTTGGGGATGCCGGCCTGGTGGAGGAGTTGGCAGAGGGCGTGGGCGATGGCGGGGGTTTGCTCGGCGGGTTTGAGGAGGACGGGGTTTCCGGTGACGAGGGCGGCGATGGTCATGCCGGTGGTGATGGCGAGGGGGAAGTTCCAGGGGGAGATGACGGCGGTGGGTCCGCGGGGGGTGTGGAGGGCGTGATTGGATTCGCCAGCGAGGTGGGAGAGGGGTTGCTCGGTGAGGAGGGTTTGGGCCTGGTGGGCGTAGTAGTTGCAGAAGTCGATGGCTTCGCAGATGTCGGCGTCGGCTTCGGGCCAGGTTTTTCGGGATTCTTTGCAGATGAGGGCGGCGAGTTGGTCGCGGTTTTGGCGCAGGAGGGCGGCGGCGGATTGGATGATTTGGCTGCGGGCGGATTGAGGGAGGTTGCGCCATTGGTCGAAGGCAGCTTGGGCGCGTTGGATGGCGCGATTCATTTGGTCGATGGTTGTGTTGTTTTCGATTTGGGGGACGGAGGTGTGGGCGAGAGCGTGGGCGAAGGCGGTCCTTGTGTTTTGTTGGGAGAAGTCTCGCCAGGGTTCGTTTTGGAAATTCAGAGTGCAGAATTCAGAATTCAGAATGGGTGGTGGTGAGGACTCCTTCCGAATTCGGGATTCTGAATTCTGAATTGGAACTGGTGGGGCGAGAAGTTGGTCGTCGGGGAGGTTTTGGGTGTGGTCGGCGCGGAGCCAGGATTCGTTGGAGGTGTTTTCGAGGAGGCGGCGGACGAGGTAGGCCATGCCGGGGATCATGGGGCCGAGGGGGACGTATTCGCGGCAGCGGTGGCCGCGGGTGGCGAGGACGGATTTGAGGTCGTCGGCCATGCCGCGGAGGGATTGGAATTCGAGGGCGGATGGGGGGAGTTGGAAGTGTTCGGCGGCGGCGAGGGCGTGGGCGATGGAGCGTATATGGTGGGTGCCGTGGGCGAGTTTGATGTGGGGGGTTTGGGGGTTGTCGCGCGGGAGCTGGGAGAGGAAGAGGGTGGTGAGGCGTTCGAAGCAGGCATCGGTGTGGGATTTGTGCTGCCAGACGGGCGGGGGCCAGTTCATGAGTTCGGCGTGGATGGTTTCGAAGTCCCAGTAGGCGCCTTTGATGAGGCGGAGGGTGATGGTGCGGTTTTTTTCTTTGGACCACTGGAGGAGGTCGCGGGCGTCTTCGTCGGCGGATTGGAGGTAGGCCTGGAGGGCGAGGCCGGCGGGGAAGTTGAATTGTTCGCAGCATTTTTTGAAGAGGCGGATGGTGAGTTCCTTGAGGGCGTGGTGCTCCATGTCGAAGTTGAGGAGGACATTGTGTTTTTCGGCGGCGAGGAGGAGCGGGGCGAGGGCGTGGGAGAGGCGGTCGAGGGTGTCTTCGGCGGCGAGGGGGGAGACGTGGCCGTCGAGGGCGGAGATTTTGATGGAGACGTTGGTGCGGGGGATTTTTCCCAGGTGGTCGGATTCAAGCTGGGGGTCGTGGGGCCAATCGGCGGTGGCGGCGGGGAGTTGTTCGATGAGGTCGAGGTAGCGTTTTTGGTAGGCGGCGGCTTCGGCGTGGGAGACGACGGCTTCGCCGAGGAGGTCGACGGAGAAGGCGATGTGGTGTTGCCATTGTTGCTGGAGGGCGGGGAGGGCTTCGGTGAGGGATTCGCCGGCGATGAAGGTGTGGGCCATGGCTTGGATCTGGGAGGTGAGGGTGTGGGCGAGGGTGCCTTTGAGGAGGCCGCCGGCTTTGAGGGCGAGGGACATGCCGGGGGGGAGTTCGATTTTCTGGTCAGAGGGCTGGTCGGGGGGTTGGAGGTATTCGAGGAGGTGCTGGTGGATGGCTTCGGGGGTTTTGAGGACGGGGACGACGTCGATGAAGCGGAAGAGCTGGATTTTGAAGTCGTGGTTTTGGAGGGCCCAGTTCATGAGGTGTTCGGAGCTTCCCCACCACGATTTTTTGGCGATGGCGCGGGTGGCGAGGAGAAGGTCGTGGCCGATTTGTTGGGTGCGGGGTTCGAGGTCTTTCGAGGGGGGAGGGGCGGGGGGTTTTTGGTGGCGCCGGAACATGGGCGGCTCCGTGTGTGGATCTGAATGATTCTAGCGCGGGAGTGTGCAAGATGGTTTTTCGAGTCCAAGTGGCATGCTTATGGCCCCGAGCCCCCCCGTTGGGCCATACGCATGGCACGCCTCATGGCACCCGCGCAGGGCACCCGTGCTGGGTTTTCAGGCGGGCCAGGGGGGGAGAGGGCTGTTGGGGGGGAGGGCGGCGCAGGTGTCGACGAAGTGGTTGATGGCGCGGGTGAAAGAGGGGTCGAGGGTGTAGGGGATTTCGGAGGTGTAGGGGACGGATTTGAGGTTGGCCTTGATGCAGAAGAGGTTTTGGGGCGCGGGTTCGCCGACGAGGATGTCGATCCAGCCGGAGGCGGGGCTGGGGGGCGGGGGCCACTTGGAGACGCTGCGTTCTTCCGGTGGGGTGTCCTCGGGTTCGGGTTCGGGGGGCGCCGGAATGGTGCTGGTGATTTGGGGATCGGGGGCGAGGAGGAG
>JBQCGD010000119.1:0-84789 GCA_051955985.1 Phycisphaerae bacterium | reverse complement strand
GATTCAAGCGTCGCGTGCCAGGGCCGCCGCCCCCCCCCGCGGCGGCCCTGGCACGCGTGAGTCACCTCTAACCGGGTGACAATTCTACTTCGGTTATGAGGGTGACATTTCTACTTCTTTACAACACTGCCGCGGGTGTTGATGGGCTTAAATTGTGAGGGTTCGGGGGAAGAAGTCCTGCTTCATGGCTTTTTTCGCGAGGTGGAGGGTTTCTTCGGCGATGGCGTTGGCGCGGGCGGTGCCTTGTTTGAGGACGTCGAGGACGGCGGCGGGGTCTTTTTCGAACTGCTGGCGGCGGAGGCGGATGGGGTCGATGATGGCGACGAGGACGTCGACGAGTTTGCGTTTGACTTCGACGTCGCCTACGCCGCCGGCTCTGTATTTGGACTGGTATTCGGCGACCCAATTTTTGTCGGGGTTGAAGGTTTCGTGGAAGGCCCAGAGGGGGTTTTTGTTGGGGTCGGTTTCGCCGGGGTCGGTGGCTTTTTTGCGGTTGGGGTCGGTGTACATGGACATGACTTTTTTCTTCACGGTGTCGGGGTCGTCGGAGAGGAAGATGGCGTTGTTGAGGGATTTGGACATTTTGAGGAGCTTGCCGCCCCCCCCCGCTTCGGGGGAGGGGGCGCCGGTACCGACGAGGCGTTTCACGCGGCCGAGTTTGGGTTGGATGATGGGGAAGACTCCGCCGGCTTTGACGTAGTCCTTGTCTTCGGTGTGGGGGTTGACGTTGCAGAATTGCTGGTTGAATTTGCGGGCGACGTAGGTGCAGAGTTCGAGGTGGGGGAGCTGGTCTTCGCCGACGGGGACGAGTTCGGGGCGGAAGGCGAGGATGTCGGCGCATTGTCCGACGGCGTACATGGGGAATCCGAAGGGGTAATCATCGCCGAGGCCTTTGTCGCGGATTTCATCCTTGATGGTGGGGTTTTTCATGACACGGGAGTAAGGGATGAGCATGGCGAGGAAGAAGGTGAGTTCGGCGATGGCGGGGATTTCGGACTGGATGAACATGGTGGATTTGGCGGGGTCGATACCGACGGCGAGCCAGTCGGTGGCGATGTCGATGACGGACTGGCGGATGTCGGCGGGGTTTTGGGCGCGGGCGGGGTTGGTGAAGGCGTGGACGTTGGCGATGAGGAAGTAGCAGTCGTAGTGGTCCTGGAGTGCGAGGCGGGTTTCGATGGAGCCGACGAAGTGGCCGAGGTGGAGGCGTCCGGTGGGGGTGTCGCCGGTGAGGATGCGGGGTTTTTGCGGTTGGTTCGGCATGAAAAGACCTTAAACACGAAGACACGAAGGCACGAAGGACCACGAAGAGGGGCGATTATAGGGATGGTGGGGGGATTTTCGAATTTCGAATTTCGATTTTCGATTGGGGTTCCGGGGGTTCGGGGGGTTGTGGGGCCGCGTGCGCGGGGAGGGTGCCGGATGGCGGGGGGAGAGTTGACCCCTCGCTTACGCTTGGGCTTCTGTGGGATTTTTCCGGAAGATTATCAGGTTTTTTTCTGGCGCGGTGCGTTTTTTCAGCAAGATTATCAAGTTCGCTTCCGGCGATTCGCGGATTTTCAGCATGATTATCAAGTCTTGCCATCCGCGCGATACACCGGTCAATGTAGCTTTCGGGGAGGGGACGGTTGTCGGATTTTAGTTTCCAGAACCATTTGCCGGACCAGTCTTGCCGGACGGACTCGACCGCGGCGAGGGCTTTGGCGCGGTTGAGGGTGGCGATGGGGATGGCGTTGTCCCTGGCGGCGGAGGTGACGGAGGTGGCGAGGACGGGGCCGCTGGCGAGGGCGAGGAGGAGCCAGTCTGCGGCGGCCTGGGTGATGAGGTCGGGCGGGCCGGGGGACTTGGGGGGTGGAGCGGGCGGGGGCGGGAAGAGATCGGGGAGGGAAACGTGGGGATGCCAGGTGATGGATTCGGCGAGGGTAAAGGGAAGCGGGGCTGGGGGGCGGGTGAGGTTGGATTTGAGGGAGAGGAGGAGATGGGTGGGGGTGGGCGGGGGATTTTCGATTTTTGATTTTCGATTTTCGGTTGGGGTGGGATCCAGCGATGTGATCGCCGGGCTTTCGTTTCGATCGAGTGGTTGAGGGGAATGCGCGGCTTGTTCTGGTGTGTGTGTCTCGCAGGCCCCCGGTGTGTCACCGGGGGTTAAATGGGTGGATGGGGAGGGGAGTTGGGAGAGGAGGAGGACGGAGCGGGCGGTGGTGGCGAAGGCGAGGGAGCCGAGAGTGCGGTGGAGGTTGGAGGGGGGAAGGAGGGAGGCGCCGGGTGTGAGGTCGGGGATTTTTTTGGTGAGGCGGGTGGTGAGGAGGATGGCGATGTTGTGGCGTTCTGCGAGTTGGGTGAGGCGGGAGAGGGTGGAGCGGTGGAGGAAACTGGGGTTGGTGGCGGTGAGGGGCTGGGCGCGATCGGCGAGGCCGAGGAAATAGGTGATGGGGTCGATGATGAGGAGGGCGAGGTTGGGGATGGCGTTGAGGAGTTCGTCGAGGCGTTCGAGGGGAGTGAGGGCGGCGGGGTGGTTGGGGTTGAAGTCGGGGGGCGGCAGGAGGGAGGGGAAGTTGGCGAGGGTGTGGACGTGTTCGAGATCGGCGTGGAGTTGTTCGAGGCGGGGGCGGAGGGTGTCGGCGGGGTTGTCGTCGGGGGAGAGGAGGAGGGTGGATTGGGGGAAAGGATTATTTTCGATTTTTGATTTTCGATTTTCGATTGGGGGTTCCGGTGGTTCGAGGGGTTGTGTGGCCGCATGCGCGGAGGGAGTGCCGGCGGTTCGAGAGAGAGTTAACCCGTCGCTGAGGCTTGAACTTCTGAAGGGGAGAGGGATTCCGCGGGAGAGTTGGGCGGCGAGGTGGAGGGCGAGGGAGGTTTTGCCGGAGCCTGGGTCGCCGGCGAGGAGGGTGATGCGGCCGCGGGGGATGAAGGGGAACCAGAGCCAGTCGAGAGATTTGGAGGGGATGGAGGCGAAGGAGAAGGCGGCGATGGGATTGGGCGCATGCATGTGTGTTTCCCCCTGTGTTTGTTATTTTGCCTCACCCTAACAATATACGTACATTTTTTCTGAAAGGCAACGGGGAAAACTCGTGGCTGTTTACCGCCCTCCGAGCGACGGCTTGGAGCGGCAATTCTGCGCTGGGTGCGGTTGATTTTTCGGGATTGTCGTGTCTGCCGAACATACTCAGGCCCCCCGGCCCTTCCCTGAGATTCGGACCCACGACTTCGTCGTGGGCTAAGTTCACACGCCGCTGCCGCGGCTTGGCGCTCGCTGGGCGCTCGCGGTTGAGCGCTTTGGGGGGTGCTCGTGGCGGGGGTTCGTTGGCAATGCCGCTCGATGGGAGACGGGGATTAGACTTCGGTGATTTCCTTGGTTTTGGCGGCGACGAGGGTGTCGACGGTGGCTTCGAATTTTTTGAGGAGTTCCTGGACGTCCTCGCGGCCTTTGACGGCCTGGTCTTCAGTGAGGAGGGAGTCTTTTTCTTCGGCATCCACTTTTTTGTTGGCGTCGCGGCGGATGTTGCGGAGGGAGATGCGGACGTGTTCGGCGGCTTCCTTCACTTTGCCGACGAGTTGCTGGCGGCGTTCGCCGGAGAGCGCGGGGAGGACGAGGCGGATTTGTTTGCCGTCGCTTTGGGGGTTGATGCCGAGGTTGGCTTCTTCGAGGCCGCGGATGACGTCCTTGATGGAGCCGGGGTCGAAGGGTTTGATGAGGATGCTGGAGGCGTCGGGGGTGGTGAGCATGGCGAGGCCGCGGAGGTCGGTGGGGGTGCCGTAGTAGTCGATTTTGATGCGATCGACGAGGGAGATGGAGGCGCGTCCGGTGCGGAGGCCGCTGAGTTCGTGCTTGAGGTGTTCCATGGCTTTTTCCATGGATTCTTCGGCTTCGAAAAGGATTTCATCCATTGGCATAATTGGTCTCCAGTCTTGCTTGGCCCCCCTACCGCATTGAATCCTTGTTGTATTTTATACGGAAGGCGGGGGGTGTTCACTCGATGCTGATGAGGGTGCCGGTTTGTTCGCCGCTGACGACGCGGGCGATGTTGCCGGATTTTTTGAGGTTGAAGACGAGGATGGGGATTTTTCGTTCCATGGCGAGGGAGATGGCGGTCATGTCCATGACGCGGAGGTTGTCGGTGATGACTTTTTTGTAGGTGAGGTGGTCGAACATGATGGCGTTGGGGTTTTTCTTGGGGTCGGAGTCGTAGACGCCGTCGACCTTGGTGGCTTTCATGAGGATGTCGACGTTGAGTTCGGTGGCGCGGAGTGCGGCGCAGGTGTCGGTGGTGAAGAAGGGGTTGCCGGTGCCGGCGGCGAGGACGACGACGCGGCCTTTTTCGAGGTGTCGGAGGACGCGGCGGCGGATGAAGGGTTCGGCGACCTGGCTGACGGTGAGTGCGGAGGCGACGCGGGTCGGTTGGCCGAGGGTTTCGAGCATGTCCTGGAGGGCCATGGCGTTCATGACGGTGGCGAGCATACCCATGTAATCGGCGGTGGCGCGCTGGATGTGGCCGGCGGCGGCGAGGGTTTCGCCGCGGACGAAATTGCCGCCCCCGACGACGACGGCGACCTGGACGCCGCTCTTGGCGACCTGGGCGATCTGTTCGGAGATGGAGGTGAGTTCATTGGCTTCGAGCCCGAAGCCGCCTTCCCGGCAGAGACCTTCGCCGGAGATCTTGAGAAGGATTCGTTTGTACTTGGGGGTACCCATAGATTTTCCGACTCTCCGCCTCGCTGGGGTTAAAAAAAATAGCCCAGGGCGTTGAACCCTGGGCCATCATCTTACGCGCGAGGTGCGGTTGTCCGCCACCGACAATCGGGACAATTACGGATCAGGCTTCGCCGATCTTGAAGCGAGCGAAGCGGGTGACCTTGAGGGTCGCTTTTGCGGCCTTGCCGGCATCGGCGAGGAGATCACGGACGCGCTTTTTGTCGTCCTTGATGAAGGGCTGATCGACGAGTGCGACGTCCTGGAAGTACTTTTCCAGTTTGCCGGCGACGATCTTTTCCACGATGTTGGCGGGCTTGCCTTCGGTGCCTTCGGCGGCGGCGGCTTTTTCCTTTTCGACGATCGCGGGATCGACGCCGGAGCGATCGACGGCGAGGGCGACGGTGGGGATGCCGGCGGTAATGTGCATGGCGATTTCGCCGGCGACGACTTTGACGCCGTCATCGGTGGAGCCATCGATCTGGATGAGGGCGCCGACCTTCTGGTTGTGGTGGACGTATTTTTCGACGCGGCCGTCGGTGGTGGAGAAGCGGGCGAGGCCGGTGATGCCGATGTTTTCCTTGATGGTGCCGCCAATCATTTCCTTGATGACGGCTTCGACGGTGCGGCCCCCCCCGCCGGAGGAGTCGGGGTACTTGAGGGCCATGAGTTCGGCGGGGGTGTTGACGCCGTTCTCGAAG
Source organism: Phycisphaerae bacterium (assembly GCA_051955985.1). Lineage (GTDB taxonomy): Bacteria > Planctomycetota > Phycisphaerae > WQYP01 > WQYP01 > DATKPA01. The sequence continues at coordinate 79,398 of JBQCGD010000119.1, read as the reverse complement.
GCGAGGTCGACGAGGTCGCCGAGGAGTTTGAGGAAGCCGTCGTTGCGGGCGACGAAGTCGGTCTGGCAGCCGAGGCGGAGGAGTACGCCGAGTTTGCCGTCGTTGGAGATGCGGCCGGCGACGAGACCTTCCTTCATTTCGTTGGAGAGCTTTTTGTCAGCGGAGGCGGTGCCGCGTTCGCGGAGGAGTTCGGCGGCCTTTTCGGGATCGCCGTTGGCATCCACGAGGGCGCGTTTTGCATCCATCATCGGCGCGTTGGTGCGCTGCCGGAGTTCATTGACCATTTTTGCAGTAATTTCCGCCATGGCTCGTCTCACAATCTCTTCGAAACGGGGTTGAGCTCAACAGCCGCCGATGTGGCTGTATCAAAGACCCGCAAGTGTAAACTTTTGGGGGATGCGCGTAAAGCAACTCGCAAGGTGTCGCGCACTTCCCATGCAAGACCAGGGAAGAAATGGAGCAAAGGGGGGGCACTGCGGCATACAATTCGCACTTGCGCATCCGGTTGATGAAAAGGAGCCTTCATGCGTCATAACGTATTTTGTCGTTCCACGGTGATGGTGCTGCTGGGCATGTCGGGGGTATTGGCGGGGTGCAAGTCGACGTACTATGCGGCGTGGGAGAAGCTGGGGTGGGCGAAACGGGACATCCTGGTGGATCGGGTGGAGGCGGCGCGGACGGACCAGGAGAAGGCGAAGACGGAGTTTCAGACGACGCTGCAGCATTTGCGGGCGGTGGCGGGGACGCCGGAGGATTCGCTGCAGAAGGAGTATGACCGGATCGAATCGGATTATGAGGCGTGTGCGAGCCGGGCGAAGAAGGTGCACGAGCGGATTGCGTCGGTGGATTCGGTGGCGCATGACTTGTTCAAGGAGTGGGAGGGGGAGTTGGGGGAGTATCACAGTGCGGAGTTGCGGTCGGAGAGCGAGCAGAAGCTGGATGAGACGAAGGCGCGGTATGAGCAGCTGCTGGCGGCGATGAAGCGGGCGGAGGAGAAGATGCAGCCGGTGCTGGATGCATTTCATGACCAGGTGCTGTTCATGAAGCATAATTTGAATGCGCGGGCGATTGCGTCGCTGCAGACGACGCAGGCGAGCATTGAGACGGATGTGGCGGCGCTGATTCGGGATATGGATAAGTCGATTGCGGAGGCGAACAGCTTTATTCAGCAGATGCAGGCGACGAGCAAGTGACGTTGGGGGGGCGGGGTCTGGGGGCTGGGGTCTGTGGTATGTGCGTTCGTGGCTTTCGGTGGGTCTTGCGATGGTGAGACGCGCGGCCATCGGGGGTTGTCAGCCTTTGATGGCGCCGGTGGTGAGGCCGGAGATGAAGTCTTTTTGGAGGAGGAGGAAGAGGAGGAGGACGGGGAGGATGGAGATGAGGGTACCGGCCATGAGGAGGCCGTAGTCCTGGGAGTAGACGCCTTTGAGTTGGGCGATGGCGACGGAGAGGGGGTAGTGCTCGGGGGATTGGAGGACGACCTGGGGGGTGATGTAGTTGTTCCAACTGGCGAGGAAGGTGATGAGGAGGAAGGCGCCGACCATGGGGCGGGCGAGGGGGAGGACGATGGTGAAGAAGATGCGGAACTCGGAGGAGCCGTCGATGCGGGCGGCTTCGAGGAGTTCGGGGGGGACGGCGTTGAGCATGAACTGGCGGAAGAGGAAGACGCCGAAGGGGGCGGCGACGGAGGGGAGGATGAAGGCCCAGACGGTGTCGAGGAGATCGAGGCGGAAGAGGAGTTGGTAGACGGGGGAGAGGAGGAGGACGGGGGGGATGACGAGGGAGGCGAGGATGATGGTGCGGATGGTGCGGCGGCCGCGGAAGTGGTAGCAGGCGAGGGCGTAGCCGGCCATGGCGCAGGCCAGTGTGGCGAGGACGGCGGTGACGGAGGCGTAGAAGAAGGAGTTGAGGAGGGCGCGGGGGAAGTCGGGTTGGGCGAGGACGCGGTGAAAGTTGTTGAGGGTGAGGTGGGACCAGGCGATTTTGCCGTTGTCGGTGGGGAGGAACAGGGAGGTGAAGAAGTCGGCGGGGGATTTGAGGGAGGAGCAGAGGAGGTAGGCGAAGGGGATGAGGAAGTGGATGGAGTGGTACGGGAGGTGGAGAGAGGTGAGGAGTTTGGGGAGGGTGTGGGCGCGGGAGGAGGGGGTCTGGGGCCTGGGGAATGGGGTCTGTGGCGTCGCGCGTTTCATTCTCATTCGTCTCCCTTTTCAGCGCGGGAGAAGAGTTGGTGGGCGAGGGCGAAGAGGGCGAGGAGGATGGCGAGCATCCAGCCGATGGCGCTGGCGTATCCGAGGTCGCCTTGTTGGAAGCCGACCTGGAAGAGGTAGAGGACGATGGTGAGGCCCTGGTCGTTGGGGCCGGGGCCGTTGAGGAGGATGAAGGGGAGTTCGAAGAGTTGGAAGCTGCCGATGATGGAGAGGAGGACGACGAAGGTGGCGACGGGGCGGATGGCGGGGAGGGTGATGTGGAGGAAGCGGTGGAGGGGGTTGGCGCCGTCGACTTTGGCGGCTTCGAGGAGTTCGGGGTCGACGTTCTGGAGGGCGGCGAGGAAGCAGACCATGTTGAAGCCGACGTAGACCCAGAGGGCGGCGAGGATCATCGCGGCCATGACGTGTTCCTGGAGCCAGGGGAAATCGAGATTGAAATTGAAGAGGCGGTGGAGGGCGACGTTGAGAAGGCCGGTGCGTTTTTCGAAGATGACGGAGAAGAGGACGGCGACGAAGACGAGGCCGACGAGGGAGGGGGAGAAGAAGATGAGGCGGAAGAGCGCGCGGCCCTTGATGTCGGGGCGGTTGAGGAGGAGGGCGAGGGCGAGGGAGAGGGGGAGTTGGATGAAGACGGAGGCGGCGGCGAATACGGTGGTGTTGTAAAGGGCTTTCCAGAAGAGGGGGTCGTGGAGGATGAAGGAGAAGTTGGCGGCGCCGACGAACTGGGCGGAGCGCGGGCCGTGGGTTTGTTGAAAGGAGAGGATGAGGGATTGGAGGAGGGGGTAAAGGGTGAAAAGGGTGAAGAGGAGGAGGAATGGGGTGAGGAAGGCGTAGGGGGCGAGGGGGTTGTGGCGGGTGGAGGTCATGGGGCCTTTTGGTGAAGGGATAAGTGGTTAAGTAGTTAAATGGTTAAGTGGGTTGGGCACGGGTGCAAGCTGTTTTTGTGCATCTGGGAGGCATGCTTATGGCCCCGAGGTTGGGCCATAAGCATGGCACCCGACATGGCACCCGAGGTTGTCATTGGGGCTCCTTTTTGGTGCCGAGGGATTGGAGGAAGACGTCGCGGTCGAGGTCGTGTTGCATTTGGGTTTGGGCGCGTTGGAGTTGGCGGTGGGCTTCTTCGAGGAGTTGGCTGGGCTTGTATTGGTGGGTGGCGAGGGCGTAGTTGCGGAGAGCGATGATGGCGGATTGGACGCGGTCACGGGCGATGGAGTTGTAGGGGGAGCTGGTGCGGCGGGGGACGGCAGGGGCGTGATTGATGTAGATGCGGCCGATGGGTTCGTTGGAGAAGTAGGGGTCGGGCTGGTCGTAGAAGGGGGAGGACCAGAGACGTTTGACGGGGGTAATGATGCCGTTGGATTCGAAGAGTTCCTTGGCGACGGAGTCGTCGAGGTAGAGGCGACGTGCGACGAGCCAGGCGGCTTCGGGCTCTTTGCAGGTTTTGGAGATGCCGAGCATGGTGCCGCCCCAGACGGAGGTGCGGCGGCCATCGGCGGTCCAGGCGGGGAGGGGCATGAGTTTGAGTTTGCCGGAGAGCTGGGGCATGTCGTGTTTCCAGATGGCGGTGAGCCAGTCGGGGACGAGGGAGCAAGCGACGTAGCCGGTGATGCGGAGCTGGTTTCCGGAGGCGGTGAATTCGGGGGCGTCGGCAGCGATGCGGGTCGGACCGGTGGTCCAGGAGACGACGGTGGCGATGACGCGGGCGTTTTCGTCGGAGTTGAGGATGGGGCGGTTGTCCTCGTCGAAGAAGCCGCCGTTGTTTTGGAGGATGAGGGCTTCGATCTGGTCCATGGAGGTGTACCAGAGGGAGAGGGGGTAGTGGTCGGGCTGGCCGTCGGGGCCGCGGTGTTGGAGGAGGGGTTGCATGATGCGGGCGAAGTCGTCCCAGGTGTGGATTTGGGTGACGTCGATGCCGGCGGCTTCGACGAGGTCGGCGCGGTAGGCGAGGAGGACGGGGTGGACGTCATGAGGCAGGCCGAAGATGTGGCCGCGGGAGGTCCACGCGGAGAAGGAGGGAGCGTTGAGTTCTTCGAGGAGGTGGTCGTGTTTGACGCGATCGGTGAGGTCGACGAGGCCGATGTCATCGAGGGGGCCGGAGAAGATGCGGCCGGTGAGGGCTTTTTCGACTTCGATGAGATCGGCGACGGGGGTGTGAGAGAGGAAGCCGGACATGAGGCGGTCGGCCATGGCGTCTTCGGAGATGACGTAGAGGTTGACGGGGACCTGGTGGGTGCGGTTCCATTCGGCGAGGAGGGGGCGGTACATGGCGGCGTGGTGCGGGGCGAAGGTCCACATGTCGAGGCCTTCGCGGTGAGGGGTGGGGTCGAAGAGGATGACGGCGGAGGAAAGGAGGGCGATGGCGAGGATAATCCAGGCGCCGGGGGAGAGTTGGAGGAAGGCGCGTGAGTGGTGAGATGTGCGTATGCGCTTCACAGTGTCCATCGGTTCTTCATCTTGATCTTAATCGTAATCTTAATCTGTTTGTTGCGAGGGGGAGATGGGTGTGAGAGGTCGGAGAGGGATTAGGATTAAGACGGTTGGGGCGGAACGATCTTATTTCGGTTACCCATTCGTGCTCTCTGGCGGAAGCCGGTGGGGGTTTCGCCGACTTCCTGCTGGAAGATGATGCCCATGCGGGTGGAGCTTTCGAAGCCGGAGGCGGCGGCGATCTGTTTGACGGCGAGGTCGGTGGTGATGAGGAGTTGCTTGGCGCGTTCGACGTGGACGCGGCGGATTTGTTCGGAGACGCTGCGGCCGAGGACTTCGCGGAAGCGGCGTTCAAGGGAGCGGCGGGAGAGGGGGACGTGCTTGAGGACGTGCTCGATGTGAATGGGCTGGGCGGCGTGCTCGGTGATGAAGCGCATGGCGGCGGTGACGTCGGGGTCTTCGATGAAGATCATCTCGGTAGAGCGGCGCGGCACAACGCGGACGGGCGGGAGGAGGTGCTGCTCGGGGGGGACGGAGTCGCCATTGATCATGCGGTCGAGGAGGGCGGCGGCTTCGTGGCCGATCTGCTCGACGGGGGTGGTGATGCTGGTGAGGGAGGGGGTCATCAGGGTGTTGATGAGTTCGTCATCATCGACGCCCATGACGGCCATTTCTTCGGGGACTTTGATTTCCTGGCGGCGGGCTTCCTTGAGGACGCGGTGCGCCCAGTCGTCATTGGCGCCGAGAATGCCGCAGGGGCGGGGGAGTTTTTGCAGCCAGTCGGTGATGGTGGTGTGCTGGATGTTGCATTCATGGACGGTGAGACCGGCGGCGTCGGCTTTTTCGCGGAAGGCCTTGAGGCGGAGGCGGCCGAACTCGGTGTCGCCGGGCCAGATGTAGCCGAGGTGCTTGATGCCGAGGTTGAGGAGGTAATCGGCTCCGAGGGTGCCGATGGCGGCATCATCCGGGAGGACGGTGGGGAAGCGGCGGGCGTTGACGAAGTTGGAGACGTTGGTGGCGGGGATTTTGGTGTTGAGGATTTCCTTTTCGAAGTCGAGGGAGAAGACCTGCGCGATGATGCCGTCAACTTCCCAGGAGCGGATGTCGGTGCGGCGCGAGAAGGACCACTGGGGTTCTTCGGTGATGATCCAGTCGGGGTGGGTTTTGCAGAAGGACATGACGCCGCGGACGATGCCGCGGCCGTAGGCGCCGACGGCGTCGACGGCGAGTCCGATGCGTTTGGGTTTTACGTTCATTTGCGCCAGGGGTGGACTCCGCGAAAGCGCTGTTGCCGACGATGTATGGGTGCAATAGTTATAGGAACGCACATGAGGCATGCGGAGGGCTCCGAGATCGGGCGACCCGCATGGCACCCCGTTGCCGTCGTGATGTTGAGACAACATACGGCAAGATTGTGTTAAATCAACCGGGAAAGGGCGAGAATAGGAAGGGGGTGCCGCAAAAAGGAGTGTTGTTGGCGGAAGTTAGTGTGGCAGGAGAAAGGTGGCGTGATATTGTGCAGAAGGCCGTTCATTTCCACAGTAGTTGAATTTTCGAAACGAGGTAGAGACGTGTCGCGGAGCAGCCGTAATGTCCGATCGCTGGTGATGAGTCTTCCGACGGCGGTGGCGGTTGCGGCGGCGCCGGGGGTGATCGCGGATGGGGCGGAGTTGCCGGCGTATAAGGATCCGACGCAGCCGGTGGAGCGGCGGGTGGAGGACCTGCTGTCGCGGCTGACGCTGGAAGAGAAGATTGCGTTGCTGCACGCGGACTCGAAATTTACGACGGCGGGGATTCCGCGGCTGGGGATTCCGCGGCGGTGGATGTCGGACGGGCCTCATGGTGTACGAGAAGATGTGGGGCCGGACACGTGGGAACCGGCGGGGCGGACGGATGATTTTTCGACGTACCTGCCGACGCTGATCGGGGTGGCGGCAACGTGGAATCCGGAGGATGCGCGGGCGATGGGGCAGGTGATCGGGGAGGAGGCGCGGAAGCGCGGGAAGGATGTGATGCTGGGGCCGGGGATCAACATTCAGCGGACGCCGTTGAACGGGCGGACGTTTGAGTACATGGGGGAGGATCCGTACCTGACGGGGCGGCTGGCGGTGGAGTACATCCATGGGGTGCAGTCGCAGAATGTGGCATCGTGCGTGAAGCATTTTGCGGTGAACAACCAGGAGACGGAACGGAACAGCGTGAGCGTGGAGGTGGATGAGCGGGCATTGCGCGAGATTTACCTGCCGGCGTTCAAGGCAGCGGTGGAAGAGGGCGGGGCGTTCGCGGTGATGGGGGCGTATAACCAGTTGCGCGGGCAGCATTGCTGTCAGAATGATTACCTCCTGAACAAGATTCTGAAGGGGGAATGGAATTTCCAGGGGATTGTGGTTTCGGATTGGAACGGGACGCACGACACAGATGAAGCGGTGTACAACGGGCTGGACTGCGAGATGGGGACGCAGGTGAATGCGTACAGCCAGTATTACCTGGCGAGCGCGTTTCTGCGCGGGGTGCGGGATGGGAAGTATCCGGTGACGCTGCTGGATGACAAGGTGCGGCGGAACCTGCGGGTAATGATCGAGACGCATGTGCTGGATACGCGGGAAGAGGGGTCGATCAACACGAAAGAGCACCAGGAGGTGGCGCGGCGGATTGCGGAGGAGGGGATTGTGTTGTTGAAGAACGACGGCGGGGTGTTGCCGCTGGATGAGAGGAAGATTCGGACGCTGGCGGTGATCGGGGCGAATGCGGTGATCAAGCAGGCGCATGGGGGGGAGAGTTCTGCGATCAAGGCGTTTTATGAGATTCCGCCTTTGGAGGGGATTCTGAAGCGCGCGGGCGGGGCGATGAATGTGGTGTACTCGGAGGGGTATCGGCTGGGGGCGAGCGATGCGGAGGCGGCGGTGCTGGCGGATCGCGCGGTGGAGGCGGCGAAGGGGGCGGATGCGGTGGTGTTTGTTGGGGGGCTGAATCATCAGCATGGGTTCGATAGCGAAGGGACGGATCGGAAGGATTTGAAGCTGCCGTCGGGGCAGGATGAATTGATTCAGCGCATCGTGGCGGCGAATGGGAAGGCGGCGGTGGTGTTGATTTCGGGGTCGCCGGTGGAGATGCCGTGGGTGGGAAAGGTGCCGGCGATTGTGGAGGCGTGGTATCCGGGGATGGAGGGGGGGAACGCGGTGGCGCGGGTGTTGTTTGGGGATGTGAATCCGTCGGGGAAGTTGCCTTGCACGTTTCCGAAGCGGCTGGAGGATTCGCCGGCGCATGCGGATGGGGACGTGAATGCGTATCCGGGGAAGGGTGGGGTTGTGAAGTACGGGGAGGGGTTGCTGGTGGGGTATCGGTGGTTTGACACGAAGAAGATTGAGCCGCTGTTTGCGTTTGGGCATGGGCTTTCGTACACGACGTTTGGGTATTCGGGGTTGAGCATTGCGAACGGGGAGGAGGGGAAGGTGACGGTGGGGGTGGATGTGGCGAACACGGGGGATCGGGAAGGTGCGGAGGTGGTGCAGGTGTACGTGCACCAAGAACGTCCGGCCTTGCCGCGGCCGGAGAAGGAGTTGAAGGGGTTCAAGCGGGTGATGCTGAAGGCAGGGGAGAAGAAGCGGGTGGAGGTGGTGCTGGATCGGGGGGCGTTTTCGTATTACGACCCGGGCAAGGCGGGGTGGGTGGCGGAGAGAGGGAAGTACACGGTGATGGTGGGGAGTTCGTCGCGGGATATCCGGGCGATCGGGGAGGTGGTGCTGGAGAAGACGACGGTGGCGAAGTGAGCAGGGGGAATGCTTAGGTTCATGTGGGCGATTTGATTCTGCGTGCGGAGTGGTGATGAGCTGGATTCGGATTTCGGCGGCGGTGATGGCGGCGGTGTCGTTGGCGGCTTGCGCGCAGGTGAAAGGCGGCGGGGGTGGGATTGAGGGGCGGGGGATTCTGCACACGCGGGGGGAGGACATGGTGGATGCACAGGGGCACAAGGTGATGCTGCGCGGGGTGGGGTTGGGGAACTGGATGCTGCCGGAGGGGTACATGTGGCGGTTCGGGAAGAATGGGGATCGGCCGCGGCAGATTGAGCAGATTGTGACGGATCTGGCGGGTCCGGAGTATGCGGAGAAGTTCTGGCGGGAGTACCGGGCGAATTACATCACGGAGGCGGATATTCAGCGGATTGCGGCGCTGGGGTTCAATTGTGTGCGGCCGTCGATGAATGCGCGGCTGTTTTTGACGGAGGGGGAAAATCCGCAGTACCGGGAGGAGGGGTTTGAGCTGCTGGACAACCTGGTGACGTGGTGTCATGCGGCGGGGATTTATGTGATTGTCGATATGCATGCGGCGCCGGGGGGGCAGACGGGGACGAACATTGATGACAGCGCGCATGATCAGCCGGAATTGTTTATGGATCCGAAGAACCAGGACCGGCTGGTGAAGCTGTGGGTGAAGATTGCGGAGCGTTACAAGAATGAGCCGGCGGTTGGGGCGTATGACCTGTTGAATGAGCCGCTGCCGCAGCGGACGGGAGCGGCGGCGAAATACAAGCACCTGCTGGAGCCGCTGTACATGCGGATTGCGACGGCGATCCGGCAGGTGGATCAGAAGCACATGATCACGGTGGAGGGGGCGAACTGGGCGAACGACTGGTCGGTGTTCACGCGGCCGTTTGATGAGAACATGTTCCTGCAGTTTCATTATTACTGCTGGGACAATCCGTCGAACTTGAAGCCGATCAGCCAGTATCTGAAGAAGCGCGACGAGTTGAAGGTGCCGATCTGGGCGGGGGAGACGGGGGAGCGGGATGATGCGATTTACTGGGGGACGACGGAGAATTTTGAGGCGCACAACATTGGGTGGTCGTTCTGGCCGTGGAAGAAGATGGTGGCGGCGAATGGGCCGTACGGGATCAAGGCGCCGGGGCATTGGGAGGAGATCGTGGCGTATTCGCAGGAGGGGGAGAAGCGGGAGAAGCCTTCGCGGGAGGTGGCGACGGGGGCGTTTAATGAGTTGCTGACGAACATCCGGCTGGAGAATTGCGTGTTCCACGCCGATGTGGTGAATGCGATGTTCCGGAAGGTGCCGGGGAAGGTGGAGGCGGAGAATTATGGGGTGGGCGGGGCGGGGGTTTCGTATTCGGTGAAGGGGACGGGGAATTCGAAGTATTACCGGAAGGGGGAGCCGGTGCCCGTGGAGCCGTGTTCGTTGGCGGGGGGGCGGCGGGCGGAGGGGCAGTTTGTGAAGCTGGGCGGCGGGGAGTGGACGGCGTATATGTTCGGGGCGGATCAGGCGAAGACGTATGCGGTGACGGTGCGGGCGCGCGGGGATGCGGGGGCGAAGGGGGCGGTGACGGTGAATGGGGAGCGGCAGGAGGTGGAGGTGGGCGGGGAGTGGAAGGAGATTTCGCTGAAGGGGGTGGGGCTGAAGAAGAGTGGGAATGAGATGCGCGTGGAGGGGGTGGGCGGGGAGGTGGGGGTGGATTGGGTGCGGTTTGAGTGAGGGGAGAGACCGCCAAGTGTGGGTACGTCATTGGCGGCCTGTCGATTTTGGGCTGAAAACGAGGGTAAGGCCTTGCCCATTTTAACATAAGCTGGAGATTGCTGACCGTCGGCGGAGAAGGAGGGGGGCGGGGAGGAGGAGGGCGGGTGGGGTGGGTTCGGGGGTCGGGGTGGGGGTGGGTGGTAATTGGGGATTGGTAAATGGTAGTTGGGCGGAGGGGTTGGGATTGGTTTGGCCGAAGTTGTTGAGGATGGCGGAGAGGTCGGTGAGGTCGATGGTTTGGGAGCCGTCGAAGTTGCCGTCGGTCCAGGCGAGGGTGGATTGGCCGAAGTGGTTGAGGACGGTGCTTAGGTCGGTGAGGTCGATTTTGCCGTCGAGGTTGGCGTCGCCGAGGAGTTCGGGGGCGAGGAGGAGGGAGGTTGGGTAGACGGGGAGGCCGCCGAAGGTGGTGAAATTGGTGACGGCGTTGTCGAGGGCGGCGATGCCGTAGTTGGCGGGGAGGGTAGAACTATTGATGCCGTTGATGTGGGTTCGGCCGAAGGCGACCTGGGCCTGGAGGGTGGCGAGGACGGCGGCTTTGTTGGCGGTGGGTTGGAGGATGAGCTTGTTGGAGGTGAGGTCGTAATCGGCGAGCCAGTTGCCGCCGCTTCCGGCGAGGGTAAGGGAGGAGAGCCTGAGGGTGATGGGGGATTGGCCGGACTCGACGACGGCGCCGGCGTTGAGGGTGAGGTCGCTGAGGGGGGCGAGGGCGGAGGAGGAGGCGAGGATGAGGGTGCCGTTGTTGACGGTGGTGCCGCCGGTGTAGGAATTCTGGCCGGAGAATGCCTGGGTACCGGTGCCGGTTTTGATGATGGCGAGGTGTGCGTTGGGATCGTCGGCGATGTTGCCGGAGAAAACGCCGGAGCCGTTGGCGATGCCGAGGGTGAGGGTGGAGGTGGAATTGTTGTTGAACTGGTAGCCGCCGGAGAGGTTGCCTGCGCCGGAGAGGGCGTCGATGTGCATGGTGCCGGTGAATCCGGCTTCGACGGCGTCGACGGTAGCGCCGGCGGCGATGTTGAGGGAGGCGTTGTTGGCGGTCCAGTTGCCGCCTTAGCTGGAGCTGGCGTAGAGGAGTCCGGACTGGATGTCGATGAGAGCGCCGGGGGAGAAGTTGACGTTGACTGCGCCGTATCCGCCGAAGACGAGCTGGCCGGTGGGGGAGGCGGTGAGGCGGAGGGTGCCGTTGCCGGTGAAGGTGGTGGGGGTCTGGAAGGTGCGGGCGGAGAGGTTGTACTCGAGGGTGGCGTTGGCGGCGATGGAGATGTTGGCGGAGGGGAAGGTGTTGTTGACGGATTTGAGGGTGCCGGCGTTGACGGCGATGGGGCCGGCGAGGGGCGTGGGGAAGTTGAGGGTGAGGGTTCCGGCGCCGAGCTTGGTGAGGCCGCCGTTGCTGCCGGAGGCGGGGGTGAGGGGTTGGGCGAGGGAGACGTTGAAGCCGTTGGTGTCGATGAGCGCGCCGGCGGGGCTGACCTGGAGGTTGGTGATGTTGGAGAGGAGGGAGGTGGAGTTGGCGGAGGCCTGGAGTGTTCCGCCGGCGAGGAGGAGCATGGAGTTGCCGAGGCCGCCGGTGATGGAGGCGGTGGCGAGGGTGCCGGCGTTGAGGGTGATGGAGCCGGTAGCGGTGTGGTCGGCGGCGAGGGTGATGGCGTTGGCGGAGAGGGTGCCGCCGTTGAGGATGACGGCGGCGTTTGCGAGGGAGCCGTTGCCGACGAGGAGTGAATTGGCGGAGAGGGCGGCGGAGTCCTGGACGAGGAGAGTGCCATTGCCGCCCTGATCAGCGAGGATGATGGCGTTGTCGGTGGAGAAGGAGCCGTTGCCGACGAGGCCGAGGTTGCCGTCATCGCCGGGGTTTTGGCCGACGATTTGGGGCGCGCCGTTGGCGACGATGGATCCGCCGGATTGAACGACGAGACCGCCGAGGGAGATGATGAGGGAGGTGCCGTTGGCGAGAGCGCCGGGGCCTTCGATGAAGAGGGCTTCGCCGCCGGTTTTGTAGAGTGGGCCGGGGGCGGCGGTAGTGAAGGGGGCGGCGAGGGCGGCGGCGGCGGAGACGTTGAGGGTTCCGCCGAGGGTGAGGGTCTGGTTGGCGTTGGCGGAGATGGTGTATCCGCTGGTGAGGAAGGAGATGCCGCTCGTTGCGGAGACGTTGCCGCCGAGGGTGACGTTGCCGGAGGCGGGGCCGGCGAAGACGGCGGTTTCGGGGAGGGCAGGGTTCCATGAGTAATCGATGGGGCCGTCGGCCCAGGGCGCGCCGGAGAGCCAGATGCCGTCGCCGCCGCTGCCGGGCGCGCCGGCGTGTGCGGGGTCCCAGTAGAGAGGCGTGGGCGTTTTGGGATTGACGACGGAGCCGTTGAGAGCGACGCGGCTCATGTTGAAGAGGTCGGCGATGGTGCCGTTGCCGTTGATATCGAGCTGATTGTAGATGCGGAAGTACCAGGTGCCGGTGCCCTGGACGATGGGAGCGTCGGAAGCGGTGTAGGTGGCCCAGGACTCGTTGCTGGAAATGGCGATGGGGTTGGTGTCGAAACTGACGGGGTTGGTGAAGTTGGGGCTGGTGGAATACTGGACCTGCGCGAGGAAGGGGACCTGCTGGCGGGAGTTGGCGTAGAAGGAGAGGGAATTGACGTTAATGGCGGCGCCGGGGGAGACGGAGACGGCGAAGGTGTAGTAATTTTGGTTGTAGCCAAGGGCGGTGGGGAACCAGTCGGCCTGTCCGACGAAGAAGGCGGGATCGTCGGGGAGGATGCCTCCCTGGATGATGAAGGCGGGGCCGAGGGGGGGATTGCCGGGGTTGGCGTTGACGTAGGTGAAGGAGGAGGCGGCGAGGGAAGGGTCGAGGGTGGTGGGGTTGAAGGAATCGTTGGTGAACTGGTATCCGGCGATGACGGCATCTGCGCGCAGGGCGGGGGAATGGAGGAGGGCGGCGGCGATCGCGGTGAGCACGGCGAGAGGGGCCGTGTGCGCGATCTGTGGATTTATTTTAGATATTAAGATTTTTTTATTCGATCCCATGAGAGACTCCCACTTTGTGCTTTTGCGGCGGGGCTACAAAGCGCCCGCGGCCGTGCGCTGACGGATTTGGCGGCGAGGTATCTCGTACCGGGGTATGGCTTTAAGGAACGTTGGAACCCACGATGAACGGAACACCAGGAGGGGCTGCCGGCGAAGAGAAATCCTCGTTACGGCTGAGGGAAAACGGAAGAGCGGGTGGATTGTTGCAGGAGGCGAGATAAATGGACATGGGTATTTCTGTCGGCGTGATCAGGCGAGCCGGTGGCGGCGGGAGCGTGAAGTGAAGAGAAGCACGGGAAGGAGGAGGGTGAGGGAGGCGGGTTCGGGGGTGGGTGTTGTTGGTAATTGGTTAGTGGTAATTGGTAATTGGGAGGAAGCGCTTGGGGTGGTGAGGCCGAAGTTGTTGAGGATGGCGGAGAGGTCGGTGAGGTCGATTGTGGGGGAAGCGTCGAAGTTGCCGTCGGTCCAGTTGGGGGTGGATTGGCCGAAGTTGTTGAGGACGGTGGAGAGGTCGGAGAGGTCGACTTTGTTGTCGGCGTTGGCGTCGCCGAGGAGGAGTGGGGTGAGGAGGAGGGAGGTGGCGTCGACGGGTTGGTTGGCGAAGGTGGTGAGGCCGAGGGCGGCGTTGTCGAGGAGGGCGAGGGCGTGGTTGGGGGCGAGGGTGGAGCTGAAGATGCCCCCCCTACCGGTGGCGGGGTGGGTGGCGCCGTAGGTGATCTCGTTTTGCAGCGTGGCGAGCGTGGTGTTGTGGGTGGCGGCGTCGTTGATGATGAGCGTGTTGTTCGTGAGGTCGAGAGAGCCGGTCCAGTTGTTGTTGGTGCCGGCGAGGGTGAGGGCCGTGAGGGTGCTGGGGTTGGCGTTGGGGGCGATTCTGACGGCGCCGTAGATGGTGATGGGGGCGGTGGCGGTGAGGGTGGAGATGTTGCTGGTGGAGTTGGCGGTGAAGACGAGGGTGCCGGAGGAGACGGTGGTGGGGCCGGAGTAGGTGTTGTTGCCTGAGAGGAAGAGTGTGCGGAGGCCGGTCATGTTGATACCGGAGGGAGCGAGTTCGGAGATGTTGGCGAGGGTGAGGTCGGCGCCGGTGGAGGAGGCGCTGCCGAAGCCGTTGGTTTTTGGGGAGAAGGTGGCGATGCCGCCGGTGAGGGTGACGGATTGGAAGAGGATGGGGTGTGTGGCGAAGGAGGCGGCGAGGTAGGTGCCGAGTTCCTGGTTGGCGCCGATGCGGAGGTTGCCGAGGGTGACGGAGGTGTTGGCGGGTGCGGAGCCGAGGGGGTTGAGGAGGGCGAGGCCGGCGCCGGAGATGACGAGGTTGTTGGTGTAGGTCTGGTTGGCGGAGGAGTTGATGCGGAGGTTGAGTTCGGAGTAGCCGGTGGTGGTGGTGAGGGTGTTGAGGGAGTTGTTGCGCGCGGCGTCGCCGGCGGTGAGGATGAGGGTGGCGGTGCCGGCGGGGGAGACGGCGCCGGCGGTTTGGCCGAAGAGTTCGCCTTTGACGTTGTTGGCGAGGGTGATGTTTCCGGAGAAGGTGGAGGTGTTGGGGGCGTTGATGCGGAAGGCTTGGGCGCCGTCGGGATTGGTGATGTTGCCGGCGTTTTTGAGGAGGAGGTTGCCGGCGCCGAGGAGGCGGCCGGTGAAGGAAGCGTTGATGGAGGTGTTGGGATTTTGCGGGTCGGCGCTTTGGATGGTGGAGGTGGTGTTGGGGGCGATGGTGAGATCGCTGGTGAGGGTGGGGGCGTTGGCGAATCCGAGGGTTCCGCCGGCGAGGGTGATGGGCGAAGAGAGGCTGGTGGTGATGACGAGGGTGCCGCTGGGGTTGATGGTGGTGGTGTTGGGAAGGGCGTTTGAATTGGTTGCGCGGAGGGTGCCGCCGTTGATGAAGGTGCCGCCGGTGAAGGAGTTGTTGGCGGAGAGGATGAGGGTGCCGGTGCCGGTTTGGGTGAGGGAGGCGTTGCCGGAGATGGGGGCGGAGAAGGTGAGGGTGGTGAGGTTGTCCTGCTGGAAGGTGGTGTTGGCGGGGAGCGAGACGGGGGCGGTGACGATGTAGGAGGAGCTGGTGTTGTGGTCATTGCTGGAGAGTGAGACGGTGGGGGTGGCGTTTCCGTTGGAGGAGAGGGTGATGCCGACGGTGGAGGCGGCGAGGTTTCCGCCGGGGAGGCTGAAGGTGGCGGTGGCGGTGCCGAGGGCGTCGAGCCAGGTGGGGGTTGGGCCGGAGAGGGTGAGGTTGGCGAGGGAGACGCTGAGCGGTTGCTGGAGGGCCTGGGGGCTGGAGGCGGAGAGGGAGAGGGTATTGGGTTGGCGGCGGAGGATGATGGTGGCGGCGCCGGAGGAGGTGACGGTCTGGTTGCCGGGGAGGGTGAAGGAATCGGGGGCGTAGAAGGCGGCTTCGGTGACGTCGAGGGCGGCGTTGCGGACGGCCTGGACGTTGGCGTCGTTGCGGAGGATCTGGATGGGGTTGGCGGCGAAGTAGGAATCCATGTTGGCGAGGGTGATGCCGGGGACGGCGATGTAGGCGTAGGTGCCGTTGCTGACGGCGGCGCCGTGGTTGATGTAAAGAGTGAAGATGTTCTGGGTGACGGTGGAGTTGCTGGCGGCGGTGTTGAGGGCGTACCAGGTGCCGCTCTGGGGGACGGCCATGATGGTGGCGTTGCTAACGGGGGTGAGGAAGAAGTAGCCGACGTTGCCCTGGTAGACCCAGCGGAGGTTGGCGGGGGTGGCGGAGGTGCCGTTGGAGAGGGTTTGGATTGTGCCGGAGGTGGTTTCGAAGGAGACGGCGGAGGATTGGAGGCACTGGTTGAGGGTGGTGTCGACTTCATAGGTGGTGTTGGAGGAGTTGATGGCGGCGCCGAGTGCGACTTCTTCGTTGTCGAAGAAGGCCCAGGATTTTTTGGCTTTGACGTCGAAGCGGTTGTAGTTGAAGGCTTCGAGGCCGTAGGTATTGTCGGAGACGCCGCCGGCGTAATCGGTGGTGCCGTGGGCTGCGCCGAAGGAGCCGGAGGGGGTGAGGGAGCGGGTGTCCTGTTCGACGGTGGTGCCGGGGAGTCGTCGCCAGTTCCAGGAGGGTTGGATGCCGTAGTATTCGTTGCCGGTGACCATGATCTGGTTGACGCCGTCGCCGAGGTAGAGGTTTTGGAGGCCCTGGCCGTTGCCCTGCTCGGGCTGGGAGGTGCGGGTGGAGACGACCTTGACGGAGGCGTAGTAGGCGGAGCGTTGCTGGACCATGATTTCGGAGTTGTAGAAGTCGCGGTTGCCGGAGAGGGTGTAGAGGGTGGAATTTGCGGCGTTCTGGGAGTTGGTGAGGTTCTGGCGGTTGAGGAAGTTCTGGAGGTCGGCGGTGCGGTAGGAGCCGAGGGTCTGGGCCTGCTGGATAGCGTTGACGAAGCCGCCGCCGGCGCCGACGAAGCTGGGGAAGGTGACCTGGCGGCCATCGGCGGTGAGGTCCATGGTGCGTCCGCGGATGAACCACTGGGTACCGTCGAGGAGGTAATCGGTGATGATGTGTTGCTGGTCGGTGGTGAGGGCGTAGGCGGTGCCGGCGGAGACGGAGGCCCAGTTGAGCATGTCGTTGATGTAGGAGGTGCCGTAGCCGCCCATGTAGAGTTGGATACCGTGGATGTGGTAGGAGTGGTCGGACTGGATGCCGTCGGTGCCGAAGTTGGAGATGAAGACGGTGCCGTTCATGGAGTTGAAGGCGGAGGTCATGTCGGTGGTGGAGCCGGAGGCGATGGAGGAGTAGACGCCGACGATGGAGAGGTCGACGGTGTTCTGGCCGGTGAAATGGGGGAGTTCTTTTTTGGCGTTGAGGAGGTAGTACTGGGCGGTGGAGAGCTGGTCGGGGGTGAAGACGGAGGTGGCCATGACCATGGCGCTGCCGAGTGCCTGTGGGCCGGCGATGTCGTTGTCGAACCAGTTGGTGGAGTAGGGGGTGGGGTTGTTGAAATTGTCGGCGCCGGAGGGGGCGCCGGTGGCGTTGGCGGTGAAGGAGAACCAGTAATCCATGGAGGCGCGGAGGTCGGCGGCGAGGGTGGTGTTGTGGTAGAGGGAGCTGCCGGGGTTGGCCCAGACTTCGGCCATGCCGGCCATGCGCTGGACGTGGGTGAGGGGGCTCCAGTTGGTCTGGGCGGTGCTGGCGTAATTGATGTCGGTCCAGCTTCCATCGGGCTGCAGGGAGTTCATGTAGCCCTTGACGGTGGAAGTGGAGGGGGCTTTGCCGAGGAGATTGGACTGGACGCGCTGGGAGATGGTGTCGAAATCGGCGGCGCGGGCGGGGTTGGCGGCAGACATGCCGGCGGCGGCGACCGCAGCGACCAGGGCGGCGACGGTTTTGGCTCGGGATAAGTGGGGGGTGGGGTCCACTGACTTCATGATCACGCCTCGCTCGCCTGCCGCGTTTCAGCCGCCGAAGAGGGGGAGGCGGATGAAGCGTCTCTGAGAGATATACACCGGGAAAAGCGACATGCCCAACGGAAAGTGGATTATCAGACGGCGGGCGGGTTCGCTTCAGTTGGCATTTTTTCGGAGCGTATCGTTGAGGACGATCTGCCACGTGGGATAGCGCGGGTGCGATGCGTGGGTGATTCTGGCGAGGAGGGGGACGAGGGAGGGGTCGAAGTAGGCGGCGAGTTCGAGAGTGTGGGTGGCCATGTGGGGGTCGAAGGCGCGGCCGGCCTGGTACATGCGGTCTCCAGAGGCGGCGCGCTGGCGGTCGAAGTCGACGGTGGAGTGGACGAACTCGGGGTGAGGTTTGGAGCCGTCGCAGAAGGGGAGGAGGAAGGCGACGGACTTCGGGAGGGAGGCGCCGGCGGGGGATTGTTCGTGGTAGAGATCGATGCCGTGCTGGTCTGCGGCGATGGCGAGGGAGAGGAGGGGTTCGAGGTCGTAGCAGTGGTAATGGAGGGCGTCGCGCACTTCGAAATCGATGGAGGCGCCATCGGGGCGGAGATTGTCGCGGAGCTGTTTGCGGTAGCCGTCGATGGCGAAGGAGGTGAGCTGGTCGTCGTGGAGGAGAAAGGCGACGAGGCCAATCATTTTGAGGCGGTGGCTCTGCCAGTTGATGACGAGGGTATCGGGGCGTTGGGCCATGGCATCGATGAGGGCGTGGGCCATGGTCGAACACCAGCGATTGATGACGCGACGGTCGTCGGGGGAGAGGGATTTGCGGGCGTCGGCATAGGCGTAGATGAGGGGTTCGAGCTTGGTGTCGTTGATGGGGTTTCCCTGCGAGACGTTGACGCTTGCCCAGGCGAGGAGGAATTCCCGCAGCTTGGTGAAGTATTTTTCGTCGAGCGTGACGACCCAGGCGTAATGCAAGGCGTTGATCTTGTCGATGTCGGGGAGCGACTGGTAGGTGCGGATGCGATCGGGATCGCTTCCGAGGTGACCTTCGCTGACGATCGTTTTGATGGGATTGGGGGCATCGTGGAGGGCGTCGTCGGCCTGCTTCCGGAGATCGGAGAAAAGGGCGGCGGCTTCGGAGTCGGAATGGACGATGCGGGCGAGCTTGTCATGAAGGGCGGGGGCGGAGACTGCAGCGCGGGCTGCGATGGTGCAGAGACAGGCGGCGGTGAAAACAGCCGAGGTGCGCAGCATGGGTTCTCCGGAAGAGCAAGGGAAGAGCGTTGCGGCGAGGCGAAAGGTGTTGGCCGGGCCGCCAGGAGCGGCGAGCGCTGCTGGCGGCGCGGCAACGGAATGAGTGATTGCAACGTACCTCTGCTTATCGCGGTGAACAATCGTTAATCACGTCAATGGTTCTCTCTTTTGCGGCAGGAATATCGGGCTTTTACGCGAGGTTCCGGCTATTTGCGGGCGTTGTTGAAGCAATCGACGACGGCGTGGAGGTCGGCTCCGCGGGCATCGGATGCGAGATAGCGGGCGGAGAGGGGGCGCGCCTCGCCGGGAAGGAGCATGATGTAATTGTCGCTCCAGCGGATAGGGAGGAGTTCGTTGTCGGCGGGATTCAAGAGGCGTGCGCGGACGAAGAGCGCGATGGAATCGGAGGAGTTCGTCACGGTGACGCGGGCTTCGTCCTCCTCGCCGAAGTGGCGGACCCGCGGCGGGGTGATTGAGAGTTTCACCGGCGGAAGGGACTGCAACTGGGTGAAATCAGCGTAGCGAGAGGTTGGCGTGATGGCCCAGTCGTCTTTGACTTCCTTGTTCCAGTCCATGACGTCGGGTTTCGCAGAGAGGAAGTAGGAGTTGGTGGAGACAGTTTTGCCGGGGGGGTCGGTGAGGGTGAGGCGGAGGAAGAAGGTGGGGGAGATGTCGCTGGGGATGTCGAGGGTGAAGGCGGGGACGGATTTGTTGGCCGGGGCGGTGAGCGTGGCGGATTGCGTGTGGCGCTTTTGCGAGTGGATGTCGTAGATGTCGGCGGTGATTGTAAGCGAGGGCGCGTCGCGGAGGGTGTCGTTGGCGATGACGATGCTGTGGTTGTCGTAGGAGTAAAGGGCGTGGAGGGGCTCGCAGGCGATGCGGGTGGCGAAGTAGGCAGCGCCGGGGCGGAGGTAGTAGTCGTAGAGGTGCCAGATGGTGGAGGGCCAGGCGTTGTTGAGCATCCACTGGATTTCGCCGGTGGCCCCCCCACCGGAATTGAATTTGTTGCGGCGGAAGGCTTCGTACATGGCGCGGATGGTTTCGTAGGCCTGGGCCTGGGATTTCCAGGCGAAATCGGCGAGGGAGTTGGGCGCGCCGAAGCGGGCGTTGAGGGCGTCGGTGAAGTCGGTGATTTTGCCGAAGGTGCCGCCGCCGGCGTGGAATTCCCAGACGCCGTCCATGGGCCAGCGGTGGCCGGGGGGGAGCATTTTTTCGAGGGATTCGACGGGGGGCGGGACGGCGCCGGGGCCGACTTCGGTATTGAAGCCGTGGGCGCCACCCTTGGTTTTGTCGGCGAGCCAGTAGATGGGCGGGACCCATTTGTAGGGGCCTTCCATTTTGACGCCGCTGGGGCCGGAGTCGGCTTTTTTGGCGGTGGCGCTGGAGATGGTTGGGACGGGGAGGCGGAGTTCCTTTTCGATGGCGAGGTATTGGCGCTCGATGTCGGCGGGCGGGGGGTTGTCGGAGCCGTTGAGCCAGGCGACAGCGCTGGGGTGCTGGCGAAAGCGGCGGATCTGGTAGCGGAGGGAGGCCATGGCGACGTCATGTTGTTCCTGCTTCCAGCTTTTCCACTTTTCCCAGGGGGAGCAGCAGCACCAGCCGGCCATGACGAGCATGCCGTGTTCGTCGCACAGGTCGTAGAAGTGATCGTCCTCGAGTTTGCCTTCGAGGCGGATGGTGTTGAGGTTCATGGCTTTGGCATAGCGGACCTGGTCTTCCTGGTAGTCGGGGCGGTCGGGCATGGTGCGGCGCTGGAGGAGGTCGGGCGCGTAGCCGCCGCCGAGGAGGAGCATGTCGATGCCGTTCACGGTGAAGAGGAGGGATTCCTTGGTGTCGCCTTCGGGGGGCGGGAGGAGGCGGGAGGTGACTTTGCGGATGCCGAAGCGGAGGGAGGCGGAGTCGGAGTGTTCGCCTTCGGTGGGCGAGTCGCCGAGGAGGAAGGTGGCGCGGAGGGTGTAAAGTTCGGGCTCGCCGAGCTGCCAGGGCCACCATAGTCGGGGCTTTTCGATCGGGATGGCGAGGGTGTTCTCGTATTGGCGTGCGTTGAAGGTGACGGTCTGGCCTGCGGGGATGAATACGCGCGAGGAGTAATAGCGCGGCTCGCCGTCGATGGTGAAGGTGAGCATACCGGAGATGGGTTTGTCGGTGTGGTTGGTGAGGTCGACAAAGGGGCGGAGCGTGGCGGTGGCGGGGTTGGCAGGATCGAAATCGGTTTCGACGAAGGGGTGGCGGAGGGAGACGGGGCCGGAGGTGCGGAGTTCGACATCCTGCCAGAGGCCCATGTTGGCGTCGGGGACGTGGGGGGCCCAGTCGACGAAGGTGATGGCGAGGTCGTTGTTCATGTCGGGCGGGAAGACTTCGACGGCGAGGGCGTTGGGGCCGTTGTCGGTGGCGAGGCGGCCGGTGATGTTGAGTTCGAGGTCGCGGTAGGTGCCGACGGCGGTTTGGGCGTCGGCGATTTTTTTTCCGTTGAGGAAGATGTTGGCGCGATAGTTGATGCCTTTGAAGTAGAGGAAGAGTTGTTTTCCGGCGGTATCGGCGGGGGTGCGGAATTCCTTGCGGTACCACCAGGAGATGGGGCGGAAGGGAGCGGCGGGTTTCTTCCGGGGAGCGGCTTCATTGTCTTCAGCGGGGGCGGGCGTGTGGAAGAAGCGGGAGCGCGGGACATTCTGGAGGTTGTCGCCGGTGAAGAGGTCAGGGTATTCGCCGTTGGCGACGAGGGCGGCGAGGACGGTGGAGGGAAGATCGACGTTGTACCAGGGGCCGGCGGCGCCGTTGGGCATCGACAGTTGTTCGCCGGAGAGGGTGATTTTTTCGGAGGATTGCAGTTGCCAGCCCTGCATGAAATGCGGGTTGGCGGGGGCATCCGCGGCGGCTCGTTTGGCGGCGCGGGTCGTGGAAGGGCCGGCGCAGGCAGAGAGCAAGGCGGCGCCACCGGCGGCAAGGAGGGTGCGACGGGAGAGGGGAAACTCCGCGCGTTCGAGGGGCATCGGCAAACCTCACAGGATGAAGACAGAGATATTTGTGGATGTGGAACGAGAAGCATATCGCGGGAAATGCGAATAGGGAAAATATATTTTGTGGGATGGGATTCTTTTGTGCGCGCAGCGGTTCCCCGCCCCGGCGCGCGGCGGCGGCGTGGATTCGCCGCGGGGATTTGCCTTACTTATTGCTGGGGATGTAATGGTCGATCGGCTGGGCGTTGATGTGGGCGTAAGCGCCGTCGCCCTTTGGCAGCACGGCGGTGAAGAGCGCCTCGGCTTCGCCCTTTTCGTTGACGTAGATAAACGGCCGCTCGCGGCGGGCGACGGTTTCTTCGGAGCCGTCGTCGTACTTGATGGTCTTGGTGAAGACGGGTTCTTTCGACATGAGCGTGTAGTGGATTCCATCCTTCGAGAAGTACTGAGCGCCGTTCTTCATGACGCCGGTGGCGTGGCCCTTCCAGTCATTGAGGAGGATGTTGTACTGGTTGTTGGCCCACCAGATGCAGGGATCTTCGAGTTCGCCGCCGTTGGGGAGGAGGTTCTCGCCGTTTTCGATGGGCGTGTAGGGGCCGTTGAAATCGGGGGCCGTGTAGGCGATGCCGCGGTTTACCTGCTGTTTGTCACGCAGGCGGCAGAAGACGTAAAGGGAGTTATCGGGTTTGACGAGCACGGCAGGATTGGATGCGGGGATGACGTACTTGTCGGAGCGGGTCCACGGGCCGGTGATCGATTGGGAGTAGGCGTAGCCGGTCTGGTTGGCGCTGTTGATGTAGAAGATGACGAAGGTGTCGCCGATCTTGACGATCTTCACGTTGTGGACGCGGGAGTTGTCCCACTCGCCGGGCCGCTTCTGCAGCACGACTTCCTCGAATTTGTAAGGCCCGAGGAGGTTTTTCGACGTGGCGCGGACGCATTCGGACATGCTGGTCCAGGCCCCCATACCCTTGGGCGTGACGGGCCAGCGGGAGGCGAACATGTGGTAGGTGTCGCCGACCTTGATCACGCTGGAGCACCAGAGGAAGTAATTGTCCATGGCGAAGCCGGCGTCTTTCGGGCCGGGCTTGATGCATTGCTGGAGCGTTCTGCCGGTTTCGAGCGTGGCCGGCGCGGTGTCCTGGGCGTAACCGATCGAGCAAAGGGAAAGGAAGAGGGCGGCAACGAGGGAGGCGGGACGCAGGGGCATGACAACTCCGAAACAGCAGGTCGAGGCACTCAGAGAAACGTCCGCCGCGGGAGATTACTGCGGCGGGGGATAGAGGAG
Organism: Phycisphaerae bacterium; assembly: GCA_051955985.1. Taxonomy (GTDB): domain Bacteria; phylum Planctomycetota; class Phycisphaerae; order WQYP01; family WQYP01; genus DATKPA01. The sequence continues at coordinate 56,404 of JBQCGD010000119.1, read as the reverse complement.
GTTTTGCAGGCCTTTTGGACGGAGAGGATGCTCGGTGTCGTCATCGGTTTTCACATCCTGCCCGCGGAGATGAGCGAGGGCGGGTTCGTACTCGGTCGTGTGCCAGACCATCTCGGCCTGGCGCACGGGGACGAGAAATTCCTTGGCGCTGAGGCCTTCGATCTGCTGGTAGGGCCATTCCTTTTCGCCGGTCGCGTAGGGGATGAGCCAGTCGATTGCTTTTTTCATGGAGCCGCCCCTGGGTGAATGGTAGTTCCAGAGGTCGACCTGGACGGCTGGGTGTGTGCCGATCTGGCAAAGCTGGGCGAGCGCGTTGAGGTTGAATTCGCTGTACCAGAAGGCCTTGGTGCGGCGGAGTTCCTGGGGCTGGGAGCCGTCGGGCTTGATCTGGGAGCCGATGCGTTTCTCCTTGGCGGTCTCCAGGATTTTCCGGGCATCCTGCATGTCGCCGGTGAAGACGTCGTAGGAGGCGACCTGGACGTCGTACCAGGTGCCGTGGTTGTTGGGCGCGGCATCTTCCTCGAGCGCCACCTTGGCGGTTTTCATCCAGTGGTTGAACTGGCCGATCCACTTTTTGAATGCGGCGTTGTCTTGAGCGCTCCAGGCGGGATTGTCGCGCAGGAGGCAGGTCGCATCGATCATGTCGACGAAGCGGCGGGACTCAATGATGCCGGAGTGGAAGGCGTCGTTGATGCCCGGCTGCGACTGGCAGTGCTGCAGGTTCGGGTTCATGGCGGTGTCGGGATTGAGGAACCAGGTTTTGATGAGGAGGGCGGTGCGGTCGGCGTATTTCTGTTCGCCGCTGAAGAAGTAGGCGAGGGAGAGGACATCGACGTGATCGGTGAGCATCATGAGGTTGCCAGCGTCGTAGTCCTTGAATTCGGGGTTGCGCTGACCATCCTTGGGAATGTAGGGGAGGTGGTTGGGCGTGTTGGGATTGGGCCAGTAGTAGGGGGCGAGGGAGACATATTCGTGGGGATCATCGACGCCGGGGAGGGTGTGCTTTTTATAGACGACGGAATAGGGCTTGTCGTGGAGGGCCTTGTCGGCGTTCGCCAGAAGGGCGTGGATGACGGGCGCCACGGCGGGATCGTTGCGGCGGTATCGCGCGCGGGTGCGCTCGAGAGAAGAATAGTCGTAGCGGAAAAGATGCGGCGCGCGGTGGGATGCGCCCGGAGAGGTTGCGGCCTCGTGCGTGTTCGAGCAGGCGGCAAAAGCCAGGGGAATCATCAGGAGAAAAGCACGTTTCATCGGGTCCTCCGCAGGGGTAAGTGCCGAGCGCCGGTTCAGCGACCGGAGATGCTGCCGGCGCGCATTGTCGATGTGGGGAAAGGTGCGCGGCCTGGTCACTGCACGACGGTGTATTTGCCGGTGAGGCGGATGTCGGTGGAGCTGGCGCCGATCATGATTTTGAAATCGCCGGGCTCAACGACGCGCTGGTGCTGGCGGTTGATCAGCTCCATGGCTTTCGCCGGGACGGTGAAGGTGACGGTTTTGGTTTCGCCGGGCTTCAGCGAGACGCGTTCAAAGCCGCGGAGCACTTCGTCGTAGGTCGTCACGGAACTGATTTCATCATGCAGGTAGAGCTGGACGATTTCATCGCCGGGGCGGTCGCCGGTGTTTTTGATGTCGGCGGAGATGGTGACGGCGCCGTCGGCGGGGATTTTTTCGGGGGAGACTTTGAGGTGGGAGTAGTCGAACGTGGTGTAGCTGAGGCCGTAGCCGAACGGATAGATGGCCCCTTCGATGAGCGAATTGCCGCTGCCGTTGGGGTCGAAAGCTTTTTTGGTTTGCGGCGCCTGGGAGAAGGGCTTGGCGGGGAAGTTGAACGGGATTTCGCCGACGGTGCGGGGGAAGGTGATGGGGAGTTTTCCGCCGGGGTTGTAGTCGCCGAAGAGCACGTCGGCGATGGCGGTGCCTCCGGCCTCGCCGGGGAACCATGCCTCGACGACGGCGGGGCAGTAACGGTCGATCCAGTTGATGCTGGAGGGTTTGCCGGTGAGGAGCACGACCACGACGGGTTTTCCGGTTTTCACGAGGGCCTTGGCGAGATCGGTCTGGTAGCCGGGCAGATCGAGGGAGGTGCGCGACTTTGCCTCACCGACGGTTTTGTCGGAATCGCCGAGGGCGAGGACGATGACATCCGCATTCTTTGCGGCGGCGACGGCGTCGTTGATCATGTCGAGGTCTTTGCCGCCGGGCGGTTCCGGGAAAATTTCGGACTCAGGCCAGTTCTTGTCGGTGACGGTGCACCCTTCGGCATAATCGACCTGCGCCGTTTTTCCGACGGCGTCCTGGATGCCTTCGAGCAGCGTGACGACCTTGCCGCCCATCGAGCCGTAGCGGTCGATAGAGGTTTCGGTCATTTTTGCGGTCGGCCCGCATACGAGGATGTGCTTCAGCGACTTGGAGAGGGGCAGCGTTTTGTCGTTGTTCTTCAGGAGGACGATTGACTCGCGCGCGGCCCGGAGCGCGACCTGCGCGTTTTCCGGAGAATGGACGATCTTGTCCGCTTCGTCGGGATTGGTGATGAACGGGTGGTCGAACAATCCCAGGAGGAACTTCACCCGCAGCACGTCGCGGACGCGCGCATCGACGACGGACATGGGGAGCCGGCCGTCCTTGATCAACTTCCGCAGGGGCAGGATGAAATTTTCCGGCGGCGAGAAGCCGGTGCAGACGTTGCCGCCCTCGATGAGGTACATCGCCCGGGCATCGTCGACGGTCGGGGCGACGTGGTGCTTTTTGTTGAGGTTTTCGACGGCGCCGGAATCGGAAACGACGTAGCCGTTGAATCCCCAAGCGTTGCGCAGGCGATCGATCATGAACTCGTGGCTGCCTGCGATCGGCACGCCGTCGTAATCGTTGTAGGAGGCCATGACGCCGAGCGGGTGCGCTTCCTCAACGACGCGCTGCCAGGCGTAGAGATAGAGCATCTCCATTTCGCGTTCGGCGATGTGGGGATCGGTGCGGTCGTTTCCGTCGCGGCCGCCCTTGGGATCGGAATACACGGCAAAGTGCTTGCAGGTCGAGGCCAGGCCTTCTTCGCGGATTCCGTTCGACTGCTGAATGCCGAGCTCCGCCACGAGGAAAGGGTCCTCGCTGTAGCACTCGACGGTCCGGCCCCAGCGCGGGTCCTGGGCGATGTCGAGCACCGGGGAGTAAATGTTTGTGAAGCCCTCGACCTTCCCTTCCTGCCCCGTGATGCGCCCGATTTTCGAGACCAGTTCGCGGTCCCAGGTTGCGCCCTGCCCGAGCTCGTTGGGGAAGTTGGTCGAGCGTTCCTCGTTGACCCCGCGGATCCCTTCGTTGGTGAAATCCACCGGAATTCCGCGCGGCGTGTTTTCAATAAACCACTTCTGCAGTTCGTTGATCATCCGCGCGTGCGCCGACGGCGGCCACGCGTAGGGATCATCGACCCCCAGCTTGCCGCGGCCGACGCCGTTGTGCATTTCATCGATGTTCGCGATGCCATCCTTCCACACCTCGTTTTTCCAGCCGGGCGTAGGAAGCGCATCCTTCAGCACACGGCCGTAGCCATAGAGTGTGGCAAGCTGGCACGTTTTTTCTTCGACCGACATCTGCGAGAGAAGATCATCGAGGCGCTTTTCCAGCGGCTGGGAGGAATCCTCGTAAATGTCTTTCTTTCCGTTCTTGTTGAAATCAATCCATCCATCACCGGTGTGGTAGAGATCCGCGCGCATGGGCGTGAGCGTGATGCCCGGCGGAAGGGAAGCGGAATTTTCAGCATGAACGGCCACAGACAACGCGAGAACTGCAAACGCAGCGGTGTATCGGCGCATGACGTCTCCGAGATGGTGAGGGATGTGGGACAAAAAGCTTACCGTTTTACTTCGACATGCGAAAGCTTTTCGTAAAACTTTACGAGGGCCGCGTGATCCGACTCGCCTTCGCCATCGACTTTGAGCGCCTGCATCATTTCCATGACCGCGGCGGTCAACGGCAGCGGCACGCCGATCTCGTGCGAAGTGTCGAGAATATTCTGCAGGTCCTTGACGTGCAGCTTGATGCGGAAGCCGGGCTTGAAGTTGCGATCAAAAATAAGCGGGCTCTTCGCATTGAGCACGGTGGAACCGGCGAGGCCACCCTTGATGGCGTTGAAGACGAGTTCCGGATTCACGCCGGCCTTGGCGGCCAGCACGTAGGCTTCGGACATTGCCGCAATGTTGAGCGCGACGATCACCTGGTTCGCCAGCTTGGTCACGTTGCCGGCGCCGATGTCGCCCGTCCGCACGACGCTCGCAGCCATCGCCTTCAGGACGGGAAAGGCCTTGTCGAAAATCTCCTGCTTCCCCCCCACCATCACGGCGAGGGTGCCCTCGATCGCCTTGGGCTCACCGCCGGAGACGGGCGCGTCGAGCATTTCGATCTGCTTTTCCGCAAGCTTCTTTGCGCACTCCTGAGCGACCAGCGGGGCGATGGAGGACATGTCGACCACGACCGTTCCCGGCCGCGCCCCCTCGATGACGCCGTCCTTTCCGAGCAGCACGTCCTTCACCTGGGGCGAATTCGGGAGCATGGTGATGACCATTTCCGACTGTGCCGCCACCTCCCGCGGCGTGCCGGCCGAGGTCGCGCCGACGGTGACCAGTTCTGCGGCGGCCTTGTTCGTCGACAGCACGACGACCGCGTGATTCGCCTTGAGCAGGTTCCTGGCCATGGGCTTGCCCATGATGCCCAACCCGATGAATCCGATTTTCATGCTTCACCTCATTTGTCACATCAAAGAAGGAGCGTTCCGGCGCTGCCCGCGCATCACGGCAGCGCCCCGACGTCCTGCAGGATCTTTTTCAATTTCGCCAGGTTGGCCTCGCTGCAGCCGCCGTTGGGTTTCACCAGCTTCCCGACGTTGAGCCCGAGCAGATTCAGCGAATCCTTCAGCACCGACGGGAAACTTCCCAGCCCGAATGCCACCCGCAGCGGCGCCAGTTTGAACTGCGCCTCGCGCGCCGCCTCGAGGTTCCCCTTCGTGTACTCTTCGTAAATCTTGACCACCAGCGCGGGCACGACGTTCGCGGTCGATGCGACGCAGCCGACGCCGCCGTACACGAGGGTCGCGAGGATGAGGATATCCCGCCCGGCCATCACGCGGAACCCGGTCCCTTGGGTCCGCCGGATGTATTCCGCCGTGAGCGACATGTCGCCGGAGGAATCCTTCACCCCCGCAATGTTCGGCACCCCGGCGAGCCGCTCCAGAAGCGCGGCCGAAATGTTGACGTTCATCCGGTCCGGATTGTTGTAAATCAGCAGCGGCAACGGCGTCGCCTCCGCCACGGCCTTGAAGTGCGCAAACAGCTCCTCATCGTTCGGCGTGATGAACATCGGCGGCAGAATCGTCACCGCCTGCGCGCCCTCCCTGTGGGCCATCTTCGCGATCGCAATGCACTCTTTCGTCGTGATCGCCCCGATGCCGCAATACACCGGCACGCGGCGGTTCACCTGCTGCAGCGTGACGGCCAGCACGCGCTGCGCTTCTTCCTGTCCAAATCCCCAGAACTCCCCCGTTGATCCCAGTGCCAGAATTCCGTGCACGCCCCCCGCCAGCACATGATCGACCACCCGCTTCAAGGCCGCCTCGTCCAGCCGCTCGTTGTCGTCCACCGGCGTCACGATGGGCGGAATGACGCCCCGAATGAAAGACCTGTCCATCAACGTCTCCCGCGTGCGGCCGTCACCGGCACATGCACGGCTGCTTGTTGTTGAACTTCCAGTTCGCGATCAGAAACTGCATCGCCGCCGCATCGTCGCGCGCGCCGCTCGGCAGCGACTTGTACAACGCGTGCGCATTCTCAATGTGCTCCAGATCCACATCAATGCCCAGTCCCGGGCGGTCCGGCAGCGCGATCCGGCCGCCGGCGATCTGCAACGGCTCGCGGGTCAGGCGTTCGGCTCCCTCCTGCCAGATCCAGTGCGTATCAATCGCGGTGATCCGGCCCGGCGCCGCCGCGGCCACGTGCGTGAACATCGCCAGCGAAATATCGAAGTGGTTGTTTGAGTGGGAGCCCCACGTCAGGCCGTGGTGTCGGCACACCTGCGCGACGCGCACCGAACCCTGCATCGTCCAGAAGTGCGGGTCAGCCAGCGGAATGTCCACCGCGTGCAGTTGCAGCGCATGGGTCAACTCGCGCCAGTCCGTCGCGATCATGTTTGTCGCGGTGGGCAAGCCGGTCGCGCGGCGGAACTCCGCCATGATCTCCCGCCCGGAAAAACCATTCTCCGCGCCGCAAGGATCTTCCGCATAGGCGAGCGCATCCCGCTTCCCCGTGCACAGCCGCACCGCTTCGTCCAGCGACCAGGCCCCGTTGGGGTCGAGCGTGATGCGGGCCTTTGGAAAGCGCTCATGGAGGGCCGTGACCGCTTCGATTTCCTTCTCTCCCGAGAGGACGCCGCCTTTGAGCTTGAAATCGTCGAACCCGTAGCGTTCATGCGCCGCTTCCGCCAGCCGCACGATGGCCGCGGTGTCGGTCGCCTCTTCATGCCGCAGTCGATGCCAATCATCCTTTGCGTCGGCGTCCGATACGTACGGCAAGTTCGTCTTGCGCCGGTCGCCCACGTAGAACAGATACCCAAGCACCGGAATTTCCCGCCGCTGGATACCGTCGCCCAGCAGCGCCGCCACCGGCACGCCGAGAAACTGCCCGAGCAGATCGAGCAGCGCCGATTCCACGGCGGTCACGGCATGAATCGCCACCCGCTGATCGAAGGTCTGCACCCCCCTGCCGCCGGCATCCCGCTCGCCGAAGCGTCCGCGCATCGCATTGAGCACTGCGTTGTATTCTGCGATTTCCCGCCCGATTACCAGCGGGGTGGCCTCCTCGAGCGTTCCGCGAATCTTCTCGCCGCCCGGCACCTCGCCGACGCCGAGGTGGCCCGACGAATCCTTCAGCACGACCACGTTCCGCGTGAAGAATGGCGCATGGGCCCCGGAGAGATTCAGCAGCATCGAATCCCGCCCCGCGACGGGATATACATTCACTTCCGCTATCACCGGCGTCTTCATGCGAACCTTCTTCAACCTGGCCCGCCGGCCGGCTCGCCTGCGGGCTCCTTCAATTCCAAGCGGCGGATCGGGCCAACGACCAGGGTATAGCAGAGGATCGCCCCGATCGCATTCGCCGCCACGAACAACAGTACAACGTTGAAGTTCCCGGTGGCTTTCACGAGCGCCCCAACGGCGTAGGCCAGCGTGATCTGGGCGGAGTTGCCGATCATGTTAAAGATCCCGCCGCAGAGGCCGATGATTTCCTTGGGTGAGGTGTCCGACACGACGGTCCACCCCAGTGCCCCGATTCCCTTCCCGAGGAACGCAAAGCAGAGAATGCTCAGGATGAGCCAGTCGCTGTTCACGTAGTTGCACGCGATCACGGTGGAAGCCGCCAGCATGCCCAGGATGATGGGGGTCTTGCGCGCCACGGAGAGCGAGCAGCCTTTGCGCAGGAGCAGGTCGGAAAGAACGCCCCCGCAGACTCCGCCGACGAAGCCGAAGATCGCCGGCAGTGCCGCCGCCAGCGCTGCGATGCGGAGCGACATGTGCCGCTGATCCACGAGGTAGGGAATGATCCACTGCACGAAGAAATAGGTGAGGGTCGTGATGCAGTATTGCCCGATGTAGACACCGACCAGCATGCGGCTGGTGAGAATCTGCCGCACGTAGAACCAACCGGTCTTTTTCGCCGCTCCCTTTGCCTTCCCCATGTCGACGAGAGCGCCGTTCTGGCTGATATATTCGAGTTCCGCGGCCCCGAGCCAGGGATGCTGCCGCGGGCCGTGGACCGCCCTGAACCACACCACGGTGAGGAGGACGCCCACCGTTCCCATCAGCCAGAACACGGAGGGCCAGCCGAGGCTCGCGGCGCTCCAGCCCATGATCGGGAGGAAGAGCACGGTGGCAAAGTACTGGGAGGAGTTGAAGATCGCTGAGGCCGTGCCGCGCTCGCGCGTGGGGAACCAGGTCGCGACGAGGCGTCCGTTGCCGGGGAAGGCGGGCGCTTCGCTGAGGCCCACCAGGTAGTTCAGCACCAGGAGGGCGAGAAAGGCGAGGCCGGCATCGGGGATGTACTGCACGAATCCGTGGAGCAGGATCAGCACCGACCAGACGAAGATCGACAGGCCGTAAATCCGCCGCGCGCCGAAGCGGTCCAGCAGGCGTCCGGAGGGAATCTGGGCCAGCACATACGACCACCCCCAGGCGGCGGTGATCATGCCCAGGGCTTGGGCATCGATATAAAAATGGGTGGTGAGCCCCCGTTTGGCTGCTGAAAGCGCGGAACGGTCCGCATAATTCACGGAGCTCGCGATGAACAACATCAGGACAATCAGGTAGCGGAGATGCCCAATGCGGGGACGTATCGTTTCCGGTTCCGTCATGGCCGGAGAATATCCGATTTCACAAAGACCGGGGAGTTTTGGACTTTTTATTTAGTGCGGGCCAAACCCGCCACCGCCGCCGCCGCGCCGTCCGCCGAACCGCCCGCGCATCGAAGGGCCCTTGTACGGCGCGCCGATCAGCGTCTTCCACGCTTCCTGCTGTTGCGGCGTCAGCACTGCCAGCATTTTGTTCATCAAGGCGCTCCCGCCTTCTCCGATGCCCCGTGGGCCGCGCGGTGGACCATCGTCCGAACCGCCGTCGATCCCGCCCATCGGTCCACCAAAGCGGCCATTGCGCGGTCCATGCGGTCCGCCCGGCCCGTGCGCCGCCATGTCCTGCTCGAACAACTGGTTCAGCAGCACCTGTTGGGCGGTCGTCACGTCCAGTTTCTGAAGCACTTCGGCGTCCTTGAAGGCCATGGGCCCCGACGCCTGCCACACGATCTGCTTCAGCCGTTCATACTGTTTGGTGTTGAGAATCTTCTGCAGACCCGCTTTCCCCTCGTCGGCCACCAGCGTGTATTGTTCCTGCCGTGCTTTCGAGCTCTGCGTTCCCGAGGGTTCGATTCGCATGCTGCCCGGCTGCCAGATCCGGTCGTACAGGTCGGCGGCATTTGAAATCTGCTGTTCGCTCATCACCAGATCCAGTTGCACCGCGGGTTCCTGCAGCATCTCGATCCGGCGTGAGACCCGGTCGCGTGCCTCGCTGGCCGTGAGCTCCTGCAGAATGTCCGTGACGGCCTGCTGCGCCGCCTCGATTTCCGTGCGCGTCGTTGCATCGTCGACATGTTCGCGCATGAATTCCGAGTAATACGCCAGTGCATGTTCCAGCAGCGTGCGCCGCGCTTCGGCGGTCGGCGGGCCGGTCATCTGTTCTTCCGCCACGCGCGCGAAGAAATCCACCGCATTTCGCGCCTGTTCAAAATTCGCCTGGGTCCGCTGCTGCTCGCGCGCGATGAGGATCGTGCTCGTCAGGAACCCCGCGGAGGCGATGAAAAGCACGAGGAGCGCGCTGACCGCCAGCGACTTGTGCCGCCGCGTCCACTTCACCGCCTTGTCCCACGTGGAAGGGGGCCGGGCGTGGATCGGTTCGTCCGTCAGGAAACGCCGCAGATCCTCCGAAAATTCGTGGGCGCTCTGGTAGCGCTCCGCCGGATCTTTCGCCGCCGCCTTTTCGAGGATGGTTTCCAGTTCCCGCGGGATGCGTTTGTCGATCTGCCGCACCGAGCGAGGCTCCATTGTGGAGACCTGCTGGAGCAGTTCTTCGCGGTTCTTCGCGGGAAACGCCCGCTGCAAGGTCAGCAGTTCATACAGCGTGATGCCGAGCGAATACACGTCCGTCCGCTGGTCGAGCACCACCGCTTTGCCCGAGGCCTGTTCCGGGCTCATGTAGGCGATTGTGCCGACGAGGTCGCCGGTCTGCGTCAGCTCCGCATCGCTGTAAAACTGTGCCAGCCCGAAATCGGTGATCCACGGCTTGCCGCGGTCATCCACCATGAGGTTTGCCGGCTTGATGTCCCGGTGCACGACCCCCGCCTCGTGGGCGTACTGCAGGGCGTCCGCCGCCTGCTGTCCGAGCCGCGCGACCGATTGGTAGAACGCCGCCGGCTTATCGCTGCGGAGGGAGTTCAGGCTCGCGGCCGTCACCTCCGGCTGTTTCGCGGAAGAGTGCATCGCGGAGGATGTCCCCGTTCCGGGAGCAACCTCCGCATGCCGGCGAAGGGAAAGCGCCGTTGTGCTCGCGCTGCCGCCAGTGCCCTCATTCCCGGGCGGCGTCATGCTCGCGATATTCCGCAACTCCCGGATCACTTCCGCGAGGCTCTCTCCCTCGATCAACTGCATCGCGTAGTAATGCACGGACCGCTCACATCCCACCGCATACACCGGCACGATGTTCGTGTGGTGCAGGTGCGCCGCGGCCGACGCCTCATTCCGAAACCGCTCCAGATGCCGTGGATCCAGCGCCGCCGTGAACGGCAACACCTTGACCGCCACCTTCCGGCCCAGCGACAACTGAATCGCCTCATACACCACCCCCATCCCCCCCCTGCCGATTTCCTTGATCAACCGAAAATCCCCCAGCGGGCGTGCCATTGTTCCCTCGGGAAAATCCGGCGCCCCCTCCGCCGCATGCATCTTTCCCGCCGCCGAATGCACAAAGGCAAGCCCGTCGAGGCAGGCCGCCAGTTCCTTCGCAATCTCCGGGTAGCGTTCCAGCCATTCCCGCCGGCTCGGCCGCAATCCCGCATCGAGCGCGTTCATGTATTCCCGCACGGCCCCCAGCAGCCGGGGATCCTCGGCCGGGCCCTCTGACAGCAGCGTCGTCTCATCCAGTTCGTCGCGCGGGTTGCCCGCTTCGTCGCCGGGTTTCATTCCAGTGCCCCCAGTTCTTCGCGCAACTTCGCCAGCGCCCGGACCCACAGCTTCTGCACGCTGTTTTCCGATCGTCCCATCCGCTCGCCCGTTTCGGCGAACGAGAGCGCCTCGATGTGCCGGAGCACGATCACCTCGCGATAATCCGCCGGCAGGCGGTTGAGCGCATCGGCGAGCAGCACCGAATGCTCGCGTCGCGCCGCCGAATGACTCGGGCTGCTCCCCGGCGCGGCGAAGCCCCGATCGAGCGCCGCCGAGGAATGATCCACTTTGGCCGCCATCTCCTGTTCCATCCGCACATCCCGCCCCTTGGTCCCGAGGAAGCGCCGCAGGGTCTGCGCCAACTGCCCCGCGAGGATGCGCCGCAGCCAGGACATGAATTCCGCTTCCGTCGTCCCGCGAAACTCCGGGAACTGCCGGTGCACCTCCAGGAACACCTCCTGCACGATATCGCCCGGGTCCACTTTTCCGCGCAGTTTCGCCCCGATCTGCATCCGCGCCAGCAGCGTCAGGTAATTCGAATACGATTCCAGCAGCAAGCCGAGCGCAGACGCATTCCCGCCGCGCGCGGCCGTGAGCATCTCGTGAGGCGTTGTCAGATTCAATTCCGGCATATTCAACCATTATAAGGACTTGCGGCCGTCGACGGTCCGCATGGTGCCGACGCTCTTCACAATCTCTTAGTTGCGCCCACACCCTCTTTCCCGCCGCCAGTTCCGTCAACTCGCAAAATTTTCCGGCGGTTTTGCTGCTGCGCCCGCAACCGCATTCCCAGAGAGCAACCTCACTCTTACAGGAAGGACATGACCATGCTCCGAAAAATGATTCCGGCGATCCTCCTCACCGCGTCCCTTGCCACCATCGGCTTCGCCCAGGTCGATAACGGACCGGGCGGTCCCGGGGGACCCGGCGGTCCTCCCGATTTCGCCCAGATGCGCCAGCAGATGGAAGACCGCATGAAAGAGCAGCTCAACGTCAATGACGACCAATGGGATTCGCTGCAGCCCAAGATCCAGAAAGTCCAGCAGCTCAAACGCGAACTCCGCGTCGGCGGCGGACCGGGTGGCCCCGGCGGATTTGGCCGCGGCCCAGGAGGGCCCGGTCGACAGGGCAACCAGGGCGGGGCGAACAACACGACCAACCCGGGCGGGCGACGCGGCGGATTCGGCCCTCCAGGCATGGACGCCAACTCCCCCGTTCAGCAGGCGCTCAGTTCGCTCCGCGAAGCGATCCGCAACAACGCCTCGGAGGACACCGTCCAGGCCAAGCTCGCCACCTATCGGAAAGCCATCGCCGATGCCAAGGCCCAACTCGAGACCGCCCAGAAAGAGCTCACCGCCGCCACCAATGCGCACCAGCAGGCCGTCCTCGTCTCGATGAACATCCTCGATTAACCATCACCCCCCCGGATTGTTGGGGGCGCAACAAAAAAACGGCCGCTCCAAAAGAGCGGCCGTTTCCATGTCTACCACTTGAGTGTCTTGCGTGGCGTCATTGAAGCGTCTGCATCGTCTCAATACGCGAACGTCCCGTAGAACGCGCTGTTCTCATCACCGCGCTGCCACCGGTCGCCGACCTTCTCCGATGAATAATTCGCTTCCACAGTGTAGCCCACCTTGCGCCCCTCGATCGGCGCCAGCGGCGAATACCACACGAGGTTCGGCTGCTTGCAGCACGCCGCGTCCGGCATCGGCTTCACCGTCATCGCGCCCAGCCCCTCCGACTTCACTTTGTATCCCCCCTCGTGCACGAAAGTGACCGGCCCGCGCCGCACCGAGATAATCGACCCCATCTGCTTGCCGCACTCGGTCCGCAGCATGTCGGTGAACGCCGCCGCCTGCGTATCGCTCACCGCGCTGTCGATCACCAGTTCAGAACGCCGTTCCCCGGGCTCGCCGAGGTTGTTGTCTGAACCGACCGCCGCCATCGCCTTCACGCCCGAGAGGTTCGCGCCCTTCCAGTAACCCGACGTCACATCCCACGCGGCAATCGCCTCCTGGCCGGTCGTCACCAGTTCGCCGTTGTAGTGGCAAGCCCCGGCAAAGACGCTCGCCGTCCGAGCTTCCACATAATCCCCCGTCACCTTCTGCGACCCGGTCGTGGCCGCCCCGCTGCCTGGTACCGCGGCAAACGCCACGCAAGCGAAAAGCACTGCCCCGAATGCGAGTTGAGCTTTCATCATCCACCTCATTTTATGGAACATGTTCCATAGTATGCCAAATCACGCCCCCCCTATGCCAGTGCCGACCGGTAACACTTCCGCCCGGGCACGCACTTGTCCGGACCGGCATGCTGCCCGTCCGGCCCCAGCGCCATCTGCGTGTGATGACACCAGCAGTGCCCGCTCGGATCCAGATAATCCTCAGCGGCTGAAGGAATCGTATCCATCATGTAGAACTTTTTCGACCGCAAATCCCCGCAGAACTGCGTCAGCGGGACATTCTTCACGGCGGTTTTGCGCGGATTCATAGCCTACCTCCAGCAAGCTCAGACATTCAGTTGCGTCAACGCCCGGCGAATCAGGTTCTGTGCCAAAATTACCTTGTACCCGTTCTTCTCCAAAGGCGAAGCATCCGCCAGCGCCATCGTGGCTGCGTTCTTCACCGTCTCCTCATCCAGCTTCTTGCCTGCCAGCGACGCCGCCGCTTCCCTCGCCACCCAGGGAATCGGCGCCACGCCCCCCATCGTCAGCCGCGCATCCTTGACCGTCTTGTCGGGCCCGAACTCCACCACCGCGGCCACCGACGCCATCGCGAAATCCAGCGAGTCCCGCTCCTTGAACTTCAGGTATGTCGATTTCCCCTGGGTTGCCGGAACCTGCACTTCCGTCACGATCTCCCCGTCCTTGAGCACGTTCTCATGCCGAACATCGTCGCTCGGCAGTACGAAAAATTTCTCCAGCGGCATGTTCCGCTCTCCCCCCGGCCCGGCCACCGTCACCGTGGCGCCCAGCGCGATCAGCATCGGCGCCATGTCCGACGGATGCACAATGTATGACGGCCCACCGCCCAAAATCGCGTTGTACTTATTCTCCCCCGAGGAGGCGTAACACTCCGTTCCCCCCTTCTTCAGGCACTTCACATTTTCCAGCCGGAAATACCAGCACCGCGGCCGCTGGCACAGGTTCCCGCCCAGCGTCGCAATGTTCCGGATCTGCGGCGTCGCGATCGAATGCGCCGCCTCCGAGAGTCCCGGGAACTTCTTCTTCACGTCCGGGCTCTCGTAAATCGCCGTCAGCGTCGCGGTCGCCCCGATCTTCAAGCCCCCCTTCCCATCGTCGCTGATGTGATCGAGCCCCTTGATCGTCTTCAAATTCACCACGCGCGGGGGTCGCTCAATGTACCCCTTCATCGTCGTCAGCAGGTCCTGGCCGCCCCCGAGCGCGCGCGGGGTCTCGTCCGGATCCACCTTCGCCCCGGTGGGCGCCAGCAGCTTCACCGCTTCATCCACGCTCTGCGCGTTCGCAAATTCAAATGCTTTCATCGCATGTTCCTCTTTCGATCAGGCTTTCATCAGCCCGGCCAGAATCTTGTCAGGAGTGATCGGCAAATCGCGCACGCGCACTCCGCACGCGTTGTACACCGCGTTCGCAATCGCCCCGATCCCCGGGATGTTCGCCGGCTCCGCGATCCCGATCACCACGTTCCGCGTGTCCCCGTCATCAATCACCGGATGCAGTTCGGGAATCTCCATCGTCCCCGGCAGTTTGTAGTCCAGGAACCCCGAGGACTCGTTCACCATCACCCCCAGGTCCTGGTCCATCACCCGCGCCTCGTACAACGCGCCGCCCATCGACTGGATCATCCCGCCGTTGATCTGGCTCTCGGCCGTCAACCGGTTCAGGATCAACCCGCCGTCCTGCACGTGGCACATCTTTACGACGCGTACCTTGCCGGTCTCGGTGTCCACTTCCACTTCCGCAAACGACGCCCCATGCGCCCCGTTCCCCGAAAGCCCCGGCTTCCACTCCCCGCGGGCGGACAGCCCCGCCGTCGGCACTGCCTTGCACGCCTCCTCCCACTTCAATGTCTTCCCGTTGCCGGACACGGTCCGCTCGGAAAACGCAATTTGATTTGCCTGTTCCGGCTTCAGGCCCAGCAGCGGCGCCACGCGCTTGGCCATCTGCTCTCGCGCATTGTTTGCCGCATCCTTGACCGCCGGCGCCAGCGACGCCGCCGTCGTCGAACCGCCCGACGAATTGGCGTCGCCATACGTCGACTGGCCGATTTTCTCCTGCACATCGTCGTAATCGAGCCCCAGTTCGTCGGCCACGATCCCGCGCACATACCCGCGCGTCCCGGTGCCGAGGTCCTGCGTTCCGCTCTCCACGATCACGCCCCCGTCCGGATTGATCTTCACGTTCACAATGCACTGCCTGTGCCCCCCGCCGCCCCAGGCGCCGATCCCGCACCCGAACCCCCGCTTCACCGGACCACTGTCCGCCCCCGCCTTCATCTTCCGCTTGCTCCAGCCGATCACCTCCGCCCCCTTGTCCAGTTGCCGGCTCCAAGCGTCCGCGCTCTCCCCGGTGCCGATGTTCTTCTTCCGGAAATCGATCGGGTCCATCCCGATCTTTTCCGCCAGCTCGTCCATCAGCGATTCCATCGCAAAGCACGCCTGGGGATGCCCCGGAGCGCGCATCGCGCACGACCCATCCTCGTTCGTGTTCACGATCGACGCTTCCGTGTAGACCGACCCCGCCTTGTACTGGTATGGCTGTCCCGCCAGGTTTGACCGCGAGATGCCCGACAGCGAATACTGCTCCGCCCGGAGCGCCACCAGCTTTCCATCCTTGGTCACCCCCGCCTTGAACCGCTGAACGGACCCCGGCCCGTTGCCCGATGTCAGGTGCTCCTCGCGCCGCGACAGCATCAGCTTCACGGGCGACTTCGTTGCCCTCGACAGGGCGCATGCCCATTTCCCGACGATCCCCAGCCCGAACTTCGACCCGAACCCGCCGCCCATGTGATGCACCACGGATACCACGTTCTCCCCATCCAACCCCAGGAAATTCACTGCATCCTTGTGCACGGAAAATGTTCCCTGGGTGGACGCGTACACCGTCGCCTTATCCCCGCCGCTGAAATCCACCACCGTCCCATGTGTTTCCAGGCAGCAGTGATGCCAGATCGGGGTCCGGTATTCCGCCTCCACGACGGCATCGCATTGCTTCAATGCCGCATCGGCCCGCCCGGAATCGCCCCTTGTCCGCGGCTCCGGTTTCCCGAACAGCTTCAGCCCGTCCGGTTTCATTGCTTCGTCGGCCGTCACCACATGTTTCTGCTCGTCAAACTCCACCACGATCGCCCGGGCCGCATCCTCCGCAATTTCCTGCGTCACCGCCGCCACCACCGCAATCGGCTGGCCCTCGTACTTGATCTCCCCCGGAATCGTCAGCACGGCTTTTACCCCGGCCATCTGCTGCGCCGGCGAAACATCGATCTTCTTCATCTTCGCGTGCGCGATCGGCGATGTCAGAAACTTCGCGTGCAGCATTCCCGGCACAACGATGTCATGCGTGTACTTCGCCATGCCCGTCGTCTTCGCCGGCCCGTCCGGCCGGGGAAACGGCTTGTTGATGAACCGATGGCTCTCCTTCGGCCCCCACGACAACGTCGTGTCATCGACCCACTCCTCAATATACTTCCCGGTCGGCTGCCCGTTCACCACCTCCTCCGCCATCACCCGCCGCTTCCCCTTGTGATCGTCCGACTGCTTCGATTCCGCCGGCGCCGTCCCGCTCCGTGTATCCATATCAGCCATGATTCAATCCTTTATTCCCCAAACCCAAAAATGTCTTTCTTCGTGGGCCTTCGTCTCTTCGTCTTTTCGCGTTTCCGTCGTCGTCCCTGGAAGGGCGAAAACCTCACACCGGCTTCCCCGACTTCGCCGCCGCTTCCACCGCCTGGAAAATGTGCGGATATGTCCCGCACCGGCAGAAATTCCCCTTGCACCCCTCCTTGATTTCCTGCAGCGACGGATTCGGATTCTCCCGCAAGAGCGCCGTCGCCGAGGTCACAAATCCCGACGTGCAGAACCCGCACATCATCGCATCCTTGTCGCAGAACGCCTTCTGCACCGGGTGCATGTGCTCCGGCGTCCCCAGCCCTTCCACCGTCGTGATCTCTTTCCCCACCGCATCCACCGCCAGCACCGAACATCCGTACACCGTCTTCCCGTCCATGATCACCGTGCACGCCCCGCATGTCCCCACGTTGCACACCAGCTTCGGCCCGGTGACCTCCGGCTCCATGCGGTCCCGCAGTGCGCTCAAGAGCGTCGTCCGCGGTTCCACCTTCACCCGCCGATCCTGCCCGTTCACTTTCAGCGTGATCTCCACCTCCCCTTTTATGATCCCGTTCGAATTTTCCTCCGCCGCCGCTTCCGCAGCCGGCGCAGGCACCACGTGGTTCAGCAGCCCGTCGGCTACCACCGCCGCCGCCCCAACCCCTTTCAAAAATCCTCTTCGACTCAACCCCTCCGAAGATTTCCCCTTCGAAGCATCCGATGTGGAGTTCCCTGCCATCGATCCACTCCTTAAACCAATGGACCTGTTCCAGAAACGTGCCGACCATGTTAACTCATTTCCTCCAACGCAACACCCCAAAATAAATTGCGGTCTATACTCCCCCCTCCCCTTTTTCCCGCGGCAACTATTTATTTCCCTCCCCTTTCGACGATTCACCTCGGTAAAAACCCTAGCCTCTCCCCGCAAGATTCTCCGAGCCCCGTCGTTCTTCCTCCGCCGTGCCTCCGGCCCATTTCAGGAGCACTTTTTCTCATGTCCACCACCAACGCCTCGGGCCTTTCCCGCCGCCAATGGGTCTCCCTCGTCTCCGCTCCTCTCGCTGCTGCTGCCGCCGGCGCGCTCCCCAAATTCGCCAACGCTCAATCCACCCCCGCCGCCAACCCCAACAACGACCTCGGCACACGCACTTACAACATCCGCGACTTCGGCGCCGTCGGCGACGGCAACGCCAACGACACCCCCGCCCTTCAGAAAGCCATCGACCAATGCACCCAGGATGGCGGCGGCAAAGTCCTCGTCCCCGCCGGGACCTTCCAGATCGGCGCCACCCGGCTCAAATCCAACGTCACCCTCCACATCGCCGCCGGCGCCACCCTCCTTGGGGCTGCGCACGCCGACGTCTACCACGAAGTCACCGAAATCCCCCTCCACGGCGACGCCACCCTCAACGACGGCAACTGGGCACTGCTCTACGCGGTCAACGCCACCAACGTCACCGTCGAAGGTCCCGGCAAAATCGACGGCCAGGGCTTCCTTTTCAAATCCCCCGCGCGCGGTCAACCCTCTCCCGCAGGCCTCTCTGGCTCCCACCGCCCCTACCACATCCTCGCCTACCGCTGCGAAAACCTCACCGTCCGCAACGTCACCCTCGTCGATTGCGCCTTCCACTCCATCCGCGTGATCCAGTCCCAGTACGTCCTGATGGACGCCCTCCACATTCACTCCCGCGTCAACTCCAACAACGACGGCTTCCACTTCATCTCCGCCGAGCACGTCAACATCACCAACTGCAACGTCGAATGCCAGGACGACGCCTGCGCCCTCTTCGGCTCCTGCAAGTTCATTATGGTCGACAACTGCTCCTTCTCCACGCGCTGGTCCATCTTCCGCTTCGGCTCCGGCCAGGCTGAAAACGTCGTCGTCTCCAACTGCATCATCTGGGAATGCTACGGCTGCCCCTTCAAACTCGCCTGCGGACCCGGCGGTAAGCTCGAAAACTTCTCGTTCTCCAACATCATCCTCAAGGAAGTCACGGGCCCCATCAACATCTCCGCCGGCCGCTATCGCTCCCGCCCCAGCACCCAGCCCTCCACCCGCCCCGCCGCTTCTCAACCCGCCGAATACGAAAACGAAACCGCCGCGACACAGCCCCGTCCCCCCGCGCTCGTCCGCAACATCTCCTTCTCGAATATCCACGGCACCGTCACCACCGACCCGCCCCAGCTCCGCGACACCAAGCAGTTCAGCAGCTACCGCCCCGCTGAAAAATTCTCCGCCATCGTTATCAACGTGGTCGGGGATGCCATTGTCGAAAATATCAGCTTCGACAACATCCACCTCACCTTCGGCGGCGGCGGCACCGCCGAAATGGGCGCCAACCGCGACGTGCCCCAGATCGCCGGCGAATACTTCGTCCTCGGCCCCATTCCGGCCTACGGCTTCTACGCCCGAAACGCCAAGGCCGTCACGCTCAACAACGTCCGCTTCCAGACGGCCAACCCGGAACTCCGCCCCGCCGTCATCCTCGAAAACATGCACGACGTCACCCTCACCGGCCTCGCCGCCCAGGGCAACGAATCCGCCGAATCCCTCCTCCGCATCTCCAACTCCTCCGATATCCTCCTCACCTCCCCGCGAACCCTCACCCCCGTCCCCACCTTCCTCCAGCTCGAAGGCGCCAACAACCAATCCATTACCATCGAAGGCGGCAACATCAACAAAGCCACCAAGCCCCTCGCCACGGCCAACGGTGCCAAGGAATCCGCCGTCAAACTCCGCATTTAACCTCATGCAGCGCAGTTCCATTGGCAACACCATGCCCTCCCCATTCTTGTCGCGCCGCCGATTTGGCATAAGATAAGCGCTGGTGGAGATGGAAACCGGTGCGCACCCCCGCGCACCCATCTGCTCAAGCTGCCCAACCGCGGCAGGCGCTCAGATGTTCCGCTTTCGTTCCGCTTGAGGGTGATTGGAGTTTGTACGGATGGCACGGCACACAGTGGTGTTGATTCCCGGCGATGGCATCGGGCCCGAAGTCGCGCATGCCGCACGAGACGTGATCGACGCGGCGTTCGCCGGCAAAAATGACGGCATCGAGTGGATCGAAATGCCGGCCGGTGAAGGGGCCATCCAGACCGACGGCGACACCCTCCCCGAAAAAACGCTCGACGCCATCAAAAAATACAAGGTCGGCCTGAAAGGTCCCGTCGGCACGCCGATCGGCAAAGGCTTCCGATCGGTCAACGTCACCCTCCGCAAAAAACTCGACCTCTATTCCGCCGTCCGCCCCGTCCGCTCCATGCCCGGCATCAAGACCCGCTACGACAATGTCGACCTTGTCATCTTCCGCGAAAACACTGAAGGCCTTTATTCCGGCATCGAGAACGAAGTCACCGCCGGCGTCGTCACCTCCCTCAAGGTCTGCACCGAAGCCGCCTGCGAGCGCATCGCCCGCGCCGCATTCCGCTACGCCAAGCTCCGCGGCCGCCGCAAGGTCACTGTCTTCCACAAGGCCAACATCATGAAGCTCACCGACGGCATGTTCATCCGCGTCGCCAAGCGCGTGCATGATGACGAACACCCCTCGGTCGAGTACGAAGAATTGATCATCGACAACGGCTGCATGCAGCTCGTCAAAGACCCCACCCGCTACGACGTTCTCCTCATGGAAAACCTCTACGGCGATCTCATGTCCGATCTCTGTGCCGGCCTCGTCGGCGGCCTCGGCGTCGTGCCCGGTGCAAACATCGGCGAACACGCAGCCGTCTTCGAAGCCGTCCACGGAACCGCCCCCGACATCGCCGGCAAAGGCCTTGCCAACCCGCTCGCCTGCATCATGTCCGGCGTGATGATGCTGAATCATCTCCACGACACGACCAGTGACCCCGCCTGCCACGCCGCCGCCGACAGGATCAAGGCCGCCTACAACACCATTCTCGCTGAGGGAAAAGTGCGGACCCGCGATCTCGGTGGAACCGCCGGCACGAAGGAATTCACCGACGCCATGATCGCCCGCGTCAACTCCTGATCAGGAACGAAACCCAAAGAGCAGTTTCGCCGGAACCACCATCGCAATCGACGTCATCCGCGCCACCAGCGACGGCGCCTGCGCCGGCGGCGGTGTTGCAGGACGTTCCGCCTGCGCCGCCTGTGCCGCCGCCTCCACCACCGATTCCAGCGACTCTTCTTCACTCCCCGGCAGCCCCTCCCCCGCCACCGGCTCCAGGATGGGCCCCGCCGATGTTGCCGCCTCCGTCCCCGCCGCCACCCCCTCAACCGGCTCTACGCGCTCTGCGGCAGGCTCGGAAAGGGAATTGTCTCCGGGATCGGGTCGCTGATGGGGTTCGTCCCGGCTGACGGCATCCCGCCGGCCATTTTTTTTTTTAGTCTCCTCCTCCTCCACCAGCGGAATCACTTCGTCCGGCGGGCTCGGCGCGGCGGCCGGCGCTTTGGCCGCCTCCGGAGCAACCGCCAAAGCTTCCGGCGCGTTCGGACGCACCCGCGGCGCCGGCGAGCTCGAAACGCTCGGCGACTGGATCTGCGTGCGATGACGCGACACCAGGTGCATCGAATGCTTCAGCACCTTGTCGATCAGCCCTTCGTCGATCGTGTGCGTCTTGCCCGTGAAACCATACAGCAGGGCGTTGTCGCACAACCCGTTGATGATGCGCGGCGTCCCCCGCGAAAAACGCGCGATCTTCGCGATCGCTTCCGGCGTGAACACCGCCTTCTGCCCCCCCTCCGCCGCGGCGACCGTCAGCCGGTGCTGAATATACGCCGTGATCTCCTCCAGCGTCAGCGGCTCCAGGTGGTACGATAGCGCGATCCGCTGGCGTAGCTGCTCCAGGTGCGGCTGCGAGACCTTGTCCCGCAGCTCCGGCTGCCCCACCAGCACGATCTGCAGAAGTTTGTCCGATGACGTCTCCAGGTTCGACAGCATCCGCAGCTCTTCCAGAACCTTGTCCGAAAGATTCTGCGCTTCGTCGATGATCACCACCACCAGCCGGTCTTCCGCGAGCTGCTGGATCAGGAACTGGTTGATCGCCAGCAGCATCCCCGCCTTGTCCGCATGCGTCGGCGCCTGGATCGAAAACTCGTCGCAAATCAGACGGATCAACTGCGACGAATTCAAATGCGTGTTACGCACCAGCGCCACCTGCGCGTGATCCTCCAGGTGCTGCAGCAGGAGGTGCGTCACCAGCGTCTTTCCCGAACCGATCTCTCCCGAAAGCAGCACAAACCCGCGCCGCTGTTCCACCGCATACACAAGATTCGCCAGCGCCTCGTTATGCCGCGGCGTCTCGTAGAAAAAACGCGGGTCCGGCGTGTTCCGGAATGGCAGGTGTGCCAGGTTGTAATGTTGAAGGTACATGCGAATTGGCCCCGCTGAGGTGCACAGACTCTGTGAGGATTACGCTTTTGGCACGACTCCGGATTGGGTCAGCAGCTCAACGTTTTCTCGCCCCGGGTGCGTGCGTCTGGTCCGGACGCTGCTGTGTCTCCATCGGCAGCTTGATCCGGAACGTCGTGCCTTGCCCCACCTTGGAATTAAGTTCCAGCTCCCCGTGGTGTTCATCCACGATCTTCTTGGTCACTGCCAGCCCCAGGCCCGTGCCACGCTGCCCCTTCGTCGAGAAAAACGGCACAAAGATCTGCTTCTGATCCTTTTCCGCGATGCCCGACCCATTGTCCTGCACCTCGATGACCGCCATCTGCTCCAGCGCATCAAAAAACGAGGTCAGCGTCACTACGCCCCGCTTCGGCTCCACCGCATCGATCGCGTTCACCAGCAGGTTCAACACCGCCTGGTGAATCCCGTCCGCATCAATCGGTATCGGCGGCTGAGTAGAGCTGATTTCCGTCAGCAACTCCACTTTCTTGTCCGCTGCCGTCGTTTTGACCAGCTCCAGGCACTCATTGAGCACGTGCGGCAAATGCGTCAGCTCCAGCGTCGGCTTCCGCGCTTTCGAGTACGCCAGCATGTTCATCGTCAACGACTGCACCTTGTCGAGGTTCCGCTGCAGCATCTTCCAGCCGGTCTTCACCTCCTCTATATTGTTCTTCCGCAACCCCATTTCCACCACGTCCCCCCCGCCGCTGATCCCCTGCAGAATGTTCTTGATCGAATGCGACAGCGACGCCACCGTTTCCCCCGTCGCCGCCAGACGTTCCTGCTGCACCGATTCCTGGTACAGCCGCGTGTTCTCGATCGCCATCCCCGTCAATTGCCCGATCGCCGTCAGCAACCTCAATTGGTCCTGCGTGTACGAAAAGTTCGCCACCAGCGAATCAATATCCATCACCCCCAGGATTTTCTCCCGCCCCCGGATCGGCACGCAGATCGCCGACCGTATCGACAAATTGTGAACCGACCGCCCCTTCATGAACCGCTGGTCCGTCATCGCATTGCTCGACAGCACCCCCTCCTTCTTGGCGATCACATGCTGAATGATCGTCTGCGACACCGCGATTTTCCCCACCTGGTCCTCATCCCGGTACCGCACGACCCGCGGATTCACCTTGTCCGCGTTCTCGTCGTCGATCAACGCAATGAACCCCCGGTCCGCCCGCAGCTGCGCAAACACCAGGTCCATCACCTTGTTCAGAATCTGATCGACATCGAACAGCGCCGACAACGCCGTCGATACCTGCAGCAACACCCGGAAATGCACCATCGCCGCCGCCGACGGCTCCGGTGCGGCGAGCACCACCGAATCATCCGAGGACGGCACCGTCGAAATAATCGCGGAATCCCCCGGCTTCGTCACATTCTTCACGTCCACGTTCGGGCTCGTCGACACCGTCACGCTCTGGTTCGGCGACCCGAATACCAGCAGCGTCGATCCCATCCGGATCTGGTCCCCGATCTTCACCTTGTTCCGCCGATCCACCCGCACCCCGTTCACGAACACCCCGTTCGCCGCCCCATCATCAAACAGGAACCACCCGTCCCGCGTCTGCTCCAAATGGGCGTGCCGCCGCGACACCGTCAGGTCCGTCAGCGGCACAAACTCGCTCGACCGCCCCAGACTGATGTTGTCTTCATTCGGCAGGTCGAATCGCCGACCCTTGTCCGGACCCTGAAGAACGAAAAGCGTCAGCACACGAACCTCGAAGACTCACCGATAGACCCCGCCATTCTTGGCGGCAGGGAGGGACCCGTCAACGGCGCAGAATTCACCCGGCGACTCCATCCCTGGCACAGTGTTGCCGCCAAAGCGTTGTCATCACAGAAGTAAGGAGAGATCTGACTCTCGAATTGCCCCGACTCGCCGGATGCCTGCTACTACGGCTAAACGCTGCTGAAGTTCGAATATAACGCGCCACGACCAAAAATTTGCAATCCTTTTGCCTCCCTCCAGGCGTACACTGATCAGGTGCGGTAACCAGACTTTTCTTTGAAAGGAGCGGACCATGACTGACGTTGCAATCTCCAGCGAGTCCTCAATTCATCCCTCCGATGCTCAGGCCCTCAAGCAGAAGGCCGCCGCCGCAAAGGATGCCGTCGTTGATCTCGGCAGCGAGGCCAAACGCTACGCCTCCCATCGCATTTCCGACGCCAAGGACAAAGCCGCCGGTTGGGTCGATTCCGCCAAGGAAAAAGCCTCCGACGTGAACGACGGCGTCGTCGACTTCGTCCAACGCAAGCCCTTCACCGCCATCGGCAGCGCTGTTGGCATTGGTTTTGTTGCCGGACTGATCCTTAAGCGGCGGTAACCCGCTGCTGGTCACTTCCGGGCACTGTGTCGCCCCCCTCCTCAGCGCGGGGCGGCCTGATCCGGCCAACGGGTCGCCAGCGAATCGGCGCAGCGCACTTCCGCAGCGCACCTTCGCGGTGCTTCTTCCCTTTTTCACGCGTCGGGGCGCGCGTCGTGGGCATTTTGCAGGTGGGAACAGAATCCATGGTGTCACAAACCTCAGAACCGCCGCAGTCTACCGAACATAAAGATGAAGCCTGGGCACGCGAGTCCGTCGCCAATTGGCGCCACGCCAACCGCGGCGGAATCCGACGCCTCATCGCCAGCACCGTCCGCCTCGCCGACATCCAGCTCAAAATCTGGCTCACCCAGGCGAAAATGACGGTCGCCCGCATCGTCCTCTACGTCCTCCTCTACGCCGTCGCCGGCGTCATGGCCATCCTCGGCACCATCTTCCTCTTCATCGGCCTCTTTAAAATCCTGACCGACGTCATCGGCATCCCCGCCGTCTGGTCCTTCCTCATCTTCGCCCTCTTCACCTTCGGCGTCGCCGGCACCGTCGTCCTCATCGCCCAGAAAGCCCTCTCCAAAAAAGCCGGAGAGCCCGACAAAACCAGCCAAAAACAGCCCGACAAACCGCGCTGACCGCGGCCACTGGAGAACTTCATGAGCCTTTCGGAACAACTCGAAGAACTGGAACGCCAACGCGCCGACGAAGTCCGCAATCTGCATTGCACCTACTTGCGCACCAAGCGCGAACTTCAGCGGACCGTCAGCCCCACCCGCTTCGTCCGCAAGCACCTGACCCTCTCCCTCGCTGCCGGCGCCGCCCTCGGCCTGATCCTCGCACCCCGCCCCTCGCCCCGCCCCATCAGCGAAAAAGCCGCCGAACGCGCCGTCCGAAAAGCCCACCGTCGCCTCGGCATCCCCGTCTCCTGGGCCAAGCGCATGCTCTTCAAGTTCGCCCCCCAGGCCGCCGAGTTCATCCCCGATGACGCTGAAGTCGCAAAGGCGGAACGGGAAATCCACGAAGAGGCCCAGAAAATCCGCGAGGAGGCCAAGGAGGAGGGAAAGAAACAAAAGAAAGGCGGATCTCTCGCTTCCCTTATGCGCCTGGTCGAAACACTCCTCCCCATGGTCGCCGGCAAAATCGATTGGCGATCCCTCATCAACCAAGTCATGCACGGCATCTATTCCAAGATGCAAAAAGGCTCCCACAACGGCCACGAACCCCACGTCTCCGTCGCTGATGCCGGAACCGTCAAGCCCCACGACTACGAGAACTTCGAGTAATGACGAAAAAAAGGGCAGCGGGGGAAACGAAAGCCCGGGGAGGGCGGGGGCGGGGGTAGTGCAAAGAACTCCACATTCCCAGATTTCTCTCGCCCTTCCATATCGTAAGATTAAAATTCGCATGCATGCTGATCGAGGGTGAGGGAGATCGCATGTCATTCATTCCCCGCGCACACCTGCCGATCGCTTACACCCTGCACCCACGCGCCTCCAACGAGATCAAACGCTATCCGGTAGCGCAGGCCGGACGCCTGGATCGCGTTCAAGGATTGTGGGGTATAAGAAAGGCGCCGGCGTCTTGAAGGGGTCGCCATGGAAACTCGCGATGGAATGCAGTCGCCCTGGCGCGGGTTGAGGCGGTTCGCCGCTTGGTCTGCGCTCAACCTGTTCGCTCTGGCCGCCGTCTGGGCGTGCTGGTACGAGCTGGCAGCCGGGCGGTTCAACCGCGAGCTCGCCGCCATCCGCAGCCGCGGCGAGGCGACCACCCGCGACGAAATGGTCGAGGCCCTCGGCCAGGGAAAAAGCGGCTACGACCTCGCCACGGAGGCCTGCGGCGCGCTCTTGCTCGATGCCGACGAGTCGGAATTGGTCAGCCCGATGAAAGGTCCCGGCAACACGCCCTTGCCCCTGGACGAAAAGCAAATGGCCCTGGGCCAGCGAATGCTTGGGGAAAACGCAAAGGTCCTCAGGATCCTCGACGATCTCCCGGCCGCCAAATGGCAGGGCTATCCCGTCCCCGCCTCGCTGATCGTCTGGAGCGCCCCAGGCCTCGGCAGGATCCGCGGGCTGGCCAATTTCCTGCGGATGGCGGCGCTCGTGCATCATTCGATGGGCGACGAAGAAGCCGCAGCCGACGATCTGCAGAAAATCGAATGGCTGGCGCGAGTCCTGGACGACGGTCCGGTGCTGATTCATCAACTCGTCGCAATGGCTGTGCGGTCCGTCGGTGAGGACGGCTGGCTCGAAATCGCGCCCGACCTGCAGCTCCAAAACGCTGGCCACCCACACGGCCTCGATCGGGAGCGCTGGCAGCGCGAAATCGAACGATGCCAGGAAAAGGCTGCGCCACAACGGGGATTCGCCAAGGGATTCGTCGGCGAGCGCGCCGAGATGCTGGCCACAGAAGCCTGGGCGGAACGCAACGTGCCGCACCTCGTGCCGATGCTGCGCCTCGATGCCACCCGCACCTGCGCGCGATACAGCCGGTTGATCGAAGCCATTGCCCGAGGCCGCGACTATGAGACGACCCTCGCCATTTGCGACTGGCCGCGGTATCGCTCCAATGTGATGAGCCTCGCCCATTCCATCGAAATGGACCAATTTATCACGCGCAACGTCATCAAGCTCCATTTCCGCACAATGTGCAACGGCGACGGAACCGCCATTCGCCTCGCCCTCCGCCTCTATCAGGTCGACCACGGAAGCGAAGCCGGGCGGCTCGCCGACCTGGTGCCCGCCTACCTGAAGAAAGTCCCCGTTGACCTGTTCCGCTCCGACGGCGGAGCGTGGACCTATTCGCTCAAAAAGCGGGAATTCTGGTCCGTAAATGACAACGGAATCGACGACGGCGGAGACGTGAAATACCGCTATCCCGGCCAGCCCGTGGATTGGAATGATCCGGACGGGTGTTTCTGGCTGGATCGTATGCTCATGGCGCCGGCCACAACGGCGAAGTGACGCGGGCCCCGCCGCCGAAGACGACGCTGCGCTGCAATCAAGTGGTGACGCTCACGACCATCAGCGCCAGCAGGCCCAGCAGCAAAAGCGTCGCAATCGACACCACGTAGAAGAGAAAGAAGGTCCCCACAGGATGCAGGATGGCAAAAATCGCCGCACGGAGAATGCCCGCGTTCGTGGCGTGGCCATAAAGGAGGATGTGAGCAAACCACCACGTGCAGAGGACAACCACGTTGAACACCACGAAAGCGATGATCCCCGCCGTGGAGGGATCGCCCGATTTGTCCCGGATGACCACGAGAATGCCCAGGTCCAGAAAGAAAGCCACCACCGCCATCGGAAACCACGCCGAAAGATAATGACTCAGTGCGGCAGCACGCGGACGCGCCGGTGACGATCGCGCCGTGACCCACACGAGAAACGGCGTCCACCACGAGAGGGCCGCAAACGTGACCAAGGCCACGATCGGAACGATAAACAGCCTCCCCGGATTGTCGATCAGCGCAAACGCCGGCGAAACAATCCGGGCGAGAGCCAGGCCCGGCACGTCATACGTGTAACTGATGTGGATCCGGAAAAGGTCCGGGTCCAGGAACGGAAAGAGCACCGCATTGCCGGCCGCAAGCAGCAGCGCCGCCAGCAACACATTGAGCCATCGGAATCGCCCCGCCGTGCGCCCATCTATCGGAAAGGCGATCTCCTGCCCCAGCCGCTGCGACGGACGGATCGCAAGCCCGAGCGTCCCGCGCCAGGCGCCAAAGGTGCCCAGCGTTTTCCGGTGCGTCCACGGAATGCGCGAAACCGCCAGTTCCTTCCGGTCGAACGGAGAGCCGCACTCCGGGCACCGCGGTTCGGTCGTGTAACGGAGGTCATAGGAGCAGGTCGGGCAGTAAAGCGCTGAGGATTCTTCCGGGACAGCCGTCATGACAAAAGTGTATGGGATCGAAAGGCCCGGTGGAAACAGGATCCGCCATGTCCCGCCTCACCACCCTGCGGCCCCTTATGAAACAAGGAGGGCAGACTTGGCAAACAGCGGCAACGCTTCGCTGATGTACCTCGCGGCGCGCTCCCTCCGGGAAAGCTCCGGGTTCGGCAGTGCTTCCGTCGGCGGATGGCTTTGAAGGTAATTTTCGATCACCCGCGCAAGGGCCGCTCTGTCGTGCAGGCCGTCGAGATGCGTGAGAAGCAGCCGCGACGGTTCCGTAAGCTGGACCGTCTCGAGCCGTAGATTCGTGATCTTCTCGTTCGCCGCAGCACGAAGCCGCGCGTACGGCGACGCAATGGGATGGGAGGAGAGGGTGACCGTGAACGCCGGCGGGGTGAGGGTCAGTTCGACCAGGTTCGAGAGATGGGCATTCAGAAGGCGCGTCGGGAGTTCTTTCAACGAAGTTTCCATGTGGCCCGACCCACTATTCCGCCCGCCCGCCGCAGCCCCGGACTCCGTCTGCTTCTCGAGAATGGATTGCGCTTCGATGACCAGTTTCTTATACGGCATCGAGGCGGGGTAGATCTGCGACAGGTGGAACAGGGCCGCTTTCATCAGCGGATCCCTGGTGGTGAGTTTCGGGTGCCCGCCCCCGCCGGCCATGCAGAAAGTCTGCGCCGTTTCGTCGTGGAGGGAAAGTGATGAACCGTCGGGTTTCGCAGGGCTGGCAATATGGAATTGCCTGAGCAGTTCGGGCCGCAGCGAGTGGTCGAGCGAGAGGTTGTCGTGACAGAGGAGGGTCTGGCGGAACATCCGGTTGCGGAGAAAATCCATGTACTGCTCCATGTGGAGCAGGTCCGGGGAGAGCGCCCGGAGCGTGCTTTCGGCTTCCGCACCGAAGTTCGCCGGGATCATGGCGCCCAGGTTCGCTTCGCCGAGGTACTGCAGGTTCCTCTCCGCGGCCCGGGCGATGAACTGGTGGAAGTACAACGGCTCGTTGAACTGCTCGAGATGCTCGTGCAGGAGGTAGGTGTCGGGCGTTCGCTGCAATAGCGCAAGCTCCTGCCGCAGGAGGATGCTGTAAGCGGTTTCGGTGGCGGGGATCGATTGCGTGAGGAACGCGAGAAGCTGGCGGGCCGCAGCAATGCGGGCATCCGGACTTTCCAGGTGCTCGGTGTGATACCACAGCATTTCGCGAATCGCGGCGCGCGCATGCCAGCCCGGATAGGTGTTGTACGAGACGTAGGCCACGCCGCTGGGCGAAAGGTTCCGCTTGCAGATATCCACGATTTTCGACTGAACTTCCGGCGGAACCCACGAGTAAACGCCGTGCGCCAGAATGTAATCAAATTGGCCGAACTCAGGGGTGATGTCGAGGATCGACTTGTGATGCAGGTGGAGATTGGGGAGCTGCAGTTGCTGAATGACTTTCCGGCCGTCCGCGATCTGGCGCTCCGAAAGATCTATGCCCGTGAAAGCGGACTGCGGGTGAATGAGCGCCATCGGGATCAAATTGCCGCCGGCGGCGCAGCCCAGTTCGAGCACGCGGCACTTCTCCGGCTTCGGGGAGGCAAGTCCGAACAGGGCGGCGATAACCGCAAGCCGATTCGGCGTCGTCTGCGGGAAGGCGTTGATGGAATAGGGCGTCGTGTTGTACGAGGATTCGAGCGACGCACTTTCCTTCGAAGTGGACTCCGCCGGTGAGGATGGGGGAAAGATGGTCATTTGAACGGTATTCAATCGTTAATCGACAAGCCAGCCTGGGGCGAGAAGGAAGCGCGGGGCAGGTCCAGTGAGGTGGGGCCGGCCCCGCGCGCTGTGTGGGGCAGGGGTGGGTCAGCCAATGGTGTCCGAGGTCGGCGTGGTGGTCAGGGCGGTGATGGTGGGCGTTCCGACGGGCGCGGGTTTGAGAAGGCCGATGAGAACGCCCTCCGTTTCCACCCTAAGGGCATCGACGTCGCCCTTGATGGCCTGGGCGACCGAGCCGTCGCCGAAGACCGCGATGATGTCCGAGTCGATCTTGTTGAAGGTGGTGTCCATTTTGGCCATGAGGGTGGTCGAGGCTTTGTCGGTGTGGTGGGTGAAGTGGAAGTCCTGAAACTTGGCAGCGGTATCCAGGATGACATCCACTTTGAAGAGCTCATTCTGAATCTTCAGGAACCCGCCGAGTTCCTTGTAGTCCTTCGATTGCACCGCGGGAAGCTGCGACAGATTCGTGAGGAATTCGCTCGTGTTGCTCTGAATCTCCTTGACCGCCGGCAGAAGTTTGTCCACCGACCCATCACCGAATGCGCCGAGTTGCTGGTCGATCTTGGCAAACGACGAGATGATCACGTCCTGCAGTTTGATCTTCAGGAATTCCTCCCCCTTCGAGTCGACTTTGTGGCCGGCGGTGAAAAGGGCGTCGGCCGTGAGGGCGGAAACCGCGGAATCGATTTTGGCGAACGCGTCCGTCATTTTCCACAACGCATCGGACTGGGCCTGCGTGCCGGTGTTGAGGCCCTCAACCGTCTTGAGGAAGCTGATCTGCGAACTGCGCAGGTCAACCTCGCCTTTAAGAAGCCCGATGAGGATGGCGTCGGTTCCACCCGAAGAGGCGGCGGAGAGTAGCACGCGGTCTTCGAGCTGTTCGAGACAAGGAATTGGAGGCCGGCGTTTCGGAGAAGATCTGGATTCGCCTGCCGGGAGGCTGTTGAAACGCGTGGGGAGCCAGGTCCAGGAGTGCTTTCGTTCCATGGTCGATCTCCTATTCGATTAGTAATCCCACACAAACCCAACCCGCCATCGGCATGGATGGCGGGCGTGGAATCAAGATGGAGCAACAGCGATGGAATGAAGAACTGCTGGAACAAATTCTAAATGCACATCCGGCCATAGCAAGGAAAATGTGGGCAAGTTTAGATACGTTTTGCGCATGGCTCAGCTCAACTAATATATCCGCCGAAGGTCGGCAGTTGCCCCCTCTTGCCGGTATCATGCCCGCTCCGTTTGACTCGTGTGAACTCGTTCGAATTGGTTTGAAAGGGCGTGAATGACGGCAGGCATCGATCCTTCCTTAGCACTGGAACCTTCCGCCGTGCGAGGGAAAAAGCATTGGGAGTATGCCGACGTGTTGCGGGTGGCGGCCACTGTGGCGGTGGTCATGATTCATGTCGCAGGGCAGGGGGTGGTGCATACGGAGGAGGTGAACAAGCTCTCATGGTGGGGCGCGTTGTGCTTTGATGCGATGAGCCGGTGGGCGGTGCCCATGTTCGTGATGATCTCAGGGGCGCTTCTGCTGGAGCCGACCGACCAGCCAATGGGCGCGTTTTTCAAGCGGCGCGTGATGCGGGTGGCCGTGCCCCTGGTGTTCTGGAGCTGTGCGTACCTGGTCTGGCGGCGGTATTACGTCGGAGAGACGCAGCTGACCCCGCCAGAATGCGCAAAGCTCTTCTTCCTCGGAACGCCCGCATTTCATCTCTACTTTTTGTTCTTGATCCTCGGACTGTATCTGTTTACGCCGATGTTCCGGGCGTTTGTGCGTCGGGGAAACCGGGCGGAACTGATCACGGTAACAGCCCTGGCGCTCTGCATGGTGACGATCAACCACAGTCTGCGGATTGCGCTGCGGATGTGGGTTCAGCCCACGGCGTTCGAGATGTTCGTGCCGTATGTCGGGTACTTCCTCGCGGGCTACGTGCTGGCCAATACGCCTGGGTCGACGCTTGGCCGCTTGACCTCGTGGGCGATGCTCATCGGTGGCATCGCGGGGGTGATCATCGGCGTGGGCTCGACCGGGAGGGGCATCTGGTCCGCCAAGGGCCCGCACGCGATGGCCGATGGCGTCGCCCGAATGAACGTCGCCATGGAGCTTTACTGGGATTTCACCAGCCCCGCGGTCATGTCCATGACCTTGGCGATTTTTGCGTTGACGGTTGACTGGTATCGGCGCGCTGGCCGCGGGCGGAAATGGCTCGCCAAGCTTTGCCGGTGGATCGCCCCGGCGTCACTGGGGATCTATTTGATTCATCCGATGGGGCTCTGGGAAATCTTCAAGCGCCATGGAATGCCCGTGCATCCAAACACGCTGATTGCCGCTCCCGCGTGGACGCTGGCGCTATTTCTTGGTTGCCTGCTGGTGACGAAAATCCTCCAGAAAATCCCGTTCCTGCGGTATGTCGTCGGTTGAGGTGGTGCAATGAAGATCATGGCTTACAACATTCTCGAGGGGGGCGAGGGGCGAATTGACCCGCTTGCCGAGGTGATTCGGCTGGCCGATCCCGACGTCGTAATGGTGGCCGAGGCTTGGGAAGAGGGACTGTTTCAAAAGCTCGCCGATCGGGTCGGACGGGGCGGCGTGATAGTGGACCGGTTCCGGGCGGAGAACCCGCGAAACAAGGAGGGGGCGGTGGGCGTGCTGTCGAAATTAAAAATCGTCGAAGCGGTAAATCATGCAGCACTCGATGGGCGATTCACGAAGGGGGCATGTCATGTCGTCCTGGAGACGAAAACGGGCAAGTTGCCGATCGTGGGTGTGCATTTGCACGCGCGGGAGACGATTGCGGATGAGGAGGAGCGGTTGAAAGAACTGCCGGGGGTGTTTGCGATCGGGGAGTTATTCCGGGGAAGGCCGCACGTGATCGCGGGCGATTTCAACGCCTATCACCCGGCGCAGATTGTAGAGGCGGAGAAATTGCGGGAAAAGACGAAGGGGCGGATTAGTAAGCAGGGGTGGGAAGTGCCGCGGGACGTTGTAAGAGAGATTCTGGAGCGCGGGTATGTCGATGCGCACGCGTTGCATCACCCCCCTGCCGAGTTTGGAACGAGTTTCACGACCTCCCACCCGGCGGCGCGGGTGGACTATGTGTTCGTGACGCCGGAGCTTTGCGGGCAGGTGAAGGGATGTGAAGTGTTTAAGCCGGAGATGGCGAGGTTCGCGTCGGATCACTTTCCGGTGGTATGTGAGTTGGATGTCTGAGCCCCCCCACCACCAGAGACGTCGCGTGCGTGGCTGCATTGCGTTGGCGCGTTGGGCGGCTTAGCATTCGGGGCTGCAACATATTTCCTTGGAAGGTGAATCGATGGCGATGGTAAAGCGGATGGCGTTGGCGGCGGTGATTGCGATGGCGGCGGGCGGGAGCTTTTCGTTTGGCGCGAATGCGACCCAGACGGCGACCGGGCATGGGGAGGTGTTGCCGGCGAAAACGCCCGCCGATTATTCCACTCCCAAAAAGGCGATCGCGTCGTTCTTGAATGCAGTGCAGTCGACCGATGAAAAGGCCATCAACGCAGCCCTGGTGGTTTCGCCGGAGCAGCAGCCGACCGTCGATGCCTACGTGAAGTTGATCCTGGCGACGAACAAGCTCGAGAAGGCGGCGGAGCAGCGGTTTGGCGGCCAGGCGGAACAATATTTCGGAGTCAATTCGAAGCAGTTGGAGTCGCGGCTGAAGGCCGTGGAGGGAGCCGAAGCAAAGAGAGTGGGGGATTCGGCGATCATTGAAATCCCGGCCGACGAAGCGACGAAGCAACCCGGCGGGACCGTGGTGGTGAAGAGGGTCGACGGCGAGTGGAAGCTGGATGCGGGCACGCTGTTCAAATTGTCGGACACGCCAAAGGAGCAGACGGAGCGCGCGGTGGCACTGGCGAAAAAGATGGTGCCACTGACCGAGCAGATGACCAGCGAGATTGAGGCAGGGAAGTTCGCGTCAGCCAGCGAAGCTTACCAGGCATTCTGGCAGCGGTCGCTGGAAGCCGTAAAGGAAGGAGCCGGAACCGCGGGGGCGCAGCCGGCGAAGTAGTTATTCGTATGGTAGGTATTGGTTATTAGGTGCCAGCCCGCATGTCCGTGCGGACAACGGCGAGGTCCTAATATACGGATACACTAATAACTGCTAACTAGTCGCGGATCGTGATCGACGGGCGGTACAACTTCGTATTGAAGGCCTTCTGATACTCCGTCCACGTATTGTCTTCCGCCGGCGCCGCGACGGCATCGATCGCCATCTGCGTTTTCGCGTCAAGGTTATCGATCAGGTTCACCAGGATCGCCTCCGGCGTTTTGGGGCAGACGGCCGCGCCGAATTCCGGTTCGCCGTGGTGCGAGAGGAGGATGTGCTCGAGCACCATCAGCAGGTCCTTGCGGATCGGTTCATTAAGTTTCTTCGCGGCCAGTTGAGCCTTCTGGTCGATCCAGATGGCCCCCTGCACCACGTGTCCGATGAGGCGGCCCTGGTCGGTGTAATCAAAGCCGGCCGTGTAGGAGAGTTCGACAGTTTTCGCGATGTCGTGCAGAAACAGCCCGGCGATGACCAGGTCCTGGTCAATGTCGGGATAGCGCGGACAGATGAGGACGGCGAGTTCCAGCAGCGAAACAGTGTGCTCCAGAAGGCCGCCGATCCACGCATGATGCATGCCCATCGCCGCCGGGGCAATGATGAACTTCTTCATGATCTCGGCGTCATTGAGGAATTCGGCCACGATGGCCTGGAGCTGCTTGTCCCTGATCAGCGTGAGGATTTCCTTCACCCGGTTGTACATTTCGGGAACATTTTTGCGGGTGTGCTTGATCAGTTCCGAAAGGTCGAGCTTGGTGGGGTCCTCCACGGCGGTGATGGAATCGGCGATGAGTTGCAGGTGGCCCTGGTACGTTTCGACCCGGCCGCGGACAAGGACAAATCCCGTGTTGGGAAGCCGGTCGTAACCGTCGCGGTTGGCGTTCCACATGCGAACGTGGACGTTTCCGGTGGCATCGGTGCATTCGGCCTTGATGAAGAGCTTGTTGGAGTTGGTTTGCCCCATCTGCTTGGAGGCGAGGACGAAGTGCTGTTCGACAAGGTCACCGTCGCGGAGTTGCGCGATTGCGATGCGGGGCATGGAGGACTCCTGTGAGTAAGGGCAAGCGGAGGAGGGTACGCGATTCCGGGGCGGTGTGCAATGTGGGGAGGAAATCGCGGAAATCACGGGGAGCACGGAGGCGTGCAGGGACGAGTTACACGTTCGCCAAAGCCGAAGATCGAGGGCCCCCTTTGCCATGTGCGAATGGGTGGCTGGGCTGAAATTGAACGGATCGGCCCGCGCCGCATGATGAGGAAGTGCGAGACCGTGCGGAGATTTCTCATGGGCGTGAAGGTGATCGTGTTTGATTTGAACGGAACGCTCCTGGACATGCGCGCGCTGGATCCCGTCTTTAAGCGCCTGTTTGGCAGGAGCGGCATGCGCGAGCGATGGTTTCTTGAGATGCAGGCGCTGTGGATGGCGATGATTCCCACGGATGCGTATGTGCCGTTCGACAAGGTGGCGCGGGCCGCAGTGGAGGTGGTTGCCGGGAAGGTGGGGGTCGCCGTGCCGCGGTCGGATGCCGACTCGATTGCCGAAGGAATGAAGCGGCTGCCCTGTTTTGTGGAGGTGACCAGCGCGCTGGCGCGATTGAAGGAGGCGGAGTATCGGCTGGTGGCGTTGACGAATGGGACGAAGAAGGCCGCCAAGGCGCAGGTGAAGTTTGCGGAGATCGGGCGGTATCTGGAGGAGGTGTATTCGGTGGAGCAAGTGGAGCAGTTCAAGCCCGGACCAAAGGCGTACCTGCACGTGGCTGAAGAAACGGGCGTGAAGCCGGGCAAGATGCTGATGGTGGCCGCGCATGCGTGGGATCTGGATGGCGCCCACATGGTGGGGTGTTCGACGGCGTTTGTGAAACGGCCGGGCCAGGTGTTGAATCCTCTGGCGAAAAAGCCGGATTTTGTGGTGGAGGATTTGTGGGGCGTGGTGGAGGCGCTCGGAGCCTGATTATTTCTCCTCGCTTCTCCATTCTCAGCAGTCAGCGGAGCGAGTTGAGAAGGTTCGTGAGGTCTTCGGCCGGTGTCAACGCGGCCGGTTGTTCCGGAGTCGTTTCCGCGTGCTCGAGCGCAAGGGTGAGGGGAAGCCATGCTTCCGTGCCGAGGAGGGCGCGGGAAAGTTTCGCCCCCAGTTGAACCTGGTTGATCTTCCCGCTACCCGGGTCCGTGCAGTGCCGGGGGTCGCTGGTGACGAGGAATTCGCGGCAGGCGAGAGGGCGCTGCGGGTGGATGGAGCAGGCGTGGTCTTCCAGGAAGGGGCAGGGGAGTTGTTGCGCGAAATAGTCCCGATCGAGCTTGGCGAGTTCACCCTGCGAGAGCCTGTGGCGGTTCCTGAGCTTATCCAGCAAACCCGCGCGATGGAGTGCGGCCGCATTTTCGGCGAAGCGCTTGCCGATACGCTTGGCGTGCGCTGCGGAAAGCTGAGTGAGAAGATGGGCAAGCCCGTACGCTTCGGTTGGCGAGACCGGCACCATCTGCCGGCAGCAGGCGTCGCAGCCCTTGGCGCAAGTGACCGGTGCGCCGTTTTCCAACACGCGTTGCTCCGCAAGAGTGACGATGGCGTTTGTGAGGTTTTGCAGCACAGGGAGTAGAAGCCGGCGCGGCGGATTCTCGCCAGGGGCGGCTGGGAGTTCCACGGCGCCTTCGATCTCGGCCCCATCGATCACCAGCTTGACATGGACGCGTGATGAATTGTTCATGGAATGTTTGTGACGAACGTCAAAAAGCTGATTGTAGCGGCGAGCCTAACGCGGTGACAGGGCACTATATTTGCCTCCCATGAAGTGGGGGGCGAGCTTTCCCAGAGAAGGGGCGTTTTTGGCCGAAAGGCGCGGGGGGGGGAATCGACTTGACGCAACGATGCGTCAGGATTTCGCAGCAGACGGAATATAGGTCATAGTACCCATGGGGCTCTTCGAACAATCTTTTCCAAGTGATGGGGCAAAAGAGCGATTTGCGCAGTTGCACTTCCAAGCCGCATGTGTCCGTCTCGAAATGCTAATGCGTATTTTGCGAGCGATCGAGGAACGCGGCGGCGTCGACCAGGCGCCGGCGTCTCTGGTCCTTGAGGCGGCGAATGCGGCCGCCGAGGTCGCCGATAACCTGCGCTGGGCGTCTGAGCGGCTGCAGCAGACTGCCAGGAGAGAGGAGAGCGTTCGGATGGACTTCCCCGCAGGGCGAACGGCGCCGGAACCGCGTTCTGGATTCAAAGACGGCGGGCGTCCACCGGGGGATCGGACAAGCTGGAAAAATGTAAACGGATGAGCTTGGGAAGATGGACGAGTGAAAATGAAAAATCCCCGGCGCTGGACCGGGGATTTTTATTGAGTGCTCGAAAGGCCAAACGCAATTTCCGAGTGGCACGTGGTCAGGCGGACGGCATGCCTGCATCAGGCTGCTCGAGCCTATTCGGGAGAATGCCTCAATCGATTTTCACACCGAGCCCCTTGAGGGTTTGTTCCAGTGTGGTGTCCCCTTCCAGATAGCCGGAGATGACCGCCACGATCTTGCCCGACTTGTCGATGATGAACGTGGCCGGAATGGCGTTCACCCCGTAGAGCTTTTTGGCGATGGTGTTACCGTTTTCATCCCTTCCCGCCGGATCGCGCGCCAGCGTGAAAACGTAATCCTTGCCCTGCCCCATCGCGAACTTTTCGAACGGCTCCTGGTCGTCAAACGAATTGAGCGCGATGACTTCCACATCCTGCCCCGCGACCGCCTGGGCAACTTTGTTCAGGTGCGGGATGCCCCGCATGCACGGGCCGCACCAGGTGGCCCACATGTCGAGGACGACGATCTTTTTGCCGCGGAAATCGGAGAGCTTGATCCGGCTGTTCGTGTCGAGCCCCGTCATCCCCTTTTTCCAGACGAGGGCATCAAAGTCCGGCGCCTCGGCGCCCGCCTGCAACATGTTGTTCTTCACCACCGGACGCGGGGGTTGCACGACCTTGAACGTGGGCGCGAGCGAGAGGTGCGAGCCGTCGTCCGACACCGTGGCAAGATAGTTCATGCCGCCGAACGGGAACGTGCCGCGGATATCCATCTGGTCACCGTCAAGCATCAGCCAGACCGGCTTGGTCATTTCCTCGCCCACAATGATCGGCTTGTTGGGATCGTAAAGCTTGTTGAAGAGGCCGTCGGCGTCGTTTTCCAGAAGCGTGACGGCATAACTTTTCCCACCGAGCTCGATCTTGCCGACGCGAGCCGATGCGTTGTAATAGTTCAGCGTGCCACGGCCGGGCTGCCAGTAAAAGTTGAGGGCATACTGTTCGACCTTGTTGCTGCCGTCCGCCATCTTGTAACCGGGCGTGAAGGTCCAGGTGCCCTGGTACATCGGCAGCGCGCCGTCCTTCCCCTCGTGCTTCTGCTGCCACGTGCCGGTGTTGTCATTCGTGAGATCGCCGTCGCCGTTGAGGTCGAAGTAGATCTTGGCGTCCTGATTCTTCGACTCATCGATTGCCACGGTAAATTGGCTCGGTGTGCCGTTGCCCAGTTTGATGGTGCCATATTTGGGTGTGCCGTCGTAGTGCGGTTCCTTCGTGACCCCCTCAGGCTTGGTCGGCGAAAGCTTGGTCCCCGTCGGCATGTACATGCGGTTGTACGTCTTGGTCCCTTCGAAGTCGTAGCGGCGAACATCCATGGTAAGGGTGGCTTCCGCCTTGCCGTCGCCGGTGATGGCCGGTTGATCGGCGCCTGCCGCTTTCGCAGGCGCGCCGCCCAGGCCCATCAAGGGAGCACTGTTGGCAGCAAAAAGCGAAGCGGCGGAGGCACAGATCGCGCCCACCAAGGCGATGTGCGGAATGCGGCGACGGTTCAACATAGACGGCTCCTGTTATTGGAAGTAGAACGGCGGAATGCCAGGGGAATTGCGAAAAGAAGAAACGCGACCGATGCGGGTTCCGGGGCGACGGCGACAGCCGGGCCGGCGGCGGCGCCGGCATACGTAAGGCCGAAGTTGTTTAACACGTCGGAAAGATCGGTGAGGTTGATGGTCGCCCCGCCA
This sequence comes from Phycisphaerae bacterium, assembly GCA_051955985.1. Lineage (GTDB taxonomy): Bacteria > Planctomycetota > Phycisphaerae > WQYP01 > WQYP01 > DATKPA01. The sequence continues at coordinate 17,490 of JBQCGD010000119.1, read as the reverse complement.
TCAAAATTGCCGCTGGTCCAGGCGCTCGTCTGGGCGCCAAAGTGGTTCAGGACGGTGGAAAGATCGGTCAGATCAACTTTGCCGTCCGCGTTCGCGTCTCCAACTAGCTCGGGAGCAATGAGAATCGAGCTCGCATCGACGCCGATACCGCCGAAGGTCAACTTGTTCAGCACAGCGTTGTCGAGAACCGCGAGGGTGACGTTCGCCGGAAGGACGCTGGAAGTAAAAAGCCCCGCATTGCTGTGGGTTTTTCCGTATTTGACCTGATTTTGCAGCGTCGCGATGGTGCTGGATCGCGAAATCGAGCCGTCGTTGATGATCAATTTGTTGTTGGTCAGATCGAGTCCGCCTGTCCAGTTGTCCGTTCCACCGGCAAGCACCAGAGCGCTGAGTTGGCTGGTGGAATTGCCGTTGGCGCGGATTTGAACGCTGCCGCCGATCGTAAGCGTGTGGAGCGTGATCGCATCGCTGGTAAGGGCCGCGCCAGAATTTACCGCAAGGTTCCCGGCGCCGGAAATGGCGGCGACTGCACTGCTGGTAGTCAGATTGAACTGAAGCGTGCCCCCCGAAATCGAGAGGGGCGAAACGGTGTTGAGCGATGCCCCCAATGCAAGGATCCCCGGGCCGGACTTCGTAAGCGTCCCGGCCGTCGTGAGCGTGGACGTCACGGTCAGTGTGTTGTTCGGATCGGCGATTTCAATCGTGCCTCCGGCGGGCCCGATGCTGAACGTGCGGTAGGTGTTCGTGTACGCAGTGCCCGTGACCCGGAGGGTCCCGCCGTTCAGCGTCACATCGCTGTAAAGATCGCCCAGGTTCGCCTCGGAACCAATGGAGAGAATGCCGCCGGTGACCGACGTCCCGCCGGACCAGGAATTGTTCCCGGAGAGCACCAGCGTGCCGCCCGTGAGCACGAGGTTGCCGGGAAGGACGACGTCCTGCAGGGTCCCGGAAAAATTGCCGCCGCTCGAAACCGTATACGCCTGCCCGTCGATGGTGATGCTGCCGGACCCGTTAAGTGTCGCGACGTTCACGGGCGTCCGGGTCATAAAGATCCCCGTGTAGCGTTCGAACGTGCGGAGGTCGTATTTGTCGATGCGGTCGTTGGCCGTGAGATCGAACACCTGGAGTTCCGCGGGCATGCCAACCCACGTGCCGCTGCTGGTATCGAGCGGGATGCCGCTGGAGGGGGCGAGGTCCTGGATCTTCTGAATCAGAAGAGCGAGATCCGAAGAGTTCACCGCGCCGCTCTGATCCAGATCGCCGAGGCGCCGCACGTTGAGCTGGTACGTGCCTGTCATCGCGTGATAGGTGACGAAGCCGAACGGATTGGCCGTATCAGTGCCGGCATCGGTGATGTCGTGCGGATCCCCCGCGAAGTAGGTGCTGTAGCCCGTGACAGCAATGAAGTATTCCCCCGGGGCCAGCACCTTGTATTCGCCCCAGTCCGCCACGGAATTGGGAATCGAACCGACCGTCCCGCCGTGATCCGGATTGCTGGCATTCCAGGTTGGCGCAGGTTGCGCCGCATTGACGAAATCCAGCTTCGGTAGCCCCTGGTCATTGTCGTGATACCAGTTGCTCGAATAGTGGTACGTCGCCGAAGTCGGATCCAAAGGCTGGCTGAAATCGGGACCGGGCGGCGGCGGTGCCCCTTCCGGAATGGTGATCGCCACCTTGCTGTCACCGTCCGCAGGCGTGCGGGCGCCTTGGTTGCCCCCCACGAAGCGACCGTTGCTGTCGTAAACTGCGAGCTCGCCGAAATTGCTCCCGCCGAAACCCCCGACGTTAAACCCCATGTTGCTGCCAAACAGGTCAAAGCTGACGGGCGTGACGCCGTCGGAAATGTACTTGTACCAGGTGAGGGAAGCCTGGTAGGGATAGACGGCCCCCTGGATATACCCCGTGATCGATTGATTCAGCGAAACGGTGCCCCCGTAGTACTCCAGCGCGTCGGCGTTGGGAATCTGCCCCGTGCCCGGATCGGCGCGTTGCTCGGGGGTCTGCACGGCACTTGCGACGGCGGAAGTCAGCGCAAGGAGAACCACGCCCACGGAAACTTTACGCATGTCACACCAGCGCTGGAAGTAATCAGGTTCCTTATATTCTGGCAGATTCTGCTTGTCAATAAATATATACACTATATAGTCGTGTTTTGTTGAACCGCTTGGGAAGTGTAAAAAATGCCGATGAGCGGGAAGATTTCTTCGGATCCCCATCCCTCCCTGCGCCGTGGATTTACCTTAATCGAATTGCTCGTGGTGGTGGCGATCATCGTCGTCTTGATCGCGCTGCTCATTCCCTCTCTTGGACGCGCCAAAAGAATCTCCCGCGGCGTCGTCTGCCTCACCCACCTCCGCCAGATCGGCCTCGGGTTCAACGCCTACGCCGTCGATTACGGCATCCTGCCCATCCCCTACGTGCAGTTGACCGCGCCCACGCGCGACATGACTTGGGAAACTTCCCTCTGGATGTACGTCACCAATATCCAACTCACCAGCACCCAGATGGCGGACACTAAGCACGCCTACCTCGCAAGCTCCACCTTCGTCTGCCCCGAAGGCCAGCTCGATGTCACGACCGGCGATTACCAATCCATGGGCTACGCGATGAACGAGTGCCTGCCCGATGCCCCGCGCGCCCGAACCTTCGGACTCCCCCCGCCTGAACGCACACTCTACAAGCAGCTCAAACCCGTCGTGAATCCGAGCCGCACCCTCCTCGCTTCCGACGGAACCTATCCCAGCGTGAGCGTCTTCTCCGCCGGCGACAAGGATGGAATCACGACCATGAGCGGGTCCGCCGACGTCTTTGACCAGGTCGCCCATCCCAATCAGCAGAACCGCCACAGCCTCTGTGTGAACTGCGCAATGGCCGACGGAAGCGCCCGGCCCTGGCAATGGATCCACAGCAACGAGATTCCCGTCCCCCCGCCGGGAGCGGCCGTCGGCTCGCCCCCGTCGATCGACCTGTGCTCCCAGGAAGTGCAGATTTTCTGGCGAGGTTACAACTAGCGCCGTCTCCGGCGCAGCAGCGGAAGGGTGGCGAGGGACAGCGTCGCGAGTGAAGCCGGCTCTGGGGTGGATGCGATCGCAGGAGCGGACGTGGCCGTCGGATAGGTAAGTCCGAAATTATTCAAAACGTCCGAGAGATCGGTGAGGTCGACGGTGGCGCCGCCGTCAAAGTTGCCGCTGGTCCACGCGCTCGTGATGGTCCCGAAGTGGTTGAGAACCGTGGAAAGGTCCGTCAGATCGACTTTCCCGTCGGCATTCGAATCCCCCAGAAGTTCGGGCGCGATCAAAATGGAGTCGGCGTTTACGTTGACCCCGCCAAACGTCAGCTTGTTCAGGACCGCGTTGTCCAGGAGCGCCAGTGTGACGTTCGCCGGCAGCGTGCTGGAGGTAAACAGGCCCGCGTTGCCGTGGGCCTTTCCGTACTTGATCTCGTTCTGCAGCGTGGCGATTGTGCTGGCGCGAGAAATGCCCCCGTCATTGACGATCAGCTTGTTGTTCGTCAGGTCGAACGCCCCCGTCCAGTTGTCGGTCCCGCCGGCTAGGATCAGGGCGCTCAAGGTGCTGGTCGAATTCCCGTTCGCCCGGATGTGAACGCTCCCGCCGATCGTCAGAGTGTTCACCGAAATCGCATCGGACGTGAGATTTGCACCCGCATCCACGCTGAGACTCCCCGCGCCCGAGATCCCCGCGGTCGACGTGTTGTTCGTCGGCTGCGTAGTGCCGCTGGCCGGACTGAGTTCGAGTTTGCCGGCGGCGATCGTCGTCGGAGCCGTGGTGGTGTACGCTTTCGTCAGGACAAGAGTGCCCGCCCCCGTCTTGGTCAGCCCGCCCCCGTTCAAGACCGCAGCCGTCGTGACGCTGTTATTCACGTCCGCAATGTCGAAGCCGCCGCCGGATGCCGTCCAATACAGCGGGTGCGTGAGCGTCGTGAGCGTCGTGCCGGTGATGCCGAGAGTTCCCCCGGCGAAGGTGATCGCCTGGGTGGAATCGCCGAGGTTGGCATCCGTCGAGACGGAAAGTTCGCCTCCCGCCAGCGTGATGCCCCCGGACAGCGTGTTGTTCCCCGAGAGAGTCAGCGTCCCGCCGGTGAGCGTGAGCAGCCCCTGGAAGGCGCCGTCCTGCAGCGAGCCGCTGTAATTCCCGCCGTTCGTCACGACCAGCGTCGTCGCGTTCAGGACCATGTCCGTGGAACCCGTGAGGGTCGCGACCGTCTGCGTCTGCACCGGCGCCTGCGTCACATTCAGTTGCACCGTGCCGTAGAAGGAGTTCTGCGTGGTGTCGAGGTAATACTGCCACGTCCCCAGCGGCCCCGTAAGAATAGGTTCATTCTGCAACGTGTCATAGTCGAAGTGAATCGGCGCTTCGAGCACGGCTTCATTTCCCGTGTCCCCCGCGAACGTCGGCGAAATCGAAGAGACCGCCAGGTAGTACGTCCCGGCAGGAAGCACCTGGTAACGATTCCACGTCGAGCCTGGACCAATGCGGGCATAGTCGTAATACCGCCAGCCCGGCTGCGACATCGTCTGGTTGCTCGTGTTCAACACGGGATCGCCGTTGTTATCCAGGATGATCGGGCTCAATGCCGTGGACCAGACGTGGTACTCGTTCAGATTGGTGGGATAGTAAGGCTGATAGTACTTCTGCGAGTTCCCTTCGTTGCCCGGAGCCGACCACCCGGTGAAGTAGGTCGTCGAATACGGGTCCGGCGTCCAGTGCGGATTGGTCGATTGCGTGGGGGCGAGATAGAGCTGCGTCAATTCTTCCGGCGTGTACTGGTTTTGCCCAAGCGTGGTGTTGCTCGCGCCGGCGCCTTTGTCCGAACTGAACGTCGGGTAAATGGGAATCGGATCGCCGTGGAGATTCACCGTGTTCTTTGAAATCGCGACGGGCGTCCCGCTCGCGGTGTAAAGAGCCATCTGCGTCTCGTTGGTGCTCGGCAGCGTGAACCCGCCGCCCCCGGTCGTGATGTTGGTCCCAAGCGTGTCAAAACGAACCGCCGTCACGCCGTCGCTGACATACTTGAACCAGAGCACGTCCGGCCCCTGCTCGAACGTGTTGGGATTGAAACCCACCAGCGACGAATACGTTTGCACCGAACCGTAATTGGTGTTGATGGTCGCAAGAGAGGAACCCGCCGGGTCCGCAGTCGTAGGCGGCGGGAACGAAGCAAGAGCCGGCGTCGCGCCCGCCACGGCGGCCGCGAATATGGCGCGCACTTGGTGTTTACGCATGTTTTTCTCCCGACCGAACTGTAAGGCTTAGTCGAAATTAATTAATCACGACCTTGTCGATTGACTTTAACTCAACTGTTGGTACAGTTCAAGATGGCGTGGGAGTTAAGCGTCTTCTCCAAGTTGCTGGGATTCAGTCATGTCCATCCCAACGGTTCCATCGGAGGCGCGCGCCCGCAGCGGTTTCACCCTCATCGAGCTGCTGGTCGTCGTGGGGATCATTGCCATTCTCATCGCCATTCTGGTCCCTTCCCTCGGCCGCGCAAAAGCTGTGTCCCGCGACGCCGCCTGTGCATCCAATGTCCGTCAGATTTCCATCGGGCTCTTCGCCTATGCGACCTCGTACGACAACTACCTGCCGGCGGCACAGGAAGTCAATCCGCCCAACTGGACCCTTGGCCCAAGCTGGCACCTTCGCGCGTGGGATTTCATCATGAGCCGTCCCTACGACCCCGCAGACACACTCGCTCCCTTCGCCTACCTCACCAAGACCGCCTTTGAATGCCCCGCCGCCGATTTGAAAAGTAGGCTCGGACTCGGCGGCTATTCCACCACCGATCACCGGGACAATGGCTACGCCATCAACGTCTCAACCCCCGGCGTAAGCCCCCAGAATGGACGCATGTTTGCCCTCTCCGTCACGCCACAGCAGGACAACCTCGTTCGCGCTGAGCAATACCACCGGATTAACCTCGTCGCCAACCCTTCCCACACCCTCATGATGACCGATGCGCAAGGCTTCTGGGTGGAGTATTTCGATCGAGGTGCAAACCTCAATCAGATCGCCGTGCTCACCGCAACCCCCAACGCCGGAAAAATGCTGGATGCCGTCGGCAGGCACGGCAAAGAGCTCGATGCGTGGAATATGGCGTTTTTCGATGGCAGCTCCCGGCTCGTCCACTTCAAGGATGTGCCCGGAACGCCCTCCCAGTATTACAGCGTGCCCGCATGGAAGAACCCCGAGCAATTATTGAGCGCTCCCGACGTTCCTGCAGAAACAAAAGTCTTCTGGACCGGGCAGTTGCCCTGACCCTCAAACGAAATACCTTCGCCTTGGCGGCGACTTTTTAGTGATGGCATGCATTCGCCTGCATCGGGTGTACTACTCGGATGTTTCGGATCCACATGAACTATTCTCTCGGGCTGTTTCGTCGTGTGTTGCTGCTGATGATCCTGGTGGCGGGAGGAATGGCCTGGAACGGGCCCGTACTGGCCCAGTTCGGCGGACCCGGCCCCGTCAACGTCACCGCAAAAATCAGCAATGAACCCATCCTGCAGGGCAGCACGGCCCGCATCGCCGTGAAGATCACCATCGATCCCCCCTTCCACGTCCAAAGCGCCCACCCCAACGATGAGTTTTTAATTGCAACCTCCATCGCGGCCACAACGCCCCCGGGCATCCACGCCGACGCCACACGCTATCCCCAGGCAAAGGAAATTCCCGCGCCCCCGGGTAGCACCGACAAGCCCCTCTCCATCTACGAAGGCACCGTCTACGCCCTCGTGCCCCTTACCATCGACAAGGATGCACCCGCAGGAGCGGCGACCATCACCGTCAAAGTCACCACGCAGGCCTGCAACGCCGACGCATGCGATCCGCCGCAGACCAAAAAAATCCAGATCCCCGTGACCATCGCGCCCGCAGGCGCCGCGACGAAGGACAACGACCCGGATTTCTTCGCCGCCGCGGATAAACAGAAATTTGCCGAAGCCCCGCACGACCAGCCCCCCGCCACACAACCCGCGACCAGTCAGCCGGCCGCCACCCAGGGTGCCGCCACCACGCCCCCACCGCCTCCCATCGGCGACGGCAAAGAAATCGCCCTCCTCTCCAGCGACGAACAGGTGGCCCTGATCAAGCAGCGTGACTACAAGCCCTACAACGCCGCGGAACGCGACATCTCGCTCGGATGGATCGTGCTTTTCGCCCTCGTCGGCGGGGCCATCCTGAACATTATGCCCTGCGTGCTCCCGGTCATCCCCCTCAAGGTGCTCTCGCTCGTACAGCAGGCCCACGGTGATCGCAAACTGGCAGTTCTCCATGCCGTGACTTTCTCGGCGGGCGTGATCTCCTTATTTGTGGCGCTGGCATTGGCATTGAAGTTGTTCGGCTTGTTTTACGGCCAACAGTTCCAATCGCCGGCGTTTTTGATCGCTATGGCGCTCTTTGTGATTGCATTGGCGCTTTCCATGCTCGGGGTCTGGACCATCAATCCACCCCAGGCGGTTTACAACGTCGACACCAGCCATGGTGGCTATGCCGGCTCCTTCACCAACGGCCTCATGGCCACACTCCTCGCAACGCCCTGCTCCGCCCCTTACCTCGGCGGCGTCCTCGGCTGGGCGCTTGTCCAGCCCGCCGCCCTCACCGCCCTCATGCTCGCACTCGTCGGCGTCGGGATGAGCCTCCCCTACCTCATCCTCGCAGCTTTCCCCAAGGCGCTCGCAAAAGTCCCCCGCGCCGGCCGATGGAGCGAACTCCTGAAGCAGGGGCTCGGCATCGTGATGCTCGGCGTCGCGGTCTACCTGATCACCCTGATTCCCAACGTGACCATGTGGCCTTGGGTGCTGCTCGGAAGCGTCGTGCTCGGTTTGATCTGTTGGGGCTGGGGGCAGATCCCCACTCCTTCCATGGACCTCGGAACCATCTGGATGATTCGTGCCGTCGTGCTGGTGGTGGGCATCGGCCTCGGAATCGCCGTCTATTGGATGGGTGCCCGCGTCGTCACGACTGAAAATACATCCACCGGCGCCGCCGGCCAGCAGACCGCGCTGCTCCCCGACGAAACCACTGGCCGCTGGATTCCCTTCAACGTCGCCCTGATGGATGCCGCCCTCAAGGACGGCCGGCCCGTCGTCGTCGATTGGACCGCCGACTGGTGCATCAACTGCCGAAGCCTTGAAGCCTTTGTTCTCTCCGCGCAATCCGTGCAGGACGCCTTTCACAACAGCCGCGCCCTCCTCCTCCGGGCCGATCTAAGCCAGGACAATCCGCCCGCGAGTGCGTTTAACGAAAAACTGGGGGGACACGCCATCCCCGTCCTTGCGATTTTTTCCCCCTCCCGCCCGCTGGAGCCGGTGGTCCTCCGCGACAGCTACACGCCCACCCGCGTCATCACCGAGCTCGACAACAGCCGCACCGGAAAATAAGCGCCCTGATTATATATAAATGCGTTTTTTTCCCCCGACGCTTTGCTGCTGCGCGCACAACCGAGTAAGGTTTAACCTGCGTGGTACTTTGGTGGCAGTTCACCATCCGTTCATCCAGCGTTTCACAGAAGTAATTCGTTGCCCCCCCGTGGACAACGGAGAGGATCCTGTGCAGGTATCGGCCAAATCAGACTACGCGCTCCGTGCCTTGGTGCACCTGGCGCGCCACTACAAGGGACAGGATTCGGAGCCCCTCTCCATCCGCGTCCTCGCCGAGTCGAACGACATCCCCAAGCGCTTCCTTGAGCACATCATGATCGAACTCCGCAAGCAGGGGTGGGTACGCCCCCTCCCCGGCCGCGCCGGCGGATTCATCCTCGGAAAACCACCCGACGAAATCACCATGGCGCAAATCGTCCGCCATTTTGATGGAGCCCTCGCCCCCATCGATTGCGTCTCCGTCCAACGCTACCACTGCTGCTCCCAGGAACCCAAGTGCAGCTTCCGCCGCATCTTCCTCGAAATCCGCAACTACGCCGCGGCGCGCCTCGAAAACGCCACCCTCGCCAACATCATCAACGGCCCCGCCGTCACCGAACTCGAAGTCCGCGGCGGCGGCTTCCGCGACGGCGACGGTATCTGAAGTGAGGCTTCCTTCGTCAGCCACCCTGCGGCAAAAAGAAAAAGGTCGTGCATCCAACAGGACGCACGACCTTTCTTGTTCTATGCGACAGGCTCTTAACGAGCGACGCGTCGACGACGGGCAAACAACCCCAGTGCACCGACCGAAGCGAGCGCCAACGAGGCGGGTTCGGGCGTGACCACCGCAGACGCGCCCGAGAGAAAAATGGACGTCTGCCCGGAAGTGAACGAACTCGGCCCGATCAAGGAAGCGCCATTCGAGAGACCCCACGCCTGGAACGGATCGCTCGAAAGAACCTGGTCCGTGACGCCGGCAAGCGGGAAAACTTCGCCGGGGCTGCTGAAATCAAAAATAGCCGTCCCGGAACTGTTGAAAGGCTGCCCACCCGGATTCGATTCCCCGATGTAGTAGGTGCCTGCCACGAGCCCCGGAATGTCACTCCCCTTGATCACATTCGGATCCGTCGAAGCCGAAGCGCCTCCCGTGACCCCCGCGAGGGCCTTGCCGAGCGAATTGAAGAGGACAAGTTTATTCGTGGAGTTTGCGATGTAAGCCGTGAACGTAGACGGGTCCGTGATCTGAATCTGGAACAGATCGACATCGGTGCCGGACCACAAATTCATATTGATTTGCGTCAAGGCGCCCGGTGCAGTCGTCGTCGGAGCGGCGTTGCTGATAACGCGCCCATAGATGTCGTAGTAATAAGCGCCGAATCCGAAAGTGTCGTGATAGTATTCCTGGGCGTTCCCCGGCAGGGTGGCACTGCCGAACGTGCCGGACGCCAGTTCGGTGTAGGTGAGAGCCGACGCGTTCAGGGCGCCCCATCCGAGCGCAGCAGCTACAGCCGTAATCAGAATCGCACGCTTCATGTGATTTTCTCCGATCCTCTAAGAGGAAAGCGCAGGGGACGTGAAGGAGCAGCCGCCTGCGAGACAACGAACGGCCGGAAACATAGACGCTCCGGCAAACTCCACCTTCGGCCACGAGACGAAGGCGGGGAAGAGAATCCAATGGGGCCGTGGAAAGGTCCCGGTGTATTCCTCGCCCGCTACGCCGCCACATTCCAATTGCCGCACGAACAGGCCCGGCATTGGATTTAGTACGCCTTACTGCTCACTTCGAGAATACTGCGGAATTATCGGTTGTCAATTTGTGCACCAACCTGGTCGTGTTTATTACTTGAAGGGGGGCGATGGAGAACCACAACATGCGATAAACCATGGCGAGGCAAATGATTATCGAACCCGAGACACGCACAACCCCGGTCGGACTGTCATACCGCATCTGAGGAAGTTCAGCTCGAGCGCCCCGCCCTGCCGCCCCATCTGTAAGCTTTTGGTAAAGAAGGCAATCTGCAATCCCCCCCTCCCATTGCCCGGGATGGGAGTCGAACCCACACGGAGATTACTCTCCAAAGGCTTTTAAGGCCTCAGCGTCTGCCGTTCCGCCACCCGGGCGCTACATCGGCTGCCGGTAGATTACGGGAAGCTCCGCCGAATGTCATCGCACTGGTGAAACCACCCGAAGATTATCGGACAAATCGTTGAAAAAAGCTCCGGAAGAGCTTGGCATGCCACGTTTTGGAGTCATAGTACTACTGCGAGGCGGCTTTGCAGTTGAGACGTTTCCCATGTATGACAATCGGCGCGCGGTGGCGGATCGGCTCCTCTTGGCCGCCCTCCTCTCCGGAGCTTCTTTCTTCCCGTCCACCGCCCAGGCAACGGATCTCGACGCCATTGGCGTTGCCCAGCTCCGCGCCGCTCGTCCCGAGCTCACCGGCGCTGGTGTCTCCGTCGGCCAGGCCGAAGCCAGCACCTATTACAACCCAAACGACCCCAACGGAACCGCCCCCTACGACCCCCAGTACGACCAGAACAACTACGAATATGACCCCGCTGTCAATTCAACCGTGACTCCCACTTACGTTGGCAAGGTCGGCGCCTCCCCCACCACCACCTACACCTCCGGCCTCAATTCCAGCCACGCAACCCAGGTCGCCTCCAATTACTTCGCCACATACCTCGGCGCCGCTCCCGGTGTTTCCGCCGATGTCGAATACAACGCCAACTACTGGTTCAACAACGTCGTCGTCGCCAATGCCCCCCTCCAAACGCCGCTCGCTCCCGCAGGCGCCCCGCCCGTCTCCGTGATGAATCAGAGCTTCGTCTTCGGCAACACAAGCGCCAGTGCCGCCGCCCAGACCATCCAATTCTACGACAACTATGTCGCCAACCACGGCCTCATCCTCGTCACCGCAGCCGGGAATTCCGGAGCCCCCCAACTCCCCGGCACTGCCTACAACGTCATCACCGTCGGCGACAGCAACGGAATCACCAGCGTCGGGCCCACCTCCGACGGCCGTTCAAAACCCGATATCTCCGCGCCCGGCGGCGCCACCAGCTTTTCAACACCCTATGTCTCCGGCGTCGCCGCCGTCATGGTGCAGGCCGGCCAGGCCGGCGCCGGCGGTACCTCCGCTTCCACGGAAGCCCTCGCGGTCAACCCCCGCACCATCAAGGCCCTCCTCCTCGCTGGTGCCAGCAAGCCCGTCGGCTGGACCCACACCACCACCGCCCCGCTCGATCCCACCTATGGTGCCGGCGTAGTCAACGCATATGCCTCCTACCAGACGCTCGCTGGGGGAAAACGTGGCCCCACCACTGTCAATACTTCCACCACCCCCGCCACCGGTGCCACCGTCGGGAGCGCCGGCTGGGACCTCGCCTCCCTCTCGTCGCAGGTTGGCCAACCGGTATCGGTCTCCCACTACCTGCTCAACATTACTTCCCCCTCCACGCTCTCAACTGCGCTGACCTGGTATCGCCCCGCTGGTTCCGTCCTCAACGGCATCACCACCATCACCGGAATCAACAACTTCGACTTGCTGCTTTACAACTCCGCCGGAACCCTGGTCGCTTCCAGCGCCAGCACCGTCGACAACGTCGAGTATCTCTACGCCCAAAATCTCCCCGCCGGCGCCTACGATCTCCAGGTCGTCAAGCAGACCGCCAACAAGGTCAGCACCAGCGACACCTACGGCCTCGCTTTCAACGCAATGATGCTCGGCGATGCCAACCTCGACGGCCACGTCGATCTCTCTGATCTTTCCACCGTGCTGAATCACGTCGGGGCCCAAACCTCTCTCTGGACGGACGGCAACTTCGACGGCGCCGCCAGCGTCGACCTTTCCGATCTCTCCGACGTCGTCAACAATTTCGGCCGCGTCTCGGGCAACGTCGCCATGACCTCTCCTGCCACCACCGCCGCCGCTACACTGTTCGCCTCTCCATCCGCCGCAGCGCCTGAGCCCGCCTCCCTCGCAATCCTCGCCGGAGCGATCCCCCTCCTTGCACGCCGCCGCCGAAGCTGACAGAAAACACGTTCAAATACCCCCCAAATACCGATTCTTTCCGTCCAGATTCCCAGCATTTCTATCCATCACGCCCGTTTTTCAACTTTACACCTCCCAACTCATTTGTCATCACAATGACCCGCCGTTATACTACTGAGCTCTTTCGCCCGGACGCCCCCATCGTCTAGAGGCCTAGGACACGGGCTTTTCACGCCTGTAACTGGGGTTCGAATCCCCATGGGGGCATTTTACTGAGAAGTCAGAAGGTCCCGCTTCCCCAGGCTCCTGACTTCTGACTCCTGTCTTCTGACTTCTCCGAGGAATCCATGGGTATCAAAGCGATCGATCTCCGCCGCGGCATCGCCGTCGAATGGAACAACAAACTCTACACCGTCCATGATTTCGCCAAGGTCTCCAAGGGCAACTGGCGCTCCTTCATGCAGGTCAAGCTCCGCGACACCGGCACCGGCTCCATCATCGAACAACGCTTCCGCGTCGACGATGAACTCCAACAAGCCTTCCTCGAACAAAAGCCCATGGAATACCTCTATTCCGAACAGGGCAAGCACCACTTCATGAACCTCGAGGACTACGACCAGATCGAGCTCTCCGGCGATGTCGTCGGTGAAGCCGTCCAGTACCTCAAGCCCAACACCCAGGTCCAGATCACCATGTACCAGGGCAAGCCCTTCTCCGTCGAACTCCCCAACACCGTCGAACTCCAGATCGTCGACTGCCCCCCCAGCATCAAGGGCGCCACCGTCAGCAACGTCGGCAAGGACGCAAAACTCGAAACCGGCCTCATCGTGAACGTGCCCGACTTCATCGAACAGGGCACCGTCGTCAAAATCGACACCCGCTCCGGCGAATACCTCGGCCGCGTAAACGAATAAGCCGCCGGATCCCCCCCTTCGACAAACAAACAAAAGCCTCGCGAAGCCCGCGGGGCTTTTTTGTTTGCCTCATCCGCCGATGGAGCACCCCATGGGTTGGGCGCGGGGGAAGCCGATTGCTATAGTGTGGTTTCAATTTTTTTCAGACACCGCAAGGGATTGGACATGGATTCGCAGCAGCCAGGGGCAAAGCCACAGACATCAGGCGCCGGCGTCGGTGTGCCGCGGCCGCCTGGCATCGTGCGCGCCTATCCCAAGCCCCCTGCACTGCTGCCGCGGTTCGTGATGCTGCTGCTCAAGCCGGAGTCCTGGCCCGCCGCCGCGCAATATCCCTTCTGGGTCACCCTCCTGCCCCTGATCCTCGCTGTCGTGATTGCCTCCGGAGCCGTGGCGCTCAGCCAGCGTTCCCAATTCTTCACATTCGCTCACCAGTTCGCCGCCAATTACGACAAGGAATACCCCCCCCTCCGGATCAACAGCGACGGCGTGGTCAGCGCCCCCAAGGACGCCAAACAGCCCTGCGATTTCGATTTCAACGGCCAGCCCTTCGTCGTGGATACCACCGGAAAGAGCGCCTTCGCATCCATCAAGGGCGACATGGCCACCCTCATCACCGACCGCTCCGTTTACCAGCGCGTCATGGGGCAGGACATCGTCCCTCAACCTCTCGCCGAGTCCTATTTTGCGCAGCTCGTTCCGGAGAAAGGCGAGCCCGATACCGTCATCGACAGCCGGCACATCACCAAGTTTTTGGCCGATTATCACGCCGCCCTCAGCGTATGCGTCGTGATGTTCACCTTCGCCGTTAAGTTCATCGCCGAGTCCGTCTGGATCGTCGTCATGCTCTTCCTCTTGCAGTCCGCCATCATGGTCGGCGCGGCCATGGGCGAAAAACGACTCATCATGCCCCGCCGGGCGCTCTACCGCATCGGCGCAGCGCTCCTCGTCCCCGTCGTCGTCTTCGCCGGCATCACGCAGGCCGTAGGCTACTCCGCAGCTTCCGTCGTCGGCGGCGAAAACGCCCTGATCCTCTGGTTCTTCGCGTGTTCCCTCATGGGAGTGTGGGCGGGACACATGGCGCAGCAGATGTACACGCCCAGGACCCACCGCCCGCGCCAGAGGTGAGTCACTCCGGGGGAGAGGCGATCAACTCCCATCTGCGCCAAGCCTCGCCAGAAAGAGCCGCCCCGCATAGAATCTTTCTTTTCGCGCTCTGACGGGAGGTCGATATGCACTGGAAACATCGCACGATTCTGGCGGGACTCACCATGACGCTCGCCGCCTGTGGCACCCACCCCAATCCCGGCGATTCCGTCGATCGCCAGCTCCTCACCGAACGCACCCAGGCCGCCATCCATGATTTTAAGGAAATCGATCCCTCCATCCAGCGGTTCTTTGATACCGCCTACGCCTACGTCGTCTTCCCCCGCGTCATCACCGCGGCCATCGGTGTGGGCGGCGCCCATGGCAATGGCGAAGTCTTCCAGCGCGGCCAGCTCGTCGGATACGCCGACGTTTCCCAAGGCTCCATCGGCGCCCAGCTTGGCGCCCAGAAATACGCCGAAGTCCTCTTCTTTGAAAACGAAGGAAGCTTCGTCGATTTCAAGCAGTCCACCCTCGAGTTCGATGCCCGCGCAACCGCCGTCGCCGCCTCCAATGGCGCCGCCGCGGCCGCCGATTACCGCCGCGGCGTCATCACCTTCACGCTCCCCGAGTCCGGCCTCATGGCTCAGGCCGCCGTCGGCGGCCAGAAATTCCGCTACGAGCCGGCACGCTGAGCCCCCTTTGGTGATCGAGGAACGGCATCCTAAAATGGATGGCCGCGTTGTTGCCTTCACACGTTTGAGAGATGCACATGTTCGAATCATTGCAGGATAAATTCGGGACACTCTTCCGCAACCTCTCCGGCAAAGGAAAAATCTCCGAGGGGAACGTCCGCGACGCCATGCGCGAAGTCCGCACCGCGCTCCTCGAAGCCGATGTGCACTACGACGTCGTTAACCGCTTCGTTTCCGACGTCACCCAGAAGGCCGTCGGTACCGAGGTGCTCGCCTCCGTCGAGCCCGGCCAGCAGATGGTCAAAATCGTCTACGACGAACTCGTCCGCCTCATGGGCGAACAGGAATTCACCGAGGATGGCCAGCCCGTCCCCCAGCCACCGCGCATCCTCTTCGTCGATCCCCCCCCCACCATCCTCATGATGTGCGGCCTCCAGGGTTCCGGCAAAACCACCACCTGCGGCAAGCTCGCACTCTACCTCAAATCCAAAGGCAAAAACCCCCTCCTCGTCGCCGCTGACCTCCAGCGCCCCGCCGCCATCGACCAGCTCCACACCCTCGGCGCCCAGCTCGATGTGCCCGTTTACTCCGAGCGCGAGAACAAGAACCCCGTCCAAGTCTGCCGCAACGCCGTCGAATTCGCCAAAAAGAACGGCCGCGACATCGTCATCCTCGACACCGCCGGCCGCCTCCACATCGATCAGCCCCTCATGATGGAACTCAAGGCCGTCAACGTCCAGGTCAAGCCCCACCAGATCTTCCTCGTCGTCGATGCCATGGTCGGCCAGGACGCCGTCAACTCCGCCAAGGCCTTCAACGAACAGCTCGAACTCGATGGCATCATCCTCACCAAGTTCGACT
This sequence comes from Phycisphaerae bacterium, assembly GCA_051955985.1. Lineage (GTDB taxonomy): Bacteria > Planctomycetota > Phycisphaerae > WQYP01 > WQYP01 > DATKPA01. The sequence goes on along the minus strand of JBQCGD010000119.1, from coordinate 1,571 downwards.
CCGACACCCGCGGCGGCGCCGCGCTCTCCGTCAAAACCATCACCGGCAAACCCATCAAATTCATCGGCGTCGGCGAAAAACTCGAAGCCCTCGAAGAATTCCACCCCGAACGCATCGCCCAGCGCATGCTCGGCATGGGCGACATCCTCACCCTCGTCGAAAAAGCCCAGAGCGAATTCGACGAAGCCAAGGCCGCCAAGCTCCAGGAAAAAATGGCCAAGGCCACCTTCACCCTCGACGACTTCCTCGAACAGATGCGCAGCGTCCGCAAAATGGGCCCCCTCAAGCAGATCATGGGCCTCCTCCCCGGGGTCGGCCAGGCCCTCAAGGACATCCAGATCCCCGAAGAGGAACTCAACAAAACCGAAGCCATCATCCAGTCCATGAACCGCAAGGAACGCGATAACCCCGACATCATCGACGGCTCCCGACGCCGCCGCATCGCCCGCGGCGCCGGCGTCGAAGCCGAAGACGTCTCCCGCCTCGTCAAAGGCTTCTCCGCCTCCCGCGAAATGGCCAAAAAGATGTCCGGCCTCTCCATGGGCTCCCGCCTCAAAATGGCCCAGGCCATGTCCCAGTTCGACATGACCAAGCTCATCCCCGGCCAGATGCCCAAACTCCACGCCGAAACCCAGCAGAAATCCCGCCTCACCCCCGAACAAAAACGCAAACTCCGCCAGAAACGCCTGCGAGGCAAATAGCAAATGGCGACTCCGAATCCTGTTGTCGTAATGATCGCAGGACCAAACGGTGCTGGAAAAACCAGCGTCGCGCCAGGCTTGCTTGCTCAGGCACTGCACGTTCTCGAATATGTGAACGCTGACGTCATTGCCAAGGGAATCTCAGGTTTCAACGCGGATGCCGCAGCAATGCCCGCCGGCCGCATTATGCTCGCGCGGCTGGACGAACTCGCGAGTCTGCGCGAATCATTTGCGTTTGAAACGACCGGAGCCAGCCGGAGCTTTGCTGATCGGATCGCGTCGCTCAAATCATCGGATACCGATTTCTGCTTTCCTACATCTGGATCGACTCTGCGGATCTATCCGTCCAACGCGTGGCGAAGCGCGTTCTTCTCGGCGGACACTCCATTCCCGAGGAAACGATCCGACGCCGATACCTGCGCAGCCTGACCAATTTCTTCGATCTCTATCGCCCGCTCGCAGATGAATGGCGGTTCTACGACAATTCCCTCCCCCGGAACTGCTATACTCCTGGCAGAGAGTGGAACCGGCCGCCCCGACAATGTCTGTCGAGTTGATCGATGGTCGCTGGTTCAAAAAGTGCTGCACACGGCTCACAAACAGAGCTAACCGATCCTGCAGCTGCCTTTACCGACGGCACGCTCGTTGATGCCGCCATCCGCGACTCCTTGGAGCAGGTAAGAATCCTGCACAAAAAAATGGGCGTGCCTCTCGTTGGTTCTATTGACGGAAAGCTTGTCGAAATCTCCCCCGAGAAGATTGAGATCAGTCCCGAGTCGAAATCAGACAACTGATCTGCGAGCCGTGCAAAAACAAAAGCGGCGGAATCTCACGATTCCGCCGCTTCTCTTTTTGCACTTCAACGCACCC
>JBQCGD010000118.1:0-6604 GCA_051955985.1 Phycisphaerae bacterium | reverse complement strand
CTTTTTCCAATGGACATCGAGTCCGACGTACAGCATATGCAAGCCTCCTTTCGCTTTAGACCTCGTGCTGTGGTGCACTCTTGTGATTGTGCCATTGGGGCTAACCCGATTGCGAGGCTTGCTTCATAGTGTCACGAAGGGGGTGAACCACGGGGGGCACGGAGGGCACGGAGAGGGAGTGGTTTGGTGCGCAGGGGAGCCGCAGGGACTCAGTCCCTGGGCTTTGGGGGTTATGGTGGGGGCCGGGAGGGTTATTTTTTGGGGAAGTCGATCTTGGTGGGGGTGAGTTCGTTTTTGCCGTCTTTGGATTGGACGGTGCCGGTGACGGTGACGTTGTCTTTAGGGGCCATGCAGATTTGGGAGTGGTTGTCTTTGGAGAGTTTGTTTTGGGTGAGGAAGTAGAGGGTGGATTTGTCGCCGTCGGTGACTTTGAGGACGTTCTGGCATTTGTCGGACTGGTGGAGTTCGCACTTGGCACATTCGAGTGTGCCGGTGAGGGTGACTTCCTTGGGGGCGTCGGCGGCGAAGGCGGCGGAGAAAAGCAGGGTGGATGCGAGGGTGGCCAGGAATGCGTGCATGCGTTTCATAAAAACCTCCCACTTAAAAAAGAGATGCGCCACGACAGGACTCTGGATCATTATAGCCTGCGAGACCCGGGCAGGGATGAATGTTCGTTGCGGAGGCGATGGACTATTGGGGGGCGATGACGCCGAGGAGGGTGGGGTGGGTGGCGCCGGTGACGGAGGGGAGGTTGGCGGGGAGGCGGTCGAGGGTGGCGGCGGCGAGGAGGGCGAAGGAGGTGGCTTCTTTTGCCTTGTTGGGGATGCCGTGTTGGTCGATGCGGGAGATGGTGGGGGGATTCATGTGCGAGGGGTTTTGTGCCGCCTGCGCGGGGAGGGTGCCGGGTATGTGATGGGGAGATGGGCCGGCGCTGACGCTACGGGTTCCCTGGGGGCGTATCGCGATGTGGGCGAGTTCTTCGTGGAGCATGCGGACGAGGGTGGGGTTGTCGGCGCCGCCGCCGCAGAGGATGAGTTCGTCGGGCATCTTCGGGAGGAAGCGGGCGTAGGCGTCGGCGATGGACCAGGCGGTGAGGCGGGTGGCGGTGGTGATTAGATTTTCGATTTTTGATTTTCGATTTTCGATTTTTTGGAGAAGTTGCTTCGCAAGTTGTTGGCCGAAGAGTTCGCGGCCGGTGGATTTGGGGAGAGGGAGTTGGAAGTAGGGGTGGGATTGGAGGCCTTTGAAGAGATTGGGTTCGAGGTGGCCTTTGGCGGCGAGTTGGCCGTTTTTGTCGAAGCGGTGTTTGCCGTTGGAGTGGAGGGAGATGAGGGCGTCGATGAGCATGTTGCCGGGGCCGGTGTCGAAGGCGAGGACGTTGCCCCGCGTCGCCCGAGGCGACGGGCGTCGGGGGGTTTGTTCTTGGAGGGGCGGGAGGTAGGTGACGTTGGCGATGCCGCCGATGTTTTGGATGCATCTTGTTTTGGTGGGATGGGAGAGGAGGGCTGAGTCGGTCCAGGGGACGAGGGGGGCGCCTTGGCCGCCGAGGGTGATGTCGGCGGGGCGGAAGTTGGCGACGGTGGTGATGCGGGTGAGGGTGGAGAGGATGGAGGGGTCGCCGAGTTGGAGGGTGCTCGGGATTTTCGATTTTTCCCCCCCCCGATTTTCGATTTTCGATTTGGTGGGGGGGAGGTGGCAGATGGTTTGGCCGTGGCTGCCGAGGGCGGTGATTTTTTGGCGTTCGACATTTGCTGCGATGAGGATTTTTTCGACGGCTTGGGCGAATTCGTGGGCGACGACGGCGTTGAGTTGGCAGAGTTCTTCGGTGGTGGTGTGGGCGGGGGCCATGATTTGGAGGAGGCGGTGGCGGAGTTGTTTGGGCCAGGGGTGTTCGAGGTGATGGAGGACTTTGGCTTGGTAGTGGCCGGAGGATTTTTTGTCGGTGGTGATGCGGACGAGGGCGGCGTCGATGGCGTCGACGGAGGTGCCGGACATGAGGCCGATGAAGAGGCGGGGCATGCGTCAATGACGAATGACGAATGGCGAATGACGAATCAAATTCGAATGACGAATGACTGAATGACGAAACGGGGGGAGGGTGTTTCGGTCATTCGTCATTTGGTCATTGGGGTTTGATTCGTCATTCGTCATTCGTACTTCGTCATTCCTTTCAATGGATCGATTCGTGCAGCAACTTCTCCCATTGGGTGGTGGTGGCGGCGAGGAGGATTTTGTCGTTGGCGTTCATGTCGATTTCGGATTCTGCGGCGCGGGCGGTGGCGATGAGTTTGGGGACGAGGTGGTAGTCGAGGGCGCCGGTGATGCCGGGGAGGGGTGTGGGGTGCGGGGTGCCGAGGGCGTGGCGGAGGCGGTCGGCGAACCATTCGGCGGCGATGGACATGAAGAGGGCGATGGCGTCGCGTTTTGCGCGGTCGGCGGAGGCGAGTTTGTCGTGGAGGAGGTGGAGGTCGGCGGCTTCGGCGGCGAATTTTGCGATGAGGGCGGCGACGTCGGAAGCGCTGGCGCGACCGGCGACGAGCTGGTCGAGGGCGGCGGTGAGTTCGTGGGTCCAGGCGAGGATTCCGCCGGGGGTGAATTTGTTGGTGGATTCTTCTTCATCGTCGTCGTCTTTGGCTTTTTTGGCGGCGCGTTCGGCGGCGGCGGTGTTTTTCTGGTCGATGAGTTGGATGTCGTTGGCCCAGAGGAGGGCGCGGCCGAGGGAGCCGCGGGCGAGTCTCGCGAGGAGCGCGGCATCCTCGTTGTTCATTCCGACGCCAATCAGATGCGGGATGATGATGTCGTCGGGGAGTTCCTGGAAGGAGACGAGCTGGGCGCGGGAGCGGATGGTGGAGAGGAGTTCCTGGGGGCTGGTGGTGATCAGGACTAAATAGGATTCAAGCGGGGGTTCTTCGAGGGTTTTGAGGAGGGCGTTCTGGGCGGGGGCTTCCATCAGGTCGGCCTGGTCGATGAGGAAGAATTTGCCCTTGCCGCGGAAGGAGCGTTTGTAGATTTTGGCTTCCTTGTTTTCGGCGGGGTCGCCGGTGATTTCGCCGCGGATGACGTCGATGGAGAGGGTGGTGCCCTTGGATTTGCCGGTCTTGTCGTGGTAGCGGATGAGTTCTTTGGTGACGATGTGGAGGTCGGGGTGATTCCGCGTGTCGATGGCGCGGCAGGATTCGCAGGCGTTGCAGGGGAGGGTGAGGGGGAAGTCTTTGGGGAGGGTGGGGACTTCGTCGGCGTTGGGTTTTTGCTGGGGGTTGTCGCAGAGGCGGGTTTTGGCGAGTTCGACGGCGAGTTTGAATTTGCCGACGCCTTCGGGGCCGGCGAAGATCCAGGTGGAGGCGAGGCGACCGGCGTGGAGTGCACGCTGGAGCTGGGCGATGGGTCGGGGTTGGGATTGGATGGTGAGCATGGGCGAGAGAATACGGGGGAAAACTCAAAACGCAAAACTCAAAACACAAAACCTTAGGAGGAACGCGGGAGGCGTCGAGGGTTACGCCGCCCGGCCGGAGCGGGTGAATGTGATTTTGGCGCGGCAGCCGAGGGGGGTGAGGATGCGGCGGTCGATGAGCGATAGCGCGCCAGCAGCTCAGCCGTGTCAGCGGGATCGAGGTTCAGGAGGCGGGCGAGTTCGTTGGCGCTTCGGGCGGTCGGGAACTTGTCCATGACATCTCCAGCAGGGCTCGCGAGTTCAGTCGCTCAGCTCTTTAGCCTTTGCAAGGGCCTCTTTGATTCCATCAAGGGAATGGAGTGCCTCGGCAGCATCGGTGTCATCCGGCGTGATTGCCAAAGCAGATTTAAATGCGTCCGATGCCTCGGCGTAGCGGCCCTGCGCGCGGAGGACATAGCCGAGATTTAGGAACGCCTCATCGCGGTCAACATACTCGTCGTGGAAAGTCAGCGCGTGGCGATGGCACTTTTCGGCGGGACTGAGTTGCGTGTCGGCAGCGAGGTTGGCTCCCCGCATAATCCACAGCCATCCGCGACCGGAGGTCTCGGGATGCTGACACGCCTCGGCATACGCCAGTTCTGCCTCCGCCCGTCGGCCCGCGTCGGCACAGAGCTTTCCATATTGTGCGAGTATCCAAGGACGCTTTTCGGGGGCGAGTTCCAGCGCGGTATTAAGCGCGTGTTCCGCTTCGTTATTCAATCCGATTACGCGGAGAGCCTCGCCGAGCCGGAACCACATGTAGCCGTCGGCGGGGCGGTGTTGAAGATATTTGTGGAGTAGTTCGACGGCAATAGGATCCCGATCGTCCTTGGCTGCGGCGAGGGCAAGGTCGCGAATTTCGTCGAGGAGTTCTTCTCGGTTGGGCATGGATCGTATTGTACCGTCTGCGATGAAAGGACGGCCTGCGGGCCGTTGCGGGCAAGATGCCCGCGTTACGAAAACGGCCTGCGGGCCGTCATGGGCGGGACGCCCATGCCACATTATTGGGCGCGGGCGGATTGGGTGGTGGTGGTGTTTTGGTGGAAGGCGTGGAGGAAGAAGGCGAACATGTCGGCGCGTTCGTGGAGGGCTTGTTGTTTGGAGGCGCCGATGCCGTGGCCGCCCTGGAAGTCGACGCGGAGGAGGATGGGGTTATTGGAGGAGTTGGCGGATTGGAGGCGGGCGGCCATTTTGCCGGGTTCCCAGGGGGAGACGCGGGGGTCGTTGATGCCGGTGGTGAGGAGTGTGGCGGGGTAGGGGGTGTTGGGGCGGACGTGCTGGGTGCCGTCCATGGCGAGGAGGTCTTCGAAGCCGAACTGGGTTTGGGTGGAGCCGAACTCGGGGATGTTGTTGGGGCCGTTGGGGGAGTTTTCCATGCGGAGAGCGTTGCAGCAGCCGACTTCGATGCAGACGGCGCCGAAGAGGTCTGGGCGTTCGGTGAGTGCGCGGGACATGGTAATGCCGCCGGCGGAGCCGCCGAAGATGCCGAGGTTCCGGGAGGAGGTGTATTTGTTTTTGATAAGGAATTCGGAGCAGGCGATGAGGTCGCGCCAGGTGTTGGGCTTGGTGAGCTTGTAGCCGGCCTTGTACCAGTCTTCGCCGAGTTCGCCGCCGCCGCGGACGTGGGCGACGGCGAAGACGCCGCCGCGGTCGAGCCAGGCGAGGACGGAGCGGGAGAAGAAGGGGTCGATGGACATGCCGTAGGCGCCGTAGGCTTCCATGGCGAGTGGGTTGGCGCCGTCGAGTTTCATGTCTTTTTTGTGGATGATGGAGAGGGGGACGAGGGCGCCGTCGTAGGAGGGGACTTTGAGTTCTTCGGAGGTGATGTCGTTGCGGATGTCGAGGGGGCCGGCGGGGGCGATGTCGGTGGGGGTGGAGGCGTTGGATTTGGGGTCGTAGGTGAAGATTTGTTCGGGGTGGGTCCAGCCATCGAGGGAATAGATGATGCCGGGGAGACGGGGATCGGCGGCGAGGAATTCGGCGTCTCCGGGGAAGGGGAGGGGGATTTCGACGGGGCCTCCCCCCCCCATGGTGGAGTCGTAGGGGAGGCGGAGGAGGTGGTAGGTGCCGTCCTTGAATTCACGGAGGTAGAGGGCGTCGTCGGCGGTGGTGATGTTGCGGATGATGGCGTCGGTGGGGGGGACGAGGATGGAGGCTTTGGCGAAATCGGGGTGGCGGAGGTCGAGCTTGAGGATTTTGAAGTGGGGTGCGTCTTTGTGGGAGAGGAGGAAGAGGTCGTTGTGGTGCACGGTGATGGAGGTGATGCCGTCCTGGATGTCGCAGATTTTTGTCCAGGGGATGGTGGGTTTTTGGAGATCGGCGAGGGGTGCGGCGTAGAGGGTGATTTCGTTCTGCACGCCGTGCTGGATTTGGGCGAACATGAAATCGGAGGTGGGGTCGATGCCGATGTAGGGATCGTCGGTGGGGACCATGGGGATGGGAGAGCTGGCGGAGTTCTGGAGGATTTTGCGATCGGTGCCGGGATCGGTGTTGAGGATGTGGAGGTAGCAGGCGGGGTTCATGTATTTTTCGAGGTCGGAGGCGTTGGGGGCGAGCTTGTTGAGGCGGATGTAGGTGAAGGAGTGGTTGTCGGGGCGCCATTCGATGCCGCCGTACTCGGCGCGGTCGATGGTTTCGGGGAGTTCCTTGCCGGTGGCGGTGTCGAGGATGTGGATAGTGGCGGCTTCGGAGCCTCCGACGGAGACGCCTACGGCGACGTATTTGGCGTCGAAGGAGGGGGTGAAGTAGTTGATGGCGGCGGGTTCGTGGTTGGGGCCGTTGAAGCGGTCGGTGTCGAGGAGGAGCTTGTCTTTGCCGGTGAGTGCGTCGCGGGTGTAGAGCTTGGCGGTGTTCTGGTCGGGGAGAGTTTTGAGGAGGAAGAGCCGGCCGGGGAGGGTGAGTGTGACGTCGGAGACGAAGGCGGGGGTGGAGTTGACGTATTTGGTGATGTCGTTGAGGAGCTGGTCGCGGCCGGGGAGTGCGTTGAGGTGGGCGCGGGCGTAATTGTCCTGGGCTTTGAACCAGGATTGGACGTCGGGGCTGGCGAGGTTTTCGAGCCAGCGGTAGGGGTCGGTGATCTTGATGCCGAAGTAGTTGTCGACGACGGGGCGTGCGGGGGTGGGAGGGGGGGAGGAGGGGGCGGTGGTTTGGGCGAGGGAGGTGAGGAGGAGGAGG
>JBQCGD010000117.1:0-24798 GCA_051955985.1 Phycisphaerae bacterium | reverse complement strand
CTTTTTCCAATGGACATCGAGTCCGACGTACAGCATATGCAAGCCTCCTTTCGCTTTAGACCTCGTGCTGTGGTGCACTCTTGTGATTGTGCCATTGGGGCTAACCCGATTGCGAGGCTTGCTTCATAGTGTCACGAAGGGTTTTTTGGGGGACGGGGGATTTCGGATGGGGTGGCTGAGCTCGTCGGGGGGGGCTTGTGTCTTGCACTGGGCGTGGGGTGGGGTACGATCGGCGGGAGTGGGGTTGCTTCAAGTGCGCGCGGAGAACCGCTGTATGGAACTCAATTGGCAGCCGCCAACGGAGTGGGAAGAGGCTGGGATACACATTACGAACGTGACTGGGTTGAAGACCAGCGCGTGGACGTTGATTCTTGCGGGGAAAGAGACGCGGGGTGCGGCGAGTGTTGCGGGGGGTGCGTCGGCGGCGGGTGGTGGGGCGGGGATGCGGGAGTGCGACGTTGTCATCAAGATATTCAACGTGCCGCGGGACATTGTGCAGGACGCGGCGCGGATCGGGAAGGAGCGGGAGAAGTTCCTGGCGGCGGCGCGGCTGCAGAAGAAGATGGGGGACTCGGGAGCGGCGGGGTGGGTGAAGGTGCGGTTGATCAGCGAGGATGCGGCGCAGCCGGCGTTTGTGATGGACAAATGCGGTCCGAGCCTGCAGAACTTCATTGATAACCGGGCGCACCTGTCGGACAAGGATCTGTACACGATCGTGCTGTCGGTGGTGGACGCGCTGGGGGAGTTGTTTGCGCGGGAGAAGCGGTCGCACGGGAATTTGAAGGCGTCGGACATCCTGGCGAACAACAAGGGGGCGCCGGCGTACAAGCTGGCGGATCCAGCGGCGGACGGGGAGACGCACTCGGCGAACGACTTGTATGCGCTGGGGCAGGTGCTGTTCAAGCTGATCGAGCACAAGGATTACGATCCGCTGGTGCCGCTGGCGACGACGAAGGCGTGGGACCGGTTTGGTCCGCGTCGGGACCGGTGGGTGCAGTTCTGCACGATGCTGTTGAACCCGAACGGGTGGCACGAGCCGCTGGGGCAGGTGAAGAAGGAGGCATTGCGGCTGAAGCCGGTGTCGCGGCTGCGGCCGGTGGGGATCGGGCTGGTGGGGATTTTGATCGTGGCGGGGGGCGCGATCGCGGCGGACCGGTTGCTGCACAAGCGGGAGCAGTTGATCGTGACGACGGGTCCGACGACGGTGTACGCGACGACGATCCATGCGGACGCGAAGGCGGACCTGGCGGCGGCGAGGCAGGCGTATACGGAAGTGCGCGATCAGTTCATCGCGGCGTTCAATGCGACGCATTACGATCACACGATGTCGCGGCAACTGGCGCGGAAGTCGCGGAGCCAGTTGCTGGAGAATGTGATCATTTCGGATGACGCGCGGTGCCGGGCGGTGGCGAAGTCTTACCGGGATGCAGCGGAGACGTTGCGGCAGGCGTTGACGGCGTTGAAGGGGGAGGACAATGCGGGGAGGGCACAGGAGGCGGCGGGAGAGCAGGCGAAGAAGGATTTCCAGGCGGCGCGGTCGCATTACCAGGAGTTGAACGGGCGGTGGAACTCGGCGTTGCGGGGGACGAAGGCGGATCCGGCGCAGGCGAAGTCGGTGGCGGACGCGGCGCATGCGCTGCTGCCGCAGGAAGTGGTGTTGACGGACATGGCGTCTTACCGGGATGCGGCGAAACGATTTACGGATGCGTCAAACGGGCTGGAGCAGGCGCTGGCGATCCTGGCGAAGGCGCCGGCGAAGGCGGTGGTGGAAGCGCATCACGAGGAGCAGACGGCAGCGGCGCATGTGAAGACGGCGGTGGTTGAGGAGCACCCGGCGGCGCAGGGGAATGCGGGGGAGGCGCCGCAGCAGCCGAAGGTGGATGCGGCGAGCGCGATCGCGAAGGGGAACGAGGCGTTGACGCATCGGGAGTATGCGGAGGCGTTGAAGTGGTACCGGGCGGCGGCGGAGGACGGGAACGCGGCGGCGATGTGCAACGTGGGGCTGCAGTATGAGACGGGGAAGGGGACGGCGAAGGACATGGGTCAGGCGACGGAATGGTATCGGAAGGCGGCGGAGAAGCAGTATGTGCCGGGGATGGTGAATTTGGCATCGGTGTATGAGCGGCAGCAGGATTACGGGAAGGCGTTCACGTGGTACAAGTCGGCGGCGGAGGCGAACAATGCGGGGGCGATGGTGCGACTGGGGCATCTGTACGAAGAGGGGCTGGGGACGGACGAAGACGCGCGGCAGGCGATAAGCTGGTACCGGAAGGCGGCCGCGGCGAACAATGCGGAGGCGATGACGGATCTTGGGGTGCTGTATTCGCGGGGGTACGCCGTGGAGCAGGATTACGGCGAGGCGATGAAGTGGTTTCAGAAGGCGGCGGCGTTGAAGAACGCGGCGGCGATGAACGCGATCGGGGGGATGTACGATGCGGGGCATGGTGTGAAGCAGGATCCCGTGGAGGCGATGGCGTGGTATCGGAAGGCGGCGGATGCGGGATTTGCGCCGGCGATGACGAACATCGGGACGCTGTATGACGGCGGGCAGGGGGTGGCGCGGGATCCGGGGAAAGCGATGGAGTGGTTTCGGAAGGCGGCGGATGCGGGGGACGGGATGGGGATGTTCAACATCGGGGTGTTGTATGAGACGGGTCGCGGGGTGAGGCAGAACATTGCGGAGGCGTTGACGTGGTATCGGCGGGCGGAGAAGGCGGGGGATCAGAATGCGCGGCAGGCGGCGCTGGATCGGATTGGGCGGTTGGGGTTTCCGCCGTGAATAGGGTTTGGGGGGGTGTTAAGCGAGGCGGTAGTTGCGGATGAGGAGGGTGCGCGCGGAGAAGAGCAGGACGATGGCAAGGAAGACGCTGCAGCAGAACAGGAGGGCGATGTAGGGCCAGAAGGGGTCGGGGTGGGAGAGGATGTGGATCAGGTTGTCGCCGTTGAGGAAGGGGGTTGCGGTGAGGACGAGGAGGATCAGGACGGCGGTGATGGTGGCGTACATGCTGCGGCGGATGAGGGCGGTGAGGAAGATTGAGAGTGCATGGGCCAAGGGGAGGATGACGATGACGGCGATAAAGGCGGTCGAGGCCTGGGTGCGGAGGTTCGTGGCGACGTTGTCGCGGGAGGAGGCGCCGTCGAGATCGAAGAGGGAACTGCCGCCGGCGGCGATGGCGAGGGGGAGGACGAGGAGGAGGAGGATTCCGACGGCGCTGACGAGGTACTTGGTCCAGAACCAGCGGCGGATGGGAATGGGCTGGCCGCTCCAGAAGTGGAGGAGGCGTTCGTCGAGGTCGCCGGCGACGGCTCCGACGCCGAGGACGATGCTGATGAGGAGGGGGGCGACGGTGCCGGCGATGAGCATGATCTGGAGCATGAGGCCGTAGATATCCAAAAAGCCAGTATTGGAGCCGTAGCGAATGCTTTCTGCGATCTCGACGAGGGCGCTGATGATGGCGACGCCGATGGCGGCCCAGAAGGCGATGGCGAGGACGCTGAACTGTTCGCGGATTTCCTTCCAGAGGAGGGGCGGGTGGGGTAGCGGGGCGAGGAGGGTGCGGGTGATCGGGAGTTGCTGTTCTTCGCTGCCGGTGCCGGTATTGGAGGCGAGGCGGAGGAAGCGCCAGAGGGCGGCGGCGGCCCAGAGGCAGAGGGTGAGGAGTTGCAGAAGGACTTCGGTGGCGCGTGGAGCGTCCGGGTGTTTGGCGAGCAGCAGGAGGAGCGGGTTGGGGAAAAGCCAATACAACGGCGGGGCTTCCCGCTCGTAAATGAGTACGAGAATAAATCCCCAGATGATGCAGGCGAGAAGCGCCAGGACGCCGATCATGGCGGCCCGGCTTTCGCTGCGCGCGGGGGCGGTGAACGTGAGCAGAAGAAAGTAGAGGGCGACGGGTGTCAGCAGGAGGAGGGCGGAATAGGTGCGGCTGTCGAAGGAGGGGTGTCGCAGGCAAAGGATCATTGCGAGGAAACCCAGGAACATCGGCAGCATGAACGCGACAAGGCCGGCGAAGGCTTTGATGGTGAAGAGGAAGACGGGGCGGACCGGAAGGGCGAGCAGGACATCGAAGCTGCCGGCGCGCCGTTCACTTGCGGTGAAGCCGGAGGATATCCAGACGGGCGCGATGAGCGACGCGATGAAGATGCATGTGGCGGCCCAATCGCAAGAGGATTGACCGGACATGTCGGCCCGGTCGCCGAGGAGATATCCGAGGGGGACGGCGAGAAGTGCAACGGTCGTGAGGATGATTCCGCGCCAAAGTTGCTCGCGTGCTTCTTTCCAGAGAAGTTTCCAGAGCATGGAGGCCTCCTCAGTCCCGGCTGGAGAGTTGGAGAGCGGGAGATCCGGCATTGGGGGGCGGATCCCCCGCGGGCCTTCCGACGACGTAGGCCTCGAAGATTTCATCGAGGTTCAGGCCGTCTCCTGCGAAGCCGGGGGATGTGGCGCCGGTTTTTCGGGCTGCCTCCAGAGCCTGATGAGCGTTTTCGACGACGACGGCGACGTGGCGTCCATGGGGGCGGACGTCGAGGATGTTTGTGGCTTTGCGGATGTCGGATCGGGCGAGCTGCCACTCTTCGGTGGTCAGCACGAGTCGGCGGACGGAGTCGCGGAGGGATTCGGTGTCGGCTTCGCGGACGATTTTGCCGTGGTCGATGATGCCGATGGTGTCGGCGACGGGTTCGACTTCGTAGAGGAGGTGTGAGCTGAAGAAGACGGTGATGTCCTGGCCCTGGAGGTGTTCGACGATGTCGCGGAGGAATTCTTTTCGCATGATGGGGTCGAGGCCGAGGGCGGGGTCGTCGAGGATCATGAGGCGTGGGCGGTGGGCGAGGGCCATGAGGAGGCCGAGGCGGACGTTCTGGCCCTTGGAGAGGTGTTTGACTTTTCCTTGGGCGGGGAGGGCGAATTGTTCGAGGAGGTCCTGTGCGAGGTTCCAGTCCCAGTTGGGGTAGAAGGCGGCGATGAAGGCGAGGATTTCGCGGACGCGCATCCAGCCCCACATCTGCTGGTCTTCGGCGAGGTAGCCGACCTGCTGGCGGATGGCGAGGGAGTCTTTGGCGGGATCGAGGCCGAGGACGCGGATGGAACCCGAGTCGGGGTGGAGGAGTCCCATGAGCATGCGGATGGTGGTGGTTTTGCCGGCGCCGTTGCGGCCGAGGAAGGCGTAGGTTTTACCGGCGGGGACGGAGAGGTGGACGCCGCGGAGGACTTCGGTGCGGCCGAAGTGTTTGCGGACATCGCGCAGTTCGATCACCGGGTCGTTTGCTGCCATCATGAGTTGCCTCCACCCGTGGGTAATTCCTTGGCGCTTCGTTCGAGGGCGTCGTCGAGAAGCGAGCGGATGTCGCGGGCGGTCAGGCCGAGGGCGAGGGCGCGGCGGACGAGTCGCTCGGCTTCTTCGTGCAGTTGCGTCTTCTCCCGTCGCAAGTGCTTGCCGGTGGCGAAATCGGTGACGAAGGTGCCTTCGCCGTGGCGGAGTTCGAGGATTCCCTCGGCGGTGAGGCGTTCGTAAGCGCGGAGGATGGTGTTCTGGTTGACGGCGATCTGGCGGGCGAGTTCGCGGACGGAGGGGAGGCGGTCGCCGGCGGCGAGCGTTCCGGAGGCGCACTGGGTGCGGATCTGGTCGACGATCTGCCGGGTGATGGGGATACCGGAGGATGCTTCGATTCGGATGAGCATCGGGTGGGGTGCTCCCGCCAAGTGATTACACTACTATAACAGTAGACAGGGGCGGGTCAACAAGAAACTCAAAACGGAAAACTCAAAACGCAAAACCTTTGGGGCGGGCGGTTACAGCCTGCGGGCTCTCAGGGCGAGGAACATGGGGATTTCTTTACGGGCGCGGTCGAGGGCGGCTTTTTTTGGTCCGGGCTGGCTGGTTTTGTGGCTGATCCATTCTTCGATGTGGTCGATGAGGAGGCCGGCGTTGCCGAGGGTGTTGCTGTAGGCCTGGAGGGGGCGGTGGAAGTGGGGGGTGGTGGTTTCGCTTTTGCCGTGGGCGGCGAGGCCGGGGTGGGTTTGGATGTCGACCTTGCTGCTGGTGAGGTACTGCTTGATCGTGCGCACTTGCTCTCCGACGCCGCCCCCCCCCGCGCTGCCGCGGTCTTCCCAGAGCCAGTCGGACTGGCGGGGGTTGCGGAAGCAGGGGTGCATCATGACGGTGATGAGGACGCCGCCGGGCTTGAGCATCGCGCGGCAGGCCTGCCAGACGGGGGAGAGGGGGGTCATGTTCTGGATGGCGAGGATGAGGGTGATGGCATCCTGCGAGGCGGGGGCGACGGGGGCGAGGAGGGTGTTGTTTTCGTCGACGAGCTTGGTGGCGTCGGCGACGTGGTAGCGGATGCCAAGGTGGTCGTTTGCCTCGCGTCGTTGCGCCGCTTCGATCAATGGCGCGGCGGCGTCGATGCCGGTGACGTGGCAGCCGGATTCGGCGAGCTTTCGGCAGAGGACGCCCTGGCCGCAGGCGAGGTCGAGGACGACCGGATTTTCGATTTTCGATTTTTGATTTTCGAGTTTGTTGTCGGGTTTGAGGCCGAGCATGCGGAAGACGCCGGGGAGGACGACATGCTGGTGGTATTCGCTGCCTTCATCGCCGACGAGCTTGTCGTACCAGTCGGCGACGTCGGCCCAGTGGGTTTGATTCTGCCTGGGGGCGGCGGGGCGCGGCGGGTGGGCGTGCTTTTTGGGGTGCGGCTTTTTCATGGGGGCATGATGGGGGCTGGTGCGCGGGAAGGCAAACGGGGGGGAAGAGTAAATTTGTTATATGGGGGTTTGCGACGACGCAAGCGTTGTCGCATGTACGGTGGGGTGGGAGGGACTTTTGTTGTTCGACTTAGCCGACGGTGGCGTCGGCGCCACGTTCAGCCGAGGAACATGTGGCTGAAGCTGCCGGGCATGGGGGATTCGAAGGTGACTTTGCGGTTGGTGCCCGGGTGGTGGAGGGTGAGGTGGGATGCGTGGAGGGCGAGGCGGTTGGGGGGTTCGGCTTCTTTGCCGTAGAGGGGGTCGCCGCAGACGGTGTGGCCGTTGGCTTTGAGCTGGACGCGGATCTGGTGTTTGCGGCCGGTGAAGAGTTCGCACTTGAGGTGGGAGATGTTTTTCTTGGCGTGGGATTTCATGAGCATGTAGCTGAGGATGGCGAGTTTGCCGTGGCGGAGGTCCTGGGTGATTTTGACTTCGCCGGTTTTGGGGTCTTCGAGGAGGAGGTTTTCGAGGCGGGCTTCGCGTTTTTTGGGGGTGCCGTGGACGATGACGTCGTAGCGGCGGGTGATGGAGTGTTCGAAGAATTGTTCCTTGAGGGAGCGGAAGGCGTCCCAGGTGCGGGCGAAGACGAGGAGGCCGGAGGCGTCGCGGTCGAGGCGGTGGATGAGGTGGATCTGGTTTTTGTTGTTTTGTTTTTTGAAGTAGTTGGAGAGGAGCTTGAGGGCGTAGGGGCGTTTTTCGATGGAGTCGGTGGCGGTGAGGAGGCCGGAGGGTTTGTCGACGACGACGATTTCGCTGTCGACGTGGACGATCTGGAGTCCGCCGGCGAGGACGGTATGGTGGGCCGCAGCGCCGCCGCCGGCGCCGACGTCGGTGACTTCGATGCGGTCGGATTTTTTCACGGGCTGCTTGAGGCTGCGGGCGGGCTGGCCGTTGATGCGGACACGTTTGTGTTCCACCATTTCGCGGAGGGTGGTTTTCTTCGCGTGGGGGTACATGTGGACGAGGAGTTCGAAGACGGTTTGTGGTTCTTCCATCCGGGCATTATACGGGAGAATGGCGTTATGGATGCGCTTCGGGGGCGTTGATCGGGAGAATTGCGACGGTGGGCCAGTGCGTCGGGATGAATTCGGTTTTGGCGTGAATCTCGGTTGGGATGAAACCGGGGCCGGCGTTGCCGAACTGGGGGTGGGCTTGGACGATCTTCGGCATGAACTTCCAAGGGGCCGGGTCTTTGGGGGAGGGAGCGGGGGACATTTTCGCGGGTACTGAAACGGAGAGACTGCCGCCGGGAAGTCCGACGATGGCCACGCGGCTGCGTGATTGTTCGGCCAGGGAGTTCAAGGTTTCGGGAGCCGACCCGCAACAGACGGCGGTCACACCGATCAAAGCAACGCCACGAACGAGGTTCATCCGGCGCTCCTTTCGTCCCCCTTATGTCATTTGTTGCCGCCGGCGCCTTTTTCTTCCTTTTTCATGATGAAGAGGTAATTGAAGCCGCGGAGGAAGAAGTTGCCTTCGACGGCGGCGGTGTGCCAGTGGTTGCGTTTGAGGGTGCGGTTGTGGCGGACGACGGCGATGATGTCGATAGGCTTGAAGAACTGGCGCATGATGGCGAAGAGCTCGAAGCCGATCGGCATGAACGGTTTGCCTTTTTTGAAGCTGTCGGAGACGTAGAGGGCCATGTAGCGGCGGTTTTTCATGACGCGGTGGATTTCGCGGATGACCTGGCCCATGGCGGCGTAGTAGGGATTATCGAGAGGATTTTCGATTTTTGATTTTCGATTTTCGATTTGAGGGGCGATGGGATCGGGGCCGCGGACTTCGGGGGAGGCGTCCAGTTTGCCGATGCAGCGGGGGTCGTCGGAGTAATCGACGTGGGTGGAGTAGGGGGGATCGATGAAGACGAAATCGACGCTTTCGCTGGGGAGAGGGATTTTGCGGGCGTCGGATTTCTGGATTTCGGGGCGCGTGGGGTTGACGTCGAAGCCGAGGGGTTTGCGTTTGAGTTCGCTGGCGACGTCGATGGTGGTGCCGGAGCCGCACATGGGGTCGAGGACGGTGTCGCCTTCGCGGGTGTAGCGCTGGAGGAGTTGCCAGATGACCCAGGCGGGGGTGGCGCCGATGTAGTCCTTGTCGCCATGGCGTTCGCGGCCGTAATCCTGCGAGGGGTATTCCCAGAGGGTGGTGGCCATGAGGTGGAGCGGGGGCTTCGATTGCATGGTCACTCTTGTATCTTATTTATAGTTGTCGAATTGGACGGCGATTTCGGGGGGCTTCGCGCGGATGGCGTTTTGGACGGCCTGGAGGTCGTCGAGCTTGGCGCCGACGACGCGGACGGCTTCGCCCTGGATCTGTGCCCGCACTTTCAGGCCGAGTTCCTGGATTTGTTTCTGGAGGGCTTTTGCGGTTTCGCGGTCGATGCCGTTCTTGAGTTTGATTTTCTGGCGGAGGGTCTTGTGGGTGGCGGCTTCGACTTTCTGGCGGTCGAGGGCCTTGGGATCGATGCCGCGCTTGATCATCTTGGAGATGAGGACCTGGACGACGGCTTCGAGGTGGGGTTCGTTGTCGGCGGTGATGGTGACTGATTTTTCTTTTTTGTCGAGCTCCTGGATGCCGGCGGAGGTGCCGCGGAAATCGAAGCGTTGGCCGATTTCGCGTTGCGCCTGGATGACGGCGTCATGCATCTGGTTGAGATCGACTTCACTGACGATATCGAAGGAATGGTCGGAGGCCATGGGGAATTTCCAATCTGTTCAATGGCGAGTCGGTCAGAAGCGGACTTTTTTGTCATCGAGGAACTGCTGCTGGGATTTCGGTTCAAGCTTGAAGTAGGTGATTAGCGGGCCGATGACGACGGCGGCGACGAAAAGCCAGACAATGAGGAGGAGGAAACCCTCGACCCAGCCGGTGGAGAGGGGAATGGCGGCGCGGTTTGGGAGGTTATCGGCCTGCGTACCGCTTGCGGCAAAGGCGGGCACTGCCCGGGCGAGCAGCATCAAGATGAAACAAAATCGTCTCATTGCGTCTGATGATACGGCAACTTGCCGTAAAATGCAGCACGGAGCGAAGCATGACTGAACCGTTGAATGATGCGGATGATGAATTGGAAGCGTTGGCGCGGGAACGTGCGGTGCAGGCGCCGGCCGCGCCGGCGCCGGTGCGTGCTGCGGGGGTTCGGAGCACCGCCGCATTGCCGGGATGGACGCGCTTTGCCGCACCGCTGTTGCTGATCACGATTGTGGCGCTTCTTTCGATCGGCGGGTGGGCGGTGGGGGCGGAGATCTACATGCACAAGGTGGATCCGATTGCGCCGGAGGACATCCGGTATCCGCTGCTGCACTGGAGCGATGATGTCGGCACGTCGGGCGGGTATTCGATGGATTCGCAGCTTGTGCCGCTGGCGATGCTCGGCGCGTTTCCGCTGGCCATTCTGCTGCTGCTGATCCTGGTGTACCTGCGGCGGCAGCAGCGTGTCATGGGTGCGCACACCACGACTGCCACATCCGGCGGTACGCCGCCTCCACCGTGACATCCGGCATGCGTTTTCCTACGCGCGGCGATGGAGGTAAATTGTCTCGCCGGAGGCATGTTGCAGTGCGCCGGCGACCGTCTCGAGGATGGCGGCCGCGATTTCTTCGGGGGTCATGACGGGGATATCGGCATTTCCGACGAGGCCGCGGAGCATGTGGGTTTCCACCGCTCCGGGCGCGATGCCGATCACGCGGATTCCGGCGGCGGCGCCTTCACGGGCGCTCACGAGTGTCAGCATGTTCACGCCGCTTTTGGCGACGGCGTACGCGCCGAGGCCGGCGAAGGGATCGCGCGCGGCCATCGAGGAGATGTTGACGATGACGCCCCCGCCACCGCGCTTCATTGTTTCCCATACCGCCTTGGTGGCGTAAAAGGCCGCGGAGACATTGCCTTCCAGCACCGCTCGCCAGGTTTCCGGGGTCATGTCGGCGAGTGCGGCGCTCACCACGGTGCCGGCGTTGTTCACGAGGAGATCGACGCGGCTCCAGCGCTCGACGACGCGGCGGACCACCCCTTCCACGGCTTCGAATCGGGACACGTCCGCGACTTCGGCGGCCGCCTCTCCGCCGGCGGTTTCGATTTCTTCGGCCACCGCCAGCAGCTTGTCGCGCGTTCGTCCCACGGCGGCCACGCGATAACCTTTCGCGGCGAGCGCCCGCGCCGTGGCGCGTCCGATGCCGGAACCCGCCCCGGTCACGATGGCCACGGGATCAGTCATGGGGGAACTCCGAATGAATCACATGGTCCGCGGCCGCTCGGGCAACGTGCCGCCGGCGGGCCGTACGAGCCCGCGTTCCTTGCGCATCGCCACCTTCCAGAGCCAGGTCACCGGCGCTGAGAGGGCATAGGCGTAAATAGCGACCAGTGTGGTGATCTGCGGCTGCCAGATGATCAGCATCACCACGAAGAAGATGCCGACGACCTGGCGGAATTTCTTGCGACCGCGCAGGAAGCGGTTGATCAGGTGGGAGTAGGCGAAGCGCGAGACCATGAGGAGTGCGGCGATCAGCAGGACGACAGGGAGCAGATACGGGAAGACGGTCCGCAGGATTTCGAGCAGGGGCTTGGGCACATTGAACGGAAAAACGTGCCGCGGCGCGTTGAGTGTTTCGAAGATGTTGATGGAGGAGGCGACGACGGCGGCGGCGCCGGGGGACGGCATGCCGCGGAAGTTCATGTGGGAGGAGACGTCGTGTTTGTTAAGGACATTGAAGCGGGCAAGGCGGAGGGCGGTGCAGGAGACGTAGGTAGCGCCGATCACCCAGAAGAGCCGCCCCCACACATCATCGGAGAGGGGCCCGGGCAGATTCTTGAGTTCGGGCGAATTGCCGATCATGGAGAGCGCGAGAAAGGCAGGCGCCGCGCCGAAGGAAACCATGTCGGCGAGGGAATCGAGTTCCGCACCGAAATCGGAAGCCGACCGGGTGAGGCGCGCCACAAACCCATCGAACATGTCGAAGAGCATGGCGGCGAAAATGGCATAGCCGGCGATGGCGTAATTCGAGGGCAGAAGCGGATTCATCGCGCCCGGCCCAAGCGATGCGTAATGCATGGAGGTAAAGCCGCAGAGGCAGTTGCCCAGCGTGAACAAGGTCGGCAGCGCCGCGACGCCACGACGCCGCTTGCGCAGGCTCGGCAGGTTGCCCCCGGTATCCTCGCCGCCTTCACCATTTTCCCGCCGGTACTTCACAACCAGGTCCTCTCGACGCCGAAGTGCTTCCATGGGGCATCTTAATCGCAATCTTGATCCGAATCTTCCTCTCCTGTGCGGGCGCTCGGCTTAAGTTGACACCTCCGGCACCGGGCCGCAGTATGCCGGCATGAGCACCGACCACCCGATGCCTTCGCTTTACCGGCTGTGGAACCTGGGCCAGCAGCACCTTGCGGCGGGCCGTTATGTGCCCGCGCGCCGCGCGCTGGAATCCGCGGAGAATCTTGCATGGCGGCAGCGGGATGTGCAGTCCCTGGCCCGGCTGTATCTGCCATTGCTCGAGGCGCGGCGACAGATCCGGTACAACGCGGCGGAGGGAATTCTGTTCGTGCTCGATGCCGGCAGTTCGCCTATGGACCAGCAGAAGCAGTTCCGGGAATTCCTGGCGAGTCCCGCCGGCACCATCCTCCTGCCGTGCGCCACCGGCTCTCCGCGGTACCACGCCGCGTGTCTTATTGCCGGTTCCGTGCAGTATGAATCGCGCCGCAGCGGCCGGTGGCTCGAATCGCTTCTGCTGCTGACGAACAGGAATGAAACGCGCCTTGCGCCGCTCGCCGACCCCACTTTCTCCGCAGGGTTGCCGGTCTTCACGACGACCGACGGCTCGAAAATGATCGGCCCCTCCACCGACCCGCACCTGGCCGTGCCGTTGCCGCCGCCGGGAGTCTACACCGCCCGCAACACCCCCGCGCTGCACGCGCTGTTGCGAGAGTCGCTGCTCATCGCGCCCGAAGCCCTCGCCCTGAAATGGCAGCACCGCCACCCGCCCGGCCACGCAAACGACCCGTGGGAAGAACTCGCCTGGCTGCGGCTCGCGCTGAGAATCGATCCCGCCTGCGAGCCGATCACGATGCGCCTGATCGCGCTGGCGGAAGCGGTGAACCGGATGTGATCCGCTCGCTTGATGGTTTCAGCGCGTGTCCAGTGCAATGTTGCGCCGCGTGAAGAACCGCACCGCCGCACTGAACATGAGGACGAGGCTCACCAGCACCAGCATCCCCGCCCAGGCCTGGCGGCGCCATTCGTCCTCGGCGGAGGTGGCATACTTGAAGATCTCGAGGGTCAACGACGGAAACGGCCGATTCGGGTTGACCACCATCTGGTCATTCCCCAGCGCGGTAAACAGGAGCGGCGCTGTCTCGCCCGCCACGCGCGCCACGCCGAGCATCACCCCGGTAATGACCCCTGCCCGAGCCGCCGGCAGAACCACGCGGAACAGCGTCTGCGACCGCGACGCGCCCATCCCGATGGATCCCTCGCGGTACGCCTTGGGCACGAGTTTCAGCATGTCCTCGGTCGTGCGCGCGACGATCGGGCACATCATGAATGCGAGGGCGACGCTTCCGGCCCATCCGGAAAAATGGCCCGCGGGCACCACGATCAGCTCGTACCCCAGCACGCCCACCACGATTGACGGCGTTCCTGCAATCACATCCACCAGCAGCCGGATCGCATGCCCGAACCATCCGCCGCGCGAATACTCGCCGAGGTACACGCCGCACAACATCCCGATCGGCACGCCGATGGCGCTCGAGATGCAAATCAAAATCATCGTTCCGACAATGCAGTTCTTCATCCCGATCGGCGAACCGACAGGCCCCGGCAGTTTCGTAAACAGGTTCCAGCTCAATCCCCCCACGCCCCTGGCCACAAGGAACCAGATGATCAGGAAAAGAACGGTCAGCGCCAGCAGCGCACAGGCGATGCAGAACAGCACGGCCAATCCGCTCGTGATCCGCGCCAGCCGATTCACCGGCCGCTCCCGTTGAAACATCGGCCCTTGATCCATCGATACTGTCGTCATGCATCACCCAACCTTCTTGCGTCGATCCGTCCGGCTGCCGCTCCATTCAACTTCATCGCTTCCGCGGCCCCGCCGTCAGCTTCGCCAGCATCAACCGGGCGAGTGCGTTCATGAACAGGGTGCTCACCAGCAGGATCAGCGCGACGTACACCAGGCTGCTGTAATAGAGTTTGTTGTCCGCTTCCAGGAACTCGTTGGCCAGCAGGCCGGCCATCGTCTGGGCGCCGTCGAACAGGCTCCCGCTCATCTGGTTGGTGTTTCCGATGACCATCACCACGGCCATGGTTTCGCCCACAGCCCGCGCCAGCCCCAGGATCACCGCCCCAAAAATTCCCACCTTGGAATACCCCAGCGCGATCCGGGTCACCTGCCACCAGGTGGCTCCCAGGCCATACGCCCCCTGTTCCAGGTCCTTCGGCACCGTCTTGAGCACATCGCGGCTGACCGCGGTGATGATCGGAATGATCATCAGCGCCAGGATCAATCCGCCGGCGAGCATGTCGGTCCCGTACGCCCCGCCGTGCACCAGGTTTGCCGGAAAATAAGCCATTTCGCCGCTGTCGTACTTTCCCAGCGGAATCAGTTTCACGTGCTGCAGCACCATCTGCAGCGCCGGTTCGCCGTATTTCTGCAGCCAAGGCACCATCACCAGCGCTCCCCACAATCCATAGGCCAGGCTCGGTATCGCTGCGAGCAGTTCCACCAGGAAGGAGACCGGTCCGGACAGCCACTTGGGCGCCAGGCGCGTGATGAAAATGGCCGTCCCCAGGCTCACCGGCACGGCCATCAGCAGCGCGATAAAGGAGGAGACCGCCGTGCCGTAAATCATCGGCAGTGCGCCGAACTTGTCGTTCACCGGGTCCCACTCGGTGGACCAGAAAAACCGCACGCCGAAATGCATGATCGCCGGCCACGAGTTGCTCACGAGGATCCACACCAGCACCACCAGCAGCCCCAGCATCGCCAGCACCCCGCCCAATGACGCCACGTAGGTCGCCTTGTCGAGCAGGAGCACCAGCGGCCGCGAGCCCCCGCGTTTCCGATGCGGTTCCGTCTCGCCTTCGTAGTTAGCCGCGTCTGTCATCAAGACCCCGTTTCGCACTTCCTCAAAACACGGGTTCCCGGACGCACCGCGCCCGGGAACCCGTTCTTCGCGCATTGTAGTCGAATGTCGATTACTTCAGCAGCAGTTCGCCGTTGTAGGTCACGGTCTTGAGTTCGTCGAGCACCTTCTGCTGCATGTCCGAACCGAGCTTCGCGTACTGCAGCGATTCGGCATCGTTCTGCCCGTCGGTCAGGATCCACTGGATGAACTTGGCCGTCGCTTCCGCCTGGTCCTTGTTGTTCAGGTAGCCCAGGTCCTTGTAGATGATCAGGTAGGTGAAGCCGGAAATCGGGTAGGCCTCCGCGCCGCTCGGGTTGATGATCGGCAGCCGGAAGTCCGACGGCAGGTTCTCGACCACCGCCTTGGATGCGGAAACCACGCCCGCGATCGAGGGATCGACCACGTTGCCGTCCTTATTCTTCAGCGAAGCGACGGGAAGGTGCCCGTTGATCGCATAGGCGTATTCGATGTACCCCACCGTGCCGACGGTGTTCTTGATGATCGCCGCCACGCCGTCGGTGCCCTTGCCGCCGCGGCCGGTCGGCCATTTCACGGCGGTGTTCTGCCCGACCTTGTTTTTCCAATCGCCGCTCACCTGCGAGAGGTAACCGGTGAAGATGTAGGTCGTGCCGGAACCTTCCGAGCGGTGCGCCACGAGGATTCTCTGGTCAGGAAGGTTGACTCCGGGGTTCAAGGCCTTGAGCTTGGCGTCGTCCCAGTTCGTGATTTTGCCGAGGTAGATGCCGGCGATCGTGTCGCCGTCGAGCACCAGCTTTTTGCCACCCAGCGACGGGAGGTTGTAGCTCATGACCACCGGGCCGGCGACTTCCGGGAGGTGCAGCACGGCGGCGCCGGCCTGTTTGATCTGGTCGTCGGAGAGCGGCGCGTCGGACCCGGCAAACTGAATGGTTTTGTTCGTGAGGTTCTTGATGCCGCCGCCGGAGCCGATCGCCTGGTAATCGATTTTCACGTCCGGGTTCTTCTGGCCATATTCCTGGATCCACTTCGCCATGATGGGCGCCACGAAGGTCGAGCCGGCCCCCTGAATGTTCGCAGCCTTCACCGCCACCGTGAGCGACAGCACCGCGGACGCGGCCCCGGCCATACAAACCTTCCACAAACTGGTCATTACTCGTCTCCTGATAGACGTTGAAAAGAATGGGTTCCCAACACAGCCGCGACTCTACGTCACCCGCGGGGAGCTTCCGTTAAGCCCGCGCTAAGTTCTTGTTAAGACGCGGGGCTCCGCATTCGCAGAAATCAACAACAGGCCGCCAAATCGCCTGCTGCGTTCGTTCGCCAAACGCAACCCCTGCTGTGATTTGCAATCGATTCCTTTTTCGGGAAAAATCGGACCATGAAGCACACATCTCTTCGCCGCGTTTTTTCTTCAACGCTCCTCCTGCTTGCGGCGCTGAATGCCCGCGCCCTTGCGGCGCCCGCGCTTTCCGTCGCGACAACCGCCGGCGGCGCGGAGTCCTTCCCGCTGGTGACCGCCGACGCCGCCGCCCCCATCTGCATTGATCCCGCCGACGCCAAGGTCGTCCAGATTGCCGCCGATCTCTTTGCCGGGGATGTCGAAAGCGTCACCGGCCGGAAGCCAGCGGTCGCCAACACCCCCGGCGCCAGCCCCGCGCTGGTCGTCGGCACGATCGGTTCGTGCGCGCCGCTCGACAAGCTGATCGCCGGACATGCCCTCGACGTTTCCGCGATCAAGGGCAAGTGGGAGGGGTACGAAATCGCCATGGTTCACGACCCGGCCCGCGCCAACGCGCTCACCCTGGTGGTTGCCGGCGCTGATCGCCGCGGCACCGCCTTCGGCCTGCTCTCGCTTTCGCAATCCATCGGCGTGTCGCCGTGGCACTGGTGGGCCGACGTTCCCCCGCAAAAGAAATCCGCCGTCTACCTTTCGATCGCGTCACCCCTCGTGGACGCTCCGGCCGTCAAATACCGCGGCATTTTCATCAACGACGAAGACTGGGGCATGAATCCCTGGGCGTCCAAAACGTTCGACCCCGAATTCAAAAACATCGGTCCGAAGACCTACAAGCACGTCTTTGAGCTGATGCTCCGCCTCAAGCTCAACTACCTCTGGCCCGCCATGCACAAGTGCTCCACGTCGTTCGGCTCCGTTCCGGAAAACGCCGCCCTCGCCGACGACTACGCCATCGTCGCCGGCGCCTCCCACTGCGAGCCCATGCTCTACAACAACGTGAGCTGGGACGAAAAAACCCAGGGCCGCTGGAACTACACGACCAACAAAGACGCCATCCACCACGTCTGGGAAGAATCCGCCAAGGCCCGGGGCGGCGATGAGGCGGTCTGGACCCTCGGCATCCGCGGCATCCACGACGCCGCCATGGAGGCCCCACCGAAGGACACCAAGTCGCGCATCAAGGTCCTCACCGACGTCATCCACGACGAGCGCCAGCTCCTCGACCAGTACGTCACCAAAAAATACGGCCCGATCGGCCAGTGCTTCGTTCCCTACAAGGAAGTCCAGCCGATCTACGACGCCGGCCTCAAAGTTCCCGACGATGTCACACTCGTCTGGGCCGACGACAACTTCGGCTACATCCGCCGGCTCTCTAACCCCGACGAGCGCAAACGCCCCGGCGGCGCCGGCGTCTATTACCACGTCTCCTACTACGGCGGCCCGCACTCCTACACCTGGATCGAAACCACCCCGCCCGCCCTTCTCTGGGAAGAACTCCACAAGGCCTGGGACAATGACGCCCGCACCCTCTGGGTCCTCAACGTCGGCGACCTCAAGCCCGCCGAAATTGCCATCTCCTATTACGCCGACCTCGCCTGGAACACCACCACCCTCGGACCCGACTCCCAACCCAAATTCCTCCACGAATGGGCCCAGCAAACCTTTGGCGAAAAATCCGCCCAGCCCACCACAGAACTCCTCATGGATTTTTACCGCCTCGGCTCCATCCGCAAGCCCGAAGAAATGGACCGCGACTGGGCCTGCGGCCTCTCCAAATCCCAGGCCACGCAGCTCGAATCGGACTACAAGAAGCTTCTCGAACAAACTGATGCCGTCGCCACCGCCATCCCCGCGGACGCCCACGACGCCTTCACCGAAACCATCGCCTTCCCCGCACGCGTCCTCGCCGACACCGGCCTTCTCTTCATGGCCGGCCGCAATCACAATGATGCCGACGTCGCCCGCCTCCGCGACGACCTCGAGGCCCAGGTGAAAAACTACAACACCCAACTTGCCAGCGGCAAATGGAACCACATGATGCCCGGCCTCGAAACCAACAAGCCGCTCAACAAGTGGTCCAGCCAGGTGCGCTGGCCCTGGGGCGAAAAACCTGACGCCAAAAAACCCTCACCGGCCGCCGACCGCCCCTGGCGCGATGCCGCCACCGCCGACGCGATCACCCCCGACTCCGATGCCGCCTGGACCGCCATCGCAGGCCTCGGCCACTCCGGCAAGGCGCTCGCCCTCCTCCCCGCCTCCCTCATCGCCTCCTGGCAACCGGGCGACCCCCACGCCCCCTGGCTGCAATACAACTTCACCACTAGCGACAACTCCCCGCCCGACGCCCTCATCACATTCCTCCCCACCTTCCGCACCTACCCCGGCATGAAACTTCGCGTTGCCATCAGCATCGACAACCAGGCCGCCACCGATTACGAAGTCCCCGGCTCCTCCGGCAAGGAAGATGAACGCGGTCCCGTCCGCAGCAATGCCGTCCAGAATAATTCCGTGCAGCTCAGCATTCCCCTGAAAAACCTGGCCCCCGGCAAGCACACGCTGAAAATTTCCGCAATCGATCCCGGCGCCGTGATCGACCAGCTCTCCCTCCCATAATCAACACGCAAAGGAATCCATGAACAATCTCTTCGACCTGAATGGCCGCGTGGTTGTCGCCACCGGCGCCACCGGCACGCTCGTTGGCGCCGCCGCCACGTACCTCGCCGCGCAGGGCGCGCGCATCGCCTGCATCGGCCGCAATCGTGACCGCCTTGACGCCACCCTCGCCCGCATCCGCGCCGCGGCGCCGCAGGCCGAATGCCTCGGCCTGCTCGCGGACGTCCTCGACCGCCCCGCCCTCGAACGCGCCCGCGATGAAGTCCTCTCCACATGGGGCCGCGTCGACGCCCTCCTCAACGGCGCCGGCGGCAACGTGCCCGAAGCCACCATTCCCCCCGAGAAAACCTTCGCCGATCTCAATCTCGACGGCTTCCGCAAAGTCATCGACCTCAACCTCCACGGCGCCGTCCTCCCCTCCCTCCTCTTCTCCCAACCGATGATTGCCGCCGGCCGCGGTTCCATCGTCAACTACTCCTCCGCCTCCGTCCCGCTCGCCGTCACGCGCGTCGTCGGCTACTCCGCCGCCAAGGCCGCGCTCGAAAACTTCACCCGCTGGCTCGCCATGGAATTCGCCCGCCGCACGCAGGGCAAGGTCCGCGTCAACGCGCTCCTCCCCGGCTTTTTCATCGGCGACCAGAACCGCCGCCTCCTCACCAACGAAGACGGCTCCCTCACCGAACGCGGAAAACTCATCCTCCAGAACACCCCCTTCGGCCGCTTTGGCGAGGCGGAGGAACTTAACGGCGCCATCCATTACCTCCTCGCCGACGCCTCCAGCTTCGTCACCGGCTCCGTCCTCACCGTCGACGGGGGCTTTACCATCTTCTCCGGCGTATAAAGAGCCTTCCCAACGACACCCGCCGCCTCGGGCGGCGTGGGGCCGTGGGCTCTCGCAAATTCACAGGTATCGATTCCATGACCCAGCTCCTCCCCCAGGAATCCCTCCGCTGGTTCGGCCCCAACGACCCCGTCCCCCTCGCGCACCTCCGGCAGTCCGGCGCCACCCACGTCTTCACCGCGCTCCACCAGATCCCCTATGGCGAAGTCTGGCCGCGCGACGCCATCCGCGAACGAAAACACCTGATTGAAGCCGCCGGCCTCCGCTGGAATGTCGTCGAATCCCTCCCCATCCACGAAGACATCAAAACCGGCCGCGGCGATCTCAAATCGCTTTTCCAGAACTACACCACGTCGATGCAAAACCTCGCCGCCGAAGCCGACGACAGCACCCACGAACTCCGCACCATCATCTACAACTTTATGCCAGTCCTCGACTGGATCCGCACCGACATGCAGCACACCCTCCCCGACGGCTCCCGCTGCATGCACTACGACCCCGTCAAATTCGCCGCCTTCGAACTCTTCGCCCTCAACCGCCCCGCAGCGAGAAACGACTTCACCGAAGACCAGCTCGCCAAAGCCGACAACTGGTGGCACGCCCTCCCCGATCCCGAAAAAAAAGCCTTCATCCAGAATATCATCGACGTCTTCCCCGGCCAGAAATGGGGCCTCTCCCTCGACCACATCCGCGCCATGCTCGCCCGCTACGACAACTTCACCCCCGATCACCTCCTCAACAACCTCGCCCGCTTCCTCGAAGCCGTCATCCCCACCGCTGAAAAGCTCGGCATCCACCTCGCCATCCACCCCGATGATCCTCCCTTCCCCGTCCTCGGCCTCCCACGAATCGTCTCCACTGCCCCCCAGCTTCGCGCCATCCTCAACCGCGTCAACTCCCCCCACAACGGCATCTGCTTCTGCACCGGCTCCCTCTCGGCCCGCCCGGACAACGACCTCCCCCAAATGTTCCGCGAGTTCGCCCCCCGCATCCACGTCCTCCACCTCCGCAGCACCCAGCGCCTCCCCGACGGCTCGTTCTACGAAGCCGACCACCTCGCAGGCTCCGCCAACATCTCCGCACTCGCCAAAGACATCCTCGCCGAACAAAACCGCCGCCACGCCCCCCTCCCCTTCCGCCCCGATCACGGCCACGTCATGCTCGACGACCTGCAAAAAACAGAATGCGTCACCCCCGGCTACTCCGCCATCGGCCGCCTCCGCGGCCTCGCCGAACTCCGCGGCCTCTTCCTCGGCCTCTCGCAATCCCGTTCTGAATTCTGAATTCACCCGCTCTGAATTCGCCCGTCACCCCTTCCCCCCCAGCACCGCCTTCGCATTCTTCGTCTGCCCGCTTCCCCCGGCCTGCCCGCTGTCCGCCCCGATCTCAATCTTCGGATTCCACTTCTCCCATTCCTTCTTCATCTCCTCATTCAACGTAAACTCCGCCCCCGTCTCCGCCTCCTTCCCCCTCCCCTCCTCCGGCGTCGCAAATCCCAGCCCGCCCCCCAGCAGCGTTTTGAGCGAATCCATCTCCACCTTCACCCCGCTGAACAGCCCCGCCTTCACATCCACCCCCTTGATCAGCCAGAACTCCGAATTCGTCCGCAGCAGCGGCGCAAACCGCTTCTCAATGAACACAAAAATATCGATGTGCGTCGCATCCATCGCCAGCGACACCCCCTTGACCATCCCCACCTGCACCCCGTGGTAATACACCGGCGCCTTCATCTGCACCCCCTCCAGCTTCGGCGCATGCACCACCACCGTCACCCCCGCCCCCGTCGTTAGCGGCGCCGCTGCCATCCCCGTAAACGTCGTCGCCGCCTCCTCCGTCCCCGGCACCGCCGAAATGTACGGCCCGCTCACCACCGTCCCCAGCCCCGTAATCCCGCTCTCCGAAATGTCCGGACGCACCACCCAGAACATCGCCCCACGTTTCGCCATCCCCCCTGCAAACTTCTTCAACTGCACCTTCACCGCCGCCTGATTCTGGTCCTTCGTCAGCGACACATCCGTCACCCGCCCCACCTGCACCCCGCGGAAATAAACCTTCGTCTTCCCTCCCTCCACCCCGTTGGCATCCGCAAAATAAATCGTAATCTCCGGGCCCTTCTGCTTCTCGGCATCCCAGAAATACCACCCCGCCACCAGAAGCGCCAGCAGCGGAATCACCCAGATCAACGGCCACGGCCACCGCGAACGCTTCACCACCGGCCGCGCCAGCGCCCGCCGCTCATCCCGCTCCCCCGCCAGCTTATCCCGCCGCTGCTCCATGCTCCCGTGACCCATCGAAAACCCGTTCAAAAGAACCAAGCAAGTACGTCGTTTCTCTGCGCCCTCTGTGTTCTCTGCGCTCCCTGTGTTTTACTCCCTCCGCGTGGCCCTTTGTGCCTTCGTGCCCTTCGTGTTTCCGTCGTCCTCATCCACGCCGCGCCAGATCAACTCCGGATCAAAACTCTCCGAAGCCAGCAGCGTCAGCACCACCACCGCCGCAAATGCCGCCATCCCCTTCCCCGCCACAATCGTCGCCAGTTGCTCCAGCTTCACGCCCGACACCACGATCGCCAGCACAAACACGTCCAGCATCTGCCACCGCCCGATCACATCCACCACCCGGTACATCCACGTCCGCAGCACCAGCCCCCGCCGCGACCCCACTGCCGTCGCAATCACCACAAAAAACAGCCCCGTCAGCTTCAGCAACGGCGCCGCGATGCTCGCCAGGAACACCACGACCGCAATAAAATAATCGCGCCCCAGCCACAACGCCTTCACCCCGCTCCACACGGTGTTCTCCGTCTCCACCCCGTGCATGTCCAGCCGCATGATCGGAAACACGTTCGCCGGAATGTAGAGAATCAACGCCGCCAGCGCCAGCGCCCCCGTCACATGCAGGCTCCCGGGCGTCCGCTTCTCAATCGCCGACCCGCACCGCGCGCATTTCGCGATCATCCCGGGCGGCAACGGCTCCATTTCATGGGTCAATCCGCAGAATCGGCACGCAACAATCTCCACGTTCTCCCTCCGGACGCAAAGCCCCCTCAACTCACCCGCAACACGCATTCCTCCAGTATCGAAAAATGTCTAACCCCCGCTCAGCCTTAGGAAAACGCTAAAAAAAGCGCCGATGGATTCAATCCATCGGCTCTCAAGTCCGCCCGCCCGCCCCCCGCGGAATACAAAATCAGGGCGCTCGCATTCATCCCATGCGAGCGCCCTCCCCACTGGTCCCCCCCGTTTACGGTATCGCCACCAGGAAGTCTTTCTCTTTCCCCGCCGGAATATCCACGTGCGAAATCTGCTGCCCCTTGTCCGACCCCAGCGGAACCCACTCGCTCCCTTTCGTCGGCAACCGCACCAGTTCCCCCGGAGCCGTCTCAACGTCTCCCTCGTGACCCGCCGCGATCGCATCCTCCAACTGCTTCTTCATCTCGTCCGTGTACTTGTACCAGTACGCCACCTTGTACGTCTTCCCCCCATCGTCGCTGTACTTGAACTCCCGCACCACGGTCATCTTCCCGCTCTTCCCTGGCAGCGGCGGAATCATTTTCTGCGGCATCGTCATCTCCTCCCCCGTCTCCTCATCCACAAACCACCCGTTCCCGTTCGAAGCATGAACCCCGCCCGTCCGCCAAATGTACAGGAACACCGCCGCCGCGATGATCACCAGCGCCGTCACGATCCCCCGAATCTTTCCGCTCGATTCGCTCATACCAAACTCCTTGCCATCCTGTTTTGGAAACCCCAAAAGAAGGTCAGATGCAAACGCCGCCCCCACACGGACGCGCGCACGCCCCGCTTTCCAGTGAGATGTGCACGCGCCCGCTCAAAGCTCAATTCTGCTCCTGCATGTAGAACAGCACGTCCTGCACCACCGGCCACATGCTTCCCTGCCGCTTGAACGTCGTGTTGATGTTGAATGGCACAGTCGAATACTTCGCCACGTGCCCGTCGAAAAACGCCAGGTTCATCTCCCCGTCCACGCCGCCGTTCACCGGGTCACCATGGCACCCACGGAACCGCTGCTGCCGCGGATACGATCCCTTCGTGGAGTCCGGGATGATCTCGGTCGCTTCCAGCGCCAGCACCATCATGCTCTGGTTCTTGATCATCTTCATGTTCCGACGGTACCGCAGTGTGGCTGTCAGCGTGAGACCATCTTTATCCGTCGGCCCCTGCCAGACCACAAACGGCGTTGACCCACCCGTGCTTGATCCCGTCGCGGCGGTGATTGCCATCCCGCCGCTCAAATTGTGCGCGTTCAGCGAGTACCACGTGTAAACCGACATATCCCCCGGCTTGTTCTGGCCGCCGCCTGCATTCCCCGTCGCATAGTATTCGCCCAATTTCAGCTTCGGATCATTCGCCCCCAGCGTACTTCCGGCATACCCGAAGCTGCCGCCGCTTGTGTCATACAACTGCGGCACGCAGTCCGGGCAGAAAAACACGCTGCGATTGGTCGGCTCGCCGGGTGTTCCGTCCGGCCGCAGGTTGTTCGTCCCGCTGACGTACCCCTGTTTGACCAGTTCCGTCGGCCAGAACCAGCCGTTTGGATAGACCGGATCATTGTGCGTCACCACCGCCATGATTGTCGCTTGATCGTTCGCCGAGCCATACGCCAGCACTGCCTGCGCAATGCCCCGCATATTGGTTGCACATCGAGCCGTGTTCGCCTGTTCCCGCGCCTTGCCCAGCGACGGCAGCAGGATCGCTATCAGCACAGCGATGATCGCCACCACCACGAGCAATTCGATAAGGGTGAAACCTGAGCGCTTCCGCATACAGACCTCCCGAAAGTGGAAAGATGAACCCATTCCTCCAAGGACGCGCCCGTGCCTCCCGGCGGAGCCGGAGGGTTTACCCTGCGCGCAGCACTTCTCGAAATGCATGCGCACAGGCAAGGCACGAGGCGGTTTTTTGATCTTCAAAAGTCGCGGCCGTGGATGTGAGCAAACGACCCTTGCGGATCATTCGCCGGACGCGGGTGCGGACACGCTGGTGCTGGATGAAGGCACCGGTGTGTCATCGCTTGGTAAAGTTTTCGCCCACTCAAAGAACCGTGGATGAGTCGCCACGTGGCCAATGCTGACCATGAGAAGACGTGTCATTTTGATTATGACATTCACTCCACTCGCAATCCTGTTCGGCTCGAAGATTGCTGAGAGGTGATTGAACTCAAAGTTGTGGGGTTTGATTGGCAGATGGAGGGTGGAATGGAGATGTGAGGGGGAGAATTGGAGATCAAGGCGCAGCATCAGCTTCCACGACGCGG
>JBQCGD010000116.1:0-3427 GCA_051955985.1 Phycisphaerae bacterium | reverse complement strand
GGGGGCTGAGCGGGCGCTGTAGGGGGAGTTACTACCCGAGGCGGGGGTGGAATTTTCATTGATGGGGGAGGAAGGGTGGGCTTAGGATGTGCGGAAGGAGAGGCGCGGGGGGGGGGGTGTTGGGGATTTGCTGGCAATTGGTATCAATTGATTCTATACTTTCAATAACTATTGAAGGTTCGCCGCTGGGTGTGTGGGAGAGAAGGCGGGCCTCTGGCAGAGGGCGTGCTCAATGGCTGGGACTTCTCTGACGACTTCCTTGACTCAACTGATCGCTCCGGAGTTGCAGGCAGTGGACGAACTGTTTGCGCGGGAGCTGAGTTCGGATTTGCCGCACGTGAATGCGCTGGTGGGGCATGTTGCGAAGTTCCGGGGGAAGATGCTGCGGCCGATGCTGGTGCTGTTGTCCGGGCTGGCGGCGGCGGAGAGTGCGCGCGGCGTGCGGAACGGGTTGACACATGAACATGTGACTGTGGCGACGGTGGTGGAGATGGTGCACATGGCGACGCTGGTGCACGACGACATATTGGACGGGGCGGAGGTGCGGCGGCGCGGGGCGACGATCAATCATCTGCATGGGAACGAGGCGGCGGTGCTGCTGGGGGATTTTCTGATTTCGCATGCGTATCACTTGTGCAGCAGTCTGGATGCGAGTTCCGGCGGGGCTGCGGGGGCGAGCCGGTTGATTGCGCACACGACGAATACGGTGTGCGAGGGGGAGTTGACGCAGAATTTTAATCGGGGGAATTGGGGGCTCGATGAGAAGACGTATTATTTGATTATCTATCGGAAGACGGCAGCGCTGACGGAGGCGTGCTGCCGGGTGGGGGGGATGATTTCGACGGAGCGGGAGGCGTGGGTGGAGGGGCTGGCGACGTATGGGGCGAAGCTGGGGATGGCGTTTCAGATTGTGGATGACATCCTGGATATTTGCGGGCAGCAGAAGACGGTGGGGAAGAGTCTGGGGACGGATATTGAGAAGGGGAAGTTGACGTTGCCGATGATTCATTTTTTGGGGCATGCGGCGCCGCAGCATCGGGAGTTGATGATTGGGTTGATGGAGAGCCAGGATCATGATCGGGTGGAGCGGGTGCGGCAGTTGATTGGGCCGAGCGAATCGGTGGGGTATGCGCGGGGGCAGGCGCAGCGGTTGGTGGAGGAGGCGGTTTCGGCGCTGAGTGTGTTGCCGGCGAGTGAGGCGCGGGAGGCGTTGGTGGAGGCGGCGCAGTTTGTGATGGTGCGGGAGAGATAGGATTTTCGATTTTTGATTTTCGAGTTTCGATTTATTTCCCCCCCCACGACGACGACGTAAACACGAAGAGATGAAAGCGCGAAGGACCACGAAGAGAACCGGGTGGTCGCGGGTGGGGTGCGCTTGGAATGCTGTGATCTGGTGAGCGGTTAGAAACCACGGAGCCGCAGAGGGCACAGAGACGCACAGAGGGACGGGCTGGGTGCGGTGGTAGCGATCACGCGTTATCTTTTTGCGTGGAGAGATGGGGGGAGTGGGGCGGGAGTGGAATGGGGTCGGCAGATCTGTCGCCATTCGAAGATGTTGGGAAGTGGCGGGAAATATTGATTTCTGACCCCTTTTTCCCCGCTGACCCCTTTTCCCCCGCCAGAAGCGGTGGCGAACTGAGGGGGTTTTAACCACAGAGGACACGGAGAGCACGGAAAGGAAGGTTGGGCGGATGAGAGTGGTTGCGCTATTCGAAAGCGGGGCCTAAGCCGTAAAACGAGTTAAGGAGGAGGTCGGCGAGGAGGGGGAGCATCGCGGCGGGGATTGCGAGGATTGCTTGCCGAGCGGTGTAAGGAGGGCGCGTGGTGAGGAGGAGGCGGGTGGCAACGAGGATGAGATTGATGAAATCGAGGGCGAGCATGGTTGCGGCAATATGGCCGTCGGCGAACTCGGTGCGGAGGGTTATCAGCGGGTGGTGGCGATTCCAACTGCCGGTGGTGAGGCGGCCGAGGGTTTGGGCGGAGTATTCGCAGCAGGCGGCCATGAGTATGTAGAGGGAGAGGAGGAGGGTGGTGAGAAAGAAGAGGGGGCGGGCGGAGCGGGGGAGCGGGGTGGAGTTATAGGGGAGGATGGGCGGAGAAAGAGTTTGTTGCACAGGGCACCATGCGAAGGCTTTGTCGTTGTTTGTACGACGGTGGTGTGTTGTGGTTCGGATGCAGGTTTAGGTGCGGGAGCGGAAGCGCTTGTGCGCGGGGGGTTCGCGGGCACGGGCTATAGGGAGGCATCGATCGAATGGGTGGCGGCTCGCTTCGCATCGCCGGGAGGCCGCTTGAAAGCGAAACTCCGAACGGGGCGGTGCGGCGATGTTTGTTGGGCGCGGCTGCACCTTCTGGATTCACATGTCGCCGAGGGCGCGGCGGCGTTCGCGGGCGATGTCGGGCATGAGGGGTTGGTCGAGGCGGGGTTGGGCGGACCAGACGGTGTCGTCGCAGCCGCGGTCGAAGGGGAAGAGGCCGGTGGGGTCGGGCCAGAAGACTTGGAGGGCTTCAAGTTGGCCGATGCGGCCTTTGGAGCGGCAGTAGCCCATGGCGTAGCCGAGGTAGTGTTCGTGTTGGGAGGGGTGGACGCGGCGGGTGGCGAGGGGGATGTGGAAGCCGGGGAGGGTGTGGGTGGAACGGTCGGTGAAGGGGGTGCCGCGGCGGATGTGGGTGATGGCGGCGCGGAGGATGGTGGAGAGTTCGTCGGGGGTGCGGCCGAAGAGGATGAGTTCGGGGTGAGAGAGGGTGAACATGAGGCCGACGGTGTAGGCGAAGGGGGGCTTGGCGTCGGAGATGAGGATGAGGGAGTGGCCGTGGGCAGTGACGTCGTTGGCGATGGATTGTTCGGGGGTCATAGTGTGCTCGCTTGTTCAGGATTTCTGGGGGAGTTTGTCGAAGGCGGCGACGAGGAGGAAGGTGGCGAGGGGGCCGAGGAGGAGGGAGAGGAGGAACCAGTTGAGGCCGGAGCGGTTTTTGGATTGGGCGAGGCCGGCGTTGAGGAGGGAGAGGGTGCCCCAGCCGAGGGTGAAGTCGGTGGGGGAGGCGGCGATGTCGGTGAGTGGGAGCATGGTGGGCCTTTCGGGTGGATATGGAGGGTGAGCGGATTGTTTCGGGTGTGAGGGGCGCCGTCAATGAAAAAGGGGGCGATTGTGTTGGTGCGGGGTGTTGCGACGAGGCAAGCCCGTTCGGGGGTCTTTGTGTTGTGCGAGGGATTTAGGTGGGACGGGGGGTATACTCCGCGAACGGGATTGGCCGACGGGGGCGTCGGCCCCACTTTGGAGGTGATTGATGGGACGGGCGTTGGTGCATCCGCGGGTGGAGTTGGTGGAGACGCTGGAGCGGATTTATGCGTATCGGATGACGACGACGTCGGGGGGGAATTTGTCGATTCGGGATGAGGAGGGGGATATCTGGATTACGCCGGCGCGGG
>JBQCGD010000115.1:0-56323 GCA_051955985.1 Phycisphaerae bacterium | reverse complement strand
CGGGCCCGGCGGCGGCCGCGCCCGGGCCGCGCCGGGCGGGGCGCGCGGGGGGCGGCGGGGCCGCCGGCGCGCGCCGCGCGCGGGGGGGGGGGGGGGGGGGGGGGGCGCGGGGGGGGGGGGCAGACGGGGACGGAGATTTTTGTGTAATTTGTTTTTTGGTTTGGCCACATTCGTCCGATACGCCCATCAGCCCGTGCGGGTGGTGGGCGTATTTTGCTTTTTGGGGAGGTGCGCTGAGGATGCGGCGTGGAGGGATGCAAGGTGTTGTATGCAGGGTTCGCGACGACGCAAGCGTTGGCGGAGGCCGACGCGTTGTGCGAGACGATTTCGAGGTGAAGGTCAATAAACGGCGGTTGGGAGGATTTGTTTGAGTGCGGGGGTGGGGTGATGGTATACTGAATCCATCCGTGAATCCGGATTGAAGGATAAAAGGGTACTTCATGCATATTCGCGACATCTTTGCGGCGCATCCGACGACGTTTTCGTTTGAGTTTTTTCCGCCGAAGACGGATGAGGCGGCGGAGGCGTTGTTTGGGCATATTCGGGAGCTGGAGGGGTTGAAGCCGGCGTTTGTGTCGGTGACGTATGGGGCGGGCGGGTCGACGCGGGAGCGGACGCATAATTTGGTGGTGCGGATCAAGGAGACGACGAGTCTGGATCCGGTGCCGCATTTGACGTGTGTGTGTCATCAGCGGGAGGAGGTGGCGGCGATTGTGGAGCGGTATGCGGCGCATGGGGTGTCGAACATCCTGGCGCTGGCGGGAGATCCGCCGGTGGGGATGGTGCACGATCGGAGCACCGATGCGTTTGGGCATGCGGCGGGGCTGGTGGCGTTTATTCGGTCAGTGAAGAATCATCCGGATGCGCGGGGGTTTGGGATTGGGGTGGCGGGTTTTCCGGAGGGGCATCCGGGGACGCCGAACCGGGCGCTGGAGATGGATTATCTGAAGGCGAAGGTGGATGCGGGGGCGGATTACATTGTGACGCAGTTGTTCTTTGACAATCATGATTTTTATGATTTTCGGGAGCGGTGTGAGATTGCGGGGATTCGGGTGCCGATCATTGCGGGGGTGATGCCGGTGACGTCGCTGGGAACGTATAAACGGATTCCGGAGCTGGCGCTGGGGGCGCGGTATCCGGCGAAGTTGCAGCGGGCGATTGCGCGGGCGAATGGGGAGGCGGAGGCGGTGAAGCGGGTGGGGATTCATTGGGCGACGGAGCAGTGCCGGGATTTGCTGGATAACCAGGCGCGGGGGATTCATTTTTATACGTTGAATCATTCGCATGCGACGCGGGAGATTTACAAGACGCTGGGGATGAGGGCGTGAGGGGGACGGACGATAAAGCGCGTCGGTCCTGCAAAATGCTATAATGATTGCATGAAGCTGAGCACACAATCTCATTCCGCTGCTGACGGGAAGATCGTCAGTAGTCCGGGCGTTCTTGGGGGGAAGCCGGTGTTTGCGGGGACGCGGGTGCCGGTGAGCGCGATGTTCGATTACCTCGCTGACAATCTCACCTTAGAATACTTCCTGGAATCTTTTCCGGCAGTTTCACGAGATCAGGCAGTGGCGGCGCTGCGGCATGGTCAAGAGCGCATTGAGCAAGAACTGTTTGCATGAAGATTCTGCTGGACGAATCGGTGCCGGTGCAGGTGCGTCATGCGTTTGCGGGTCACGATGTCGTTACGGTGACGTATCTGCAGTGGAAGGGGATTGAGAACGGGGATCTGTTGGATGCGGCGGAGAAAGCGGGGTTCGAGGCGCTTGTCGTTGCGGACAAGAATCTGCGGTACCAGCAGAATCTGCCAGCGCGGCGCATTGCGATGATTGAGTTGTGGACGAATCACCGGCCGACGCTGGAGCGGCATTTTTCGCATATTGCGCAGGCGGTGGCGAGTGTTTCTCCTGGCGCGTATGTGATTGTTTCGCCGCCGTGAGCATCGGGCATCTGGTATTGAAGATCGGCGAGGAAGCACGGCTCCGCGAGCGGACCAGTTAAACGTTGGCGGCCGTGAGGATGGATTCGAGGTCGTGGTTGACGAGGTCGCCGATGCGGTCGAGGTTGATGTCGCCGGGGGGGTAGGTGGCGAGGACTTTGGGGTCGAGGGCGTAGTGGCCTTGCTTGGGGAAGATGGTGGTGAGTTTTTTGCCCCAGGCTTTTTTGACGGCGTGGAGGATGCGGAGTTTGTCGTCGATGAGGACGTAGTGGTCGGCGGGGTAGCGGCGTTCGACTTCGTCGAGCATTTCTTCCTTGTGGATGTAGATGAGGACGTTGCCGTTGACGGCTTCGAAGATGCCGGAGCGGTCGACTTTTCGGGGTTGGAAGACGACGTCGCCGTCGGAGAGGATGACGGCGGGGCCCCACTGCTGGACATGGTGGATGGCGTCGATGGAGCCGGGGTAGAGGCGGTTGGCGAAGGGGTAGTTGATGAGGAAGGCGGACATGGCGAGGAGTCGTGCGTCGCGGGGGTTTTCGACGCGGTAGCGCTGGAGTGCGCCGAGGTAGTCGGCGTAGCCGAGCTCGTTGCGGAGTTGTTCGAAGAGTTCGAAGTAGCGTTTGCGGGTGTCGGGGCCGAACCTGGTTTCGAGGTGTGTGGCGAGGTCGGTGACGACGTGGTCGTTGTCGAGGAGTGTGTTGTCGACGTCGAAGAGGAAGACGATTTGGTGGCGCTCGCTCATGTGTTGATTCCTTCCTGGCGGGGATCGTCCCAGACGCCGTGATCGGCGATGAGTTCGTCGGCCTGGGGGGGGCCCCAGGTGCCGGGCTCGTAGATGTGGATGGGGGTGACGTCGCCGAGGACGGGGTCGATGATGCGCCAGGCTTCTTCAACGCCGTCTTGCCTTGCGAAGTAGGTGGATTCGCCTTTCATGGCGTCCATGAGGAGGCGTTCGTAGGGTTCCATTTCGTTCTTGGGGTTGTACTGGGCGATGAGTTCGTTGGTGCGGCCGACCATGGCTTCGCCGGGGAGTTTGCGGCGTGTGCCGATGGCGACGATGACTTCGGGGCTGAGGCGGATGCGGATGTAGTTGGGTTCGCCGGGGTTGGGCTCGGGGTAGACGACCTGGGGGGGGCGTTTGTATTCGATGCGGATTTCGGTGCAGGAGACGGGCATCTCTTTGCCGACGCGGATGTAGAAGGGGACGCCGGCCCAGCGCCAGGAATCGATCCAGAAGCGGCAGGCGGCGAAGGTTTCGACGGTGGAGCTGGGGGCGACGCCGGCTTCCTGGCGGTAGCCGCGGAACTGGCCGCGGACGACATCTTCGGGGGAGAGCGGGCGGACCATGCGGAGGACTTTTGCGCGTTCGTCGCGCATGGCTTCGGAGTTGTAGCCGGAGGGGGGTTCCATGGCGAGGCAGGCGAGGAGCTGGAGCATGTGGTTCTGGATGACGTCTCGGATGGCGCCGGCTTCTTCGTAGAATTTGCCGCGGCCCTGGACGCCGAAGGCTTCGGCCATGGTGATTTCGACGTGGTCGATGTAGTTGCGGTTCCAGGTGGGTTCCCAGAGGGTGTTGGCGAAGCGGGAGTAGATGATGTTCTGGACGGGTTCTTTGCCGAGGTAGTGGTCGATGCGGAAGATGGCCTGTTCGGGGAAGAATTTGTGGAGGGTGGCGTTGAGTTCGATGGCGGAGGCGAGGTCACGGCCGAAGGGTTTTTCGACGACGATGCGGGCGCCTTCGTTGCAGCCGGAGCTGGCGAGGCCTTCGGCGACGGTTTCGAACATGCTGGGCGGGATGGCGAGGTAGTGGATGGGGTGTTTGGCGCCGTTCATTTCCTTTCGGAGCTGGGCGTAGGTGGCGGGGTCGCGGTAGTCGCCGTCGACGTAGCGGAGGAGTTCGCAGAGTTTTCGGAAGGCGTCTTCGTTTACCCCCCCACCGTGTTCCTGGAGGCTGGACTTGGCGCGGGCCTTGAGCTGGTCGAGGTTCCATCCGGCCTTGGCGACGCCGATGACGGGCATGTTGAGGTAGCCGTGGAGGATCATGGACTGGAGGGAGGGGAAGATTTTTTTGTAGGCGAGGTCGCCGGTGGCGCCGAAGAAGATGAGAGCGTCGGAGCGGTCGGGCATTGCTTGATACTCCTGGGAGTCGACGAGGGTTCGGGATTAACCAGGGAGGACACGGAGGAGGGCGGGGACTGGGGTCTGGGGGCTGGGGTCTGTGGGTGGGGGATTCGCTTCTGGATTTGGTTGTTTGGTTTTTATGTGCCGACGCCTTGGGCGCCTTTTCCGGGTTTTTCGAGGTGGCCGCCGAATTCGAAGCGGAGGGCGGAGGCGACCTTGTTGGCGAAGTCGGCTTCGCCGCGGGAGGAGAAGCGGCCGAAGACGGCGGCGGAGAGGACGGGTGCGGGGACGGATTCGTCGATGGCGGCGTCGAGAGTCCAGCGGCCTTCGCCGGAGTCGGAGACGCGGCCGGAGAAGTTGGAGAGGTCGGGGCTTTTGAGGAGGGCGCTGGCGGTGAGGTCGAGGAGCCAGCTCTGGATGACGCTGCCGCGGCGCCAGACTTCGGCGATTTCCTTGAGGTCGAATTCGTACTGGTAGTGCTCGGGGTCGCGGAGGGGTGTGGTTTCGGCGTCGACGTCGTGCTGGTGTTTGCCGACGTTGGCGTGTTTGAGGATGTTGAGGCCTTCGGCGTAGGCGGCCATGATGCCGTACTCGATGCCGTTGTGGATCATTTTGACGAAGTGGCCTGCGCCGTTGGGGCCGCAGTGGAGGTAGCCTTGCTCGGAGGTGCTTTGCGGAGCTTTGTCGCGGTTGGGGGTGCGGGAGGCGGCGCTCATGCCGGGGGCGAGGGTTTTGAAGAGGGGGTCGAGGTGTTTTACGGTGTCGGCTTCGCCGCCGATCATGAGGCAGTAGCCGCGTTCGAGGCCCCAGACGCCGCCGGAGGTGCCGACATCGACGTAGTGGAGGCCTTTTTGTTTGAGTTCAGCGGCGCGGCGGATGTCGTCGTGATAGAAGGAGTTGCCGCCGTCGATGACGATGTCGCCGGGTTCGAGGAGTGGGAGGAGGGAGTCGAGGGTTTTGTCGACGAGTGCGGTGGGGATCATGAGCCAGAGGGCGCGGGGTTTGGGGAGTTTCTGGATGAGTTCGGGGAGGGTTTTGGCGGGGGTGGCGCCTTCTTTGGCGATGGCATCGACGGCGGAGGGGTTGACGTCGAAGGCGACGCATTTGTGACCGCCGCGCATCCAGCGGCGGACCATGTTGGCGCCCATTCTGCCGAGGCCGATCATTCCCACTTCCATTGTCGGTACTCCTTTTGTGCAGATTGTAGGCGGCTCGCTTTGCATCGCCGCCCCCCCCCCCCCACGCCGCCTAAAGGCGGAACTCCATACACGGACTCCGAACACTATTTATTTTTGGCGATCTGGTCCTTTGCGGCGGCGACGATGCGGTCGGGGTTGAAGCCGAATTTGCGGATGACGTCTTTGAGGGGGGCGGAGGCGCCGAAGGTGTGCATGCCGATGACTTCGCCGGTATTGCCGACCCAGCGGTGCCAGCCGAGGGTGGAGGCCTGTTCGACGGCGACGCGGGCTTTGCAACTGGGGGGGAGGACGGTGTCGCGGTAGGACTGGTCCTGGTGGTCGAAGAGTTCCCAGGAGGGCATGCTGACGACGCGGGCCTTGATGCCTTCTTTTTTGAGGGCTTCGTAGGCGTCGACGCAGATGGAGACTTCGCTGCCGGTGCCGATGAGGATGACTTCGGGTTTGCCGTCGGGGGCGTTGCAGGCGAGTACGTAGGCGCCTTTGGCGAGGTTGCTGGCGGGTGCGTAGACGGAGCGGTCGAGGGTGGGGAGTGCCTGGCGGGAGAGGATGAGGCAGACGGGGTGGTGCTTCATGGGCATGATGGTGCGCCAGGCTTCGGTGACTTCGTTGGCGTCGCAGGGGCGGATGGCGGTCATGCCGGGGATGGCGCGGAGGGAGGGAATCTGTTCGACGGGCTGGTGGGTGGGGCCGTCTTCGCCGACGCCGATGGAGTCGTGGGTGAAGATGTAGATGACGGGGACTTCCATGATGGCGGCGAGGCGGATGGCGCCGCGGCCGTAGTCGGAGAAGATGAGGAAGCCGGAGCCGTAGGGGCGGACCTTGGAGAGGGCCATGCCGTTGATGACGGCGCCCATGGCGAACTCGCGGACGCCGTAGTGGAAGTTGCGGCCGCCGTAGTTGGAAGCGGAGAAATCGCCGGCGCCTTCGAAGGTGAGGCGGGTTTTGGTGGAGGGGTCGAGGTCGGCAGCGCCGCCGATGAGCCAGGGGACGTTTTTGGCGACGGCGTTGAGGACCTTGCCGGAGGATTCGCGGGAGGCGATGCCTTTTTTGTCGGCTGGGAAGGTGGGGAGGTCCTTGTCCCAGCCTTCGGGGAGCTGTCGATGCTGCATGCGGTAGAGTTCATCCGCGAGGCCGGGGTGGGCGGCTTTGTATTTTTCGAAGGTGGCCATCCAGGCGTTGCGGGCGTCACCGCCGCGTTTGCCGAGAGTGGCGGCGAAGTGGGCGGGGACTTCGGGGGGGACGAGAAACTGGGCGTCTTCGGGCCAGCCGTAGAAGCGTTTGGTGGCTTTGACGTTGTCGGCGCCGAGGGGTTCGCCGTGGGCCTTGTGGGAGTCGGCGACGGGTGAGCCGTAGCCGATGTGGGAGTGGATGATGATGAGGGTGGGTTTGTCGCCCCCCCCACTGCTCTGCTGGAATTGTTTGATGGCGTTTTGGATAGCGGGGAGATCGTTGGCGTCGGCGACGGAGATCACGTTCCAGCCGTAGGCTTTGAAGCGGGCGCCGACATCTTCGGAGAAGGCGAGTGCGGTTTTGCCTTCGATGGTGATGCCGTTGGAATCGTAGAACCAGCAGAGGTTGTTGAGTTTGAGATGGGCGGCGAGGGAGGCGGCTTCGGAGGCGACGCCTTCCATCATGCAGCCGTCGCCGCCGATGGCGTAGACGTTGTAGTTGAACATTTCAAAGCCGGGCTTGTTGTAGCGGACGGCCATCCATTTGCCGGCGATGGCCATGCCGACGGAGGTGGCGAAGCCCTGACCGAGGGGGCCGGTGGTGGTTTCGACGCCGGAGGTCCAGCGGTATTCGGGGTGGCCGGGGCACTTGGAATCGAGCTGGCGGAATTTTTTGATTTCGTCGAGGGGGACGGCGGGGGTGTTGAGGATTTCGTACTTCGGGTTGACGGACTTCACGCCGGTGAGGTGGAGGAGGGAGTAGAGGAGCATGGAGGCGTGGCCGGCGGAGAGGACGAAGCGGTCGCGGTTCGGCCAGATGGGGTCGTTGGGGTCGAAGCGGAGGAATTGCGACCAGAGGGTGTAGGCGGTCGGGGCGAGGCCCATGACGGCGCCGGGGTGGCCGGAGTTGGCGAGCTGGACAGCGTCCATGGCGAGGGTGCGGATGGTGTTGATGGTGAGTTTGGGGAGGTCGGATTTGTCGAGAGTGGTGGAGGGGGAGGTGGGGGCGGTGGTGGTCATGGGAAGCTCCAAAAGTCGGGTGAGGCGGGGTGAGATTCCCGCGCGAAGGGGTGAGTTTACCCGATGGTGGGGCGTTGGGGCCAATCAATGCGGAGTCGATTGCGGCGAGGAAAGAACGGCGCCGCAGCGGCGGGCATGGCGCTGATGCGCGGCGAGAGTAATGGCCGACGAGGGCGTCGGCCCCACTTTACATGCGGGCCTTGACGGAGCCTGGGGGAGGGGTGTTGATGACGGCCCAGAAGAGGCCGAGTTCTTTAACGGCGGCGACGAATTCTTCGAAGATGATGGGTTTGACGACGTAGCCGTTGACGCCGAGTTTGTAGGATCGGACCAGGTCGCGTTCTTCGCGGGAGCCGGTGAGCATGACGACAGGGATGGTGCGGAACTCGGCGTGGCTTTTGATGTATTCGAGGAGTTCGAGGCCATCCATGCGTGGGAGCTTGAGGTCGAGGAGGATGACGGCGGGGTTGCCGAAGGGGCGGGCGGAGAATTTGTTGGTGCGGGAGAGGTAATCGACGGCTTCGACGCCGTCGCGGCAGATGACGACTTCGTTGGCGAGGTGGGTTTCGCCGAGTGCGGCGAGGGTGAGCTCGACGTCGTTGGAGTTGTCTTCGACGAGGAGGATGGGTTTAAGCTCGCTCACTGGGGGGCTCCTGCAAGGGGAGAGAGAAGTAGAAGGTGGACCCGCGGTCCACGGCCCCCTGTGCCCAGACGGCGCCGCCGTGGCGTTCCACGACGCGTTTGACCGTTGCCAGCCCGATCCCCGTGCCTTCGAATTCCTCCGCGCGATGGAGCCGCGAGAAGGGGGTGAAGAGTTTGTGAATGTAGTGGTGGTCGAAACCTGCGCCGTTGTCCTTGATGGCGATGGTGTAGCGGGCGCCGTCGTATTTGGCGGTGATGTCGATGATGGCGGGGTCGCGGTGGCG
Source organism: Phycisphaerae bacterium (assembly GCA_051955985.1). GTDB lineage: Bacteria > Planctomycetota > Phycisphaerae > WQYP01 > WQYP01 > DATKPA01. The sequence goes on along the minus strand of JBQCGD010000115.1, from coordinate 47,949 downwards.
GGTGAATTTGAGGGCGTTGGCGATGAGGTTGTCGAGGACGAGGCGGAGGAGGGTGGGGTCGCCGCGGACGACGGGGAGGGGCGGGACGTTCCACTGGACATTGCGGCCCTTGGCGAGGTCGGCGAGGTCGCGGCGGGATTCCTCGACGAGGTCGGCGAGGGGGACTTTGAGCTTGCGGAGTTCGATGCGGGAGATGTTGGAGAAGGCGAGGAGGGCATCGACGAGTGCGCCGGCATGGCGGGCGGCTTCGCCGATGGTCTGGACGTAGCGGCGGCCGGTTTCATCCAGGGTGTTGACGGCGCGGCGCTGGAGGAGGTCGGCGAATCCGGCGATGTGGCGGAAGGGGGCGCGGAGGTCGTGGGAGATGGAGTAGGAGAAGGACTCGAGTTCGGAGTTGGCGCGTTTGAGTTCAGCGGAGAGGCCGGCGAGTTCCTCGACCTTGCGGAGGACGATGTTGAGGATGGAGCTGCGGAAATCGGTGGCGGCTTCGATTTCCTCGGGGAGCCAGGGGTTGGCGTGGTTTTCGATGATCTGTTTCCAGTTTTCGAAGGATTTCCGCGGGTGGATGCGTGCGCCGGGGAGGGCGGGTTCAGCGGGTTTGTTGGGATCGCCGCCCCAGGTGATGGTGCGGATGCGTTCAGGGCGGAACCAGAGGAGGTAGGAATTGACGTAGCGGGAGATGCTCATGGCGAGGACGCCGCAGGCGGTGTCCTTGAAGGCGGAGGCGAGGGGGAAGAGGGTGGGGAGGGAGTCGGTGGTGAAGATGTCGCGTTGTTTCTGGGCGTCGATGAAATCGATGATGGCGCGGACCTGCTGTTCGCTGGGGGTGGCGCCGAGGAGGGTGACCTGCTTGTCGAAGTAGAGTGCGGCGCCGTTGGCGCCGAGGAACTCGATGAGGTGGGACCCGGCGCGGGCGAGGCTGGAGAGGAGGTTGTCTTCCCGGGTCATTTCGGCGAGGAGCTTGCTTTGGGCGGACTGGAGGCGGAGGCGGTTGGCGTCGTGGGTGCGGCGGATCTGTGCGCCGATTTCGATGGCGGCGACCTGGCTGAGAAATTCGCAGGCGGTGCGGATTTCGAAGGGGACGAGGAAGGGGGTGGAGTGGTGGCAGGCGATGAGGCCCCAGAGTTCGCCGTCGCGGATGATGGAAAAGGAGGTGGAGGCGGCGACACCCATGTTGCGGAGGTATTCCGCGTGGACGGGGGAGACGGAGCGGAGGATGGAGAAGGAGAGATCGACGGGGGTGGTGGCAGCGCCGGAGGCGCGGACGAGGGGGACGGGCTGGTAGGCGGCATCGACGATGACGCGGGAGCGGTTGACGCGATAGAGGTTGCGGGCCTGGGCGGGAATGTCGGAGGCGGGGAAGTGGTGGTTCATGTAGGAGGCGGCGCCTTCAGCGAGGGCTTCGCCGACGACTTCGCCGTGCCAGTCTTCGTCGAACTTGTAGATCATGACGCGTTCGAAGCCGGTGATGCGGCGGACTTCCTCGGCGATGACGCGGTAGAGTTCGCGGAGGTCGTGGGCGGCTTCGAGGCGCTGGATGGAGGCGCGGACCATGGGGTAGAAGCGCTGGAGGTCGCGGGAGGCGAGGAGGTGAGGGGAGGGCGGATCGAAGTCGAGGATGAGGCGGCTGGCGCGGCGGTGGAGGACGGCGTTGAGCATGTGGCGGCGGTCGGTTTTTTCGTTGCGGGCCTCGCGCGGGGCGAATTCGAAGACGAAGATGGGGTTGTCGTTGAGCTCGTCGGTGAGGGCGGCGTGGAGCTGGGCGAGTTGCTGATCGGAGAGGAGGGAGGTGATGGGTTTGTTGAGGAGGTCAACGGGTTCGCAGCCAAGGAATTTTGCGGTGTTGGCGGAGGCGTGTTCGATGATGAGGTCGGCTTCGCGCAGGACGAGGAGCGCGCCGTGGGGCTGGATGGAGCCGGGGATGTGGATGGGCTCCTTTTCGCAGTTCGTGAGGTCGGGCATCACGGCGGTGCTGGTTGCGGTCACGATTGGGACTCCGCGCTCACCGGGACGGGAGCGAACGTTTTTTCGAGACAATTGAAGGTGGCCACGGCGCCCTGGAGGATGCCGGGGTGATCCGCGGACGGCAGGGCCTGCATTTTTTCACGGAAGGTGTTCCACATGCGGCCGGTGTCGTCGCCGTAGGCGGAGAAGAAGCGACGGGGGAGGTCGGGCAAGTCGCGTTGGAGGCGTTTGGTGATGTGTTGTCCGCCAAGGGTGGCGCCTTCCATGACGTACATGGCGCCGATGGCTTGGGCGGGGGAGGCGAAGGCGGGGGCGTCGGCGGGGGGAATGCGGGCGATTTCGTCGAGGGTCATGCCGAGGGCGAGGAGGTCGTCGATGAGCCATTGCACTTTCTGACGGGAGGCGGCTTCGTCGGCGTAGAGGGAGCGGGTGGTGGCGGCGGCGACTTCGTTCTCGAGAGGGCCGTAGATGGAGTAGAAGCGTTGGAGGGTTTGGAGGTATTTAGCGGGGGTGAGTTCGGGGTCCATCATGGGGATGAGTTGTTCGACTCGCGCGTGCGCGGGGGCGGTTGCGTCCCGGAGGGCCTTTAAGATCACAAACTACTCCCGATGGAATCGACGGGTTTAGTTTAGCAGGGCCCCGAATGGGGGGAAGGAGCAAATGTGATCAGTTGGTAAAAATCCGGAGTAGCTCAGCTCATGTTTTGTGCGGGATTTTCAGGAGTTTGGCGACGCGCGGCGTGTGCGGGGCGGCGGTTAAAACCGCCGCGTTCCTAACCTGCGGTTGGGTGAGAGGATGATAGTTCGAGGCGCGTGTTATCAGGAGCGTTTGGGTTCGATGCGCTCCATGTTGCCCATGTATTTGCGGAGGGGTTCGGGGATGGTGACGGAGCCGTCGGCGTTCTGGTGGTTTTCGAGGATGGGGATGAGGATGCGCGGGGAGGCGATGACGGTGTTGTTGAGGGTGTGGCAGAATAGGGTTTTGCCATCGGATGTTTTATAGCGCAGGTTGCAGCGGCGGGCCTGGAAATCGTAGAGGCGGCTGGCGGAGTGGGTTTCGCCGTAGCCCCCCCCCTCGCCGCGGGAGGGCATCCATGTTTCGACGTCGATCATGGAGGCGTTTTTGACGCCGAGGTCGCCGGTGCAGCACTGGAGGAGGCGGTACGGGAGGTTCATGCGTTTGAGCATTTCCTCGCTGAAGGAGAGCATTTTGCGGTGCCAGCGTTTGCTTTCTTCCTTGTCATTTTTGCAGATGACGACTTGTTCGACCTTGTCGAACTGGTGGATGCGGTAGAGGCCGGTGGTGTCTTTGCCGTAGGTGCCGGCCTCGCGGCGGAAGCAGGTGGAGACGGTGACGAAGGTTTTGGGGAGGTCGGCTTCGTGGAGGATTTCGTCCATGTGGTAGGCGGTGAGGCCGACTTCGCCGGTGCCGGTGAGGAAGCGGATTTCATCGGCGGGGTCATCGATTTCGCCGACGCGGTAGGCCTGTTCGCGGCCGGCGGGGAAGAAGCCGGTGCCGCGCATGGCCTGTTCGCGGACGAGGACGGGGATGGTCATCGGCGTGAAGTTCTGTTCGAAGATCATGAAGTCCTGCGCCATGCGGAGGACGGCGTTGTGGAGGAGTGCGCCTGTGCCGGTGAGGACGTAGGAGCGGGAGCCGGCCATTTTCACGCCGCGTTCGACGTCGAAGAGGCCGAGGGATTTGCCGAGCTCGATGTGGGACTTGGGTTCGAAGTCGAATTTGCGGGGTTCGCCCCATTTGAGGATTTCGACGTTGTCATCGCTGGACTTGCCGACAGGGACGTCGTCGTCGGGGGGAAGGGGGATGGTGAGGAGGAGTTTTTCGACTTCGGGGTCGAGGGTTTTGAGTTGTTCTTCGAGGGCGGCGGATTCGTGCTTGACGGCGGCGGGGCGCTGCTTGAGGGTTTCAACCTGCTGTTCGAGGGCGGCTTTTTTGACGGGGTCCTGTTCCTTTTTGAGCTGGCCCATGAGGGGGCCGAGTTCCTTGGAGGCCTTGTTCTGCTCGGTTTGGAGCGCCTGGAGCCTGGTTTGAATGTCGCGTTTCCTGGCGTCGAGTTCGACGAACTTGTCGACGTTTTCGGCGGCAGCGTGCATGCCTTTGAGCTCGGCGCCTTTTTTGACGGCTTCGGGGTTTTCGCGGATGAATTTGGGATCGAGCATGACGGGTCCTATTTTTCGCAAGGAAAGCAATGGGCCGCCCGTGTTTTTCGGGCGGCCCATCATGATCGTTTAGTTTTGCAGTTGGAGCAACAGGCCGCCTGAAGGCGGAACTCCGAACATTATTTGGGGAGGCGGATGACCTGGCCCACCTTGATGGCGTTGGGACTGGAGAGGTCACCGCGGTTGGCGCGGAAGATGCGGCGCCAGAGGGCTTCGTTGCCGTAGACGGTCTTGGCGATTTTGCGGAGGGTGTCGCCCTTCTTGATGGTGTAGGTGCCGCCGGCGAGGTGGGACTGGGGGGCGGCGGTCTTGGCGCCCCGGGTGGAGCGGGGGGAGGTCTTGGATTTGCGGCCGGTGGTGGCGGGCTTGGTGGTGGTTTCGCCGGGGGTGCCGAGGTCGAAGGTGGAGGTGGGAAGGGACATGCCGCCGAGGGTGCTGGAGGAGGAGCCGTTGGATTCGGGGATCTTGATTTTCTGGCCGACCTTGAGGCGGTTGGGGTTGATGCCGGGGTTGGCGGCGAGGATGGCCTTGGTGGTGGTGTGATTTTTCTTGGCGAGTGCGGCGATGGTGTCGCCCTTTTGGATGGCGTATTCGCCGCCGGCGGCGTCCGAGGAGAGGTGGCTGGTAGAGCTGCTGCCGAAGCTGGGGATTTCGACGGCGGAGGAGCGGGAGGAACCGGAGCCGACTTCGAGGGAGGTGGAGTGGGAGGCGCCGGGGGCGCTGAAGCCGGAGGTGCCGCTGGCAGGGAGACTACCGATACCGCCGCTCGCGCCACCGGGGACGGTGGAGGGGGGCAGCAGGCTGGGGGTGCCGTTGCCGAGGTTGCTGCCGCCGGGCGGCACAAGGCCGGAGGAGGAGCCGGAGGGGACGAGGGGCTGGTTGAGGGGGGCGCTCAGGCCGCCGGGGGAGTTCAAGCTTCCGGGAGGGGTGAGCGAGGTTGGGCCGCCGGGGGGGATGAGCGGCGTGCTGGCGGGGGCGGTGGTGGGGGAAGGGGGAAGAATGGTGGGGGTATCGGCGCCGAGAGCGTGAGAGGGCCCGAGGCCGGAAGCGAAGGAGAGAGCGGGTGCGGGTGCAGGCGCCGCGCTGGGGGCGGTGGTGGGTGCATCGGCTGGCGAGGCGACGCTCAGCGCATGAGTGTCGGCGGGATGGGAAGGCGTGGCGGTCGTCTGCTTCGGCGCCTTATTGGAATGGTAAGCAAAGAAGCCTACGGAGGCGAGGACGAGGGCAAACAGACAAATGACACCGACCTTCAAATCGGTACGCATCAATGAACTCCAGAAAACCGAGGCTCCAGCAGCGTCTCCGCCGCCATGGTTGTGTGCTGTTCGCGAACAGCGTATCGCATCTTTATCGGATGATCCAGCGTCGGAGGATGAACCGGTGTGCAAGAACTTTCTTAGGGAAGAACCTCGTAGGCGATCGGGCCATCGCCCTGTGAGATAAGACGGTATAGTTGACCTGCCCGTTGACGAAGTGCTGATTGTGAGTGATTGGGATCCACCCTTCCGAAGGTGATCACGCCTCGGTCTTCCAGCCGCGCGGCAATAAAGGGGATTGTGAGGGGGCGGTTATCCACGAGCACCGCCATGGAATGGCCGATCTCTTGCGAGGTCAGACGTCCCATCGCGGCGCCTCCCACTTTGTCCAGTTGGAACGGCATTACCAACCCCGCTAACGGCTCGATGTACGGTTCACCGACGCTCGCCGTCCACGCCGGTTGGGTCGCGGCGTGTGTCAGCGAGCCTTTGTCATCGGCCCGCAAGAGCACATATTTGCTTCCGCACCAGGAGACGGTGACTGGCTCGTGCATTTCCCAATCGCACTGTGGATGCAGGGCAAACCATCGAGCCACCCCCTGATCGAGGGAGATACCCTTGCGCCCACCATCCATGACCAACGTTTGTAAAGCCAGAGCCCGCGACAGGGGCGAAAGGTCTCCGCTTTGGACGCCAATCCGGAATTCCAATAGACCGCGGGCATTTATCAATGCTTCAATTTCGCGGGGGCCGTCCGGCTTCCCGCTGAGTTTAAACAGACGCGTTCGTGCAGCGATCAGGCGGCGAATCGCATCCGCTTGATCCGGATATTCGGCGGGCAGTTGATCAAGCCGGGCAAAGGTCTTGCGATTTTCGCTCGCCAAAACTGAGCTAATGATCGCTTCAGCGGCCTCGGCGGTCAGGGTTGTGCTTCCCACTCGTTCCGCTGCGACTCCCAAGGCTTTCGAGGTCGCCTCGAGCCTCTCCTGGTCCGTTTCGATTGGCGCCTTTGAATTCTCCGCCGCGGTTGCCGCGGCACGGCTCTCGTCGAGCGCTGATGCGAGTCGCTTCAATGCGGCATTGCGCGGTGAGGACAGGGGCGCGATTGCGTCAATGGCCGCATCGCGTTTTTCCCCCTCCAAGCAGAGTGCCTTCCGGACTGTTTCCGGGTTTAGAACGGATTTTTCAAATGCCCTACCGGCGTCGCGGGCTTCTTGGTACGCCTTCGCCTCGTCGGGGCCAAGCAAGATTCGCAGGCTTAGCCGGTCCGTTCCCGCCCGAATCACTTCGAACTCGCCTGAATTCTGCGGATCGAGCCGCTGCTGCAGATTCTTCGCCGCGAGGGGCAGCATCGTCGCTTCGCGGCTCCCATCATGGGCCGCGCCCGACCAGTGCACCGCGACGTTGAGCGTGACACCTGAAGTGCCTGCCGCAACTGCGCCGTGGATGCTCTCCAACGGAAGCGCGCCTGACAGCAGCGCCAGCAATGCGATCCTTCTCACTCCCACACGATCACCTCAAAAAAAGCGATCTGGTCACTGGTCGCCTTCGGGCTCTTCGTTGTCATCGCCGGGCACAGGCTCGCGCTTCTTGATGAAGATGTTTTCGTCGAGGCTGCGTTTCTTCTCCGTGGAAGTGCCGGTGGCGAGGAGCATGGGGCTGGCGATAGCGAGGGTGGAGTAAGCGCCGGTGAGGACGCCGATGAGCATGGCGAAGGAGAAGCCGCGGATGCCTTCGCCGCCGAAGACGTACATGATGAGGACGACGATGAAGACGGTGAAGGTGGTCCAGATGGTACGGCCGAAGCACTGGTTGATGGCATCATTGACGAGCTTGGCGGAAAGGGGCGCGTGGCTCTTGCCGCGAAGTTCGCGGACGCGGTCGAAGATGACGATGGTGTCGTTGACGGAGTAGCCGATGACCGTGAGATAAGCGGCAATCATGGTGAGGTTGATCTTGAAGTCGGTGATGAGCAGGAAGGGATGCTTGTCGAAGACGTGGTAGTAGAGTTCGCCGGAGAGGACGGTGGCGGCGAGGGCAACGATGGCGTCGTGGGCGAGGGAGAAGATGGCGCCGAGGCCGTAGCGGATGCCGCCGAAGCGGATCCAGACGTAGGCGACGATGAGGGCGAGGGAGAGGACGATGGCGACGAGTGCCTGCATCTTGGCTTCGCTGGCGACGACGGCATCGAAGCTGGTGACGCCCTTGAAGAGGCTTTCGGTGGAGAGGGCGACGCGGACGACCTGCCATTCGGTGGCGGCGACGCGGTCTTTCCAAACCGCTTCGGTGTCGCTGTTTTCCTGGTAGGGAATGGCTTCATCGACGCTGACGTAGACGGCCCTGGTCAGGGCGCGTTTGTCATCTTCATCGGCGGGGACGGACTTGCCATTCTTGTCGACGGCTTCGAGGGGGATGATGGTGAAGTCGCGTGCCGGCACGTTGGCGAGGGTGGGGTCCTGGCTTTGCTGAGCGCTCTTGATGCGTTCGGTGAGCTTGGCGGCCGTCTGGGGGGGGTTGATGTCATCGAGGATGATGCCGACGCCGTGGAGGTAGTTGGTGACGTCGTGATTGGGCATGCCCTTGATGCCGGCGGCTTCAGCGGACTGGTCAAGGGTGCCGCGGGTGATGGGGAAAATGAGTTTCTGCTGGACCATGAGGTCGTCGATATCGCGCGGGCCTTTGTCGTTGGCTTTGATGCTGACTTTGCGGGTGACATCGAGGACGTCGTTGAGTTCGTTGGCGAGAGCGTCGAGGAACTTTTCCTTGAGTTTGACGGTGGGGGTATCGGCGATGGTGGTCTGGAGTTCGAACTTGTGCTCTTCGGGCTTTCCGACGCCGTAGACGCGGGCATCGTTGGCATCTTCGAGTCCGGGGATTTTGTGGATGTCGTGGACGCGCTGGCGGACCTCATCCTCGGACATGTTGATGCCGGGTTTGAGCTGGAAGGTGACCTGGGTGCCGCCGCGGAATTCGATGTCGTACTTGTCTTCGCCGCGAGCGACGAAGGCGATGATGCCGGCGATGATGGTGACGGCGGAGACGCCCCAGAAGATGTGCCGCTTGCCGATCCAGTCGATGTTGGAGACGGTGATGACCTTCATGAAGGGCCAGTGGCCGTTGCGAATCCAGGTGAAGGTGAAGATTTCGCGGATGTATTCGGTGACGGAGTGGTCGTCGATGGCCCGGACGACGCCCCACTTGATGGCGGCCATCATGAGGGTGCGGGTGACGAAGAGGGCCGTGAACATGTGAATGCAGAGGCCGATGAGGAGGGTGACGCCGAAGCCTTTGACTTCCTCGCTGCCGACGTAGATGAGGACGATGGAGGTGAGGGAGGTGGTGAGGTTGGCGTCGAAGATGGTCCAGAAGACCTTGTCGTAGCCTTGTTTGACGGCCATCCAGAGGGAAGCGCCCTTGTGGAGCTCTTCGCGGATGCGCTCGTTGATGAGGACGTTGGCGTCGACGGCCATGCCGAGGGTGAGGACGAGGCCGGCGATGCCGGGGAGGGTGAAAGTGCCGCCCAGGAGGGCCATGGCGGCCATGACGAGGAGGAGGTTGATCATGAGGGCGAGGTCGGCGAAGACGCCGGTGATGGTGTAGTAGACCATCATGAAGCCGATGACGGCGATGAGGGCGTAGAAGGCGGAGGCGATGCCGGCGCGGATGTTGTCGGCACCGAGGTCGGGGGTGATTTCGACGACGGAGATGGGTTCGCGCTGGAGGGTGGCGGGGAGGGAGCCGGCGTCCATGATCTGCTTGAGGTCTTCGGCCTCCTTGCGGATCGCCTCGGTGGGGTGGGAGGGGGTTGCCTGGCCGAAGGTGATGACGCCGGAGCCTTCGATGCGGGAGTTGATGTTGGGTGCGGTGAAGGCCTTGTCGTCGAGGAGGATGCCCATGGGTTTGCCGACGTGGGTGGAGGTAAGGTCGCCCATGTAGCCGGCGCCGACGCCGTCGAGGTTAAAGGGGAGGACGATGCCGCCGCTCTGGGGATCGTTGTAGGGGTCGCCGGCGGTGACGCTCCATTCCTTGCGGCGGGGGTCGTGGGTGAGGGTATCGGCGAGGTCATCGTGCATGAGGATGTACTTCTGGCCGGCCCATTCGGAGACGACGAAGCCGCGGTCGGGGAGCTTGCTGACGGGGTTGATGAAGTTGTCGATGCCGTTGGGATCGATCTGGAACCAGCGCATGTGGACGCCATTTTCGGTGATGGCGGTCTGGGGGCCTTTCTGCTGGAGGCTCTGGAGGGCGTCCTGGTATTCGCGTCCGGCGATGCCGCCGAGGGCGGAGGGATCGACGGCGATGCGGAAATCGAGGACGCCTGCGGCAGTGACGAGGTGCTGGAGTTCGCTGGGGTCATTGACGCCGCCGCCCAGTTCTTCGAGCTGGTCATGGGCGGTGATGACGCGTTTGATCTCAGCGGACTGGAGGGGGTAATCGGAGGGCATTTTGTCGAGGGCGTCGCGGGCATCCTTGTTGCGTTTGTTGTTCACCGCATTGAGGAGGCTCTGCAGCTTGACCATGTCGACGTTGGTGCTGAGGACGGCGTTTTTGGCGGAGTTGTACTGATCGACGGCCTGGGTGACGCGTTCGAGGACGTTGGCGGGTTCCTTGAGGGGGTCATACTTCTGTTCCTCGGCCCGGGCGGCGTTGAGTTCGTCGGAGGCGGAGGCGAGCTTGAGGAGGAGGTCGTGACGGGGGGAGCCCGGGGGGGCGAGCTTGTTGATTTCGGCCTGCCGCTCGGCGCCGGAGCGCGAGAGTGCGGACTGGATCTGGGAATCCTTGAGGGAGGTGGCGCGGATGGCGTCGAGGGCGTCCTGGAGTTCCTTCTGGGCGGCGCGGGTCTTGGCGTCGGCCATGGGCATCTGGATCTGGATGCGTTTACCGCCGACGACACGCCAGATGAGGTTTTTCTGGCCGTAGGGATCGACGCGTTTTTTGAGGACGGCGACGACGCGGTCGGCGATGCCGGTGGTATCGCCGTGGATTTTGGACATGTCGAGTTCGTAGAGGAGGGAGGTTCCGCCGGCGAGGTCGATGCCGAGGCGAGGGGGGATGAGCCGGACGATCCACGCGGCGATGAGGGTGATGGCGATGATGATGATGAAACGCCAGGAGAGCGAGGTTTTCATGATATAGGAGTCAGAAGCCAGAAGTCAGAAGTCAGGATAACAGGCGCAGAGCGCCGGGTCTTCTGACTTCTGACTCCAGACTTCTGACTTCTCCTCCTTTATTTCGCCTTGTCTTCGGCGGTGAGCACTTGTTGGATGGCCGACTTTTTGTAGCGGGCCTTCACGTTAGCGGATTCGTCGATTTTGAGGACGACTTCGTCGTCGTCGATGGAGACGACGCGGGCGACCATACCGCCGATGGTCATGACTTCGTCGCCTTTTTTCATGGCTTGGATCATTTGTTTGCGGTTTTTCTCGGTTTTCTTCTGGCCGCGCATCATGATGAGGTAGAAGCCGACGAAGACGACGGCGATGAGTGCGAACTGGATCATGCTTCCGGCGCCGGAGGCGTGGCCGGCGTCGGGGGCGGGCTGGGTGCCGGAGGCGCCGGTGGTGGCGGCCGTGCCGGTGGTGGTGGTGGCGGGGGAATCGGCGACGGGTGCGGCGACGGGGGGAGCGGCGGAGGAGGAGGTGGTGGCGTGCATTTGGGCCAGGGGGATGGAGAAGAGCGGTTGGTTGAGCATTCTGATCCTTCCTCGTGGCGGGCGCACCGGGCGTGGAACGGGTGCGGGACCGCGTCGGTAAATTCATGCGAGATCGATCATTGTCGCGGGAACAGGGGTGAAAGTCCAGTTGCGCAGGGGAAGGTTGCGAGGAGTTGGGAACCAGACCGCCAAGTGTGTGCACGTCATTGGCGGTCTCCCCCCATCTCCGGTAGGAATAGTAGGAGATTGTCTGGAAAGGTGCGGGAGACAAGGGATTGGCGTAATATCGAGGGTAATCGTTGTTGTTACCGCCCCTACCGCTGACAGGATGTGACTGCCGTGCCGACGCCGTTTTCGTTTGCCATTCATCAACGTGATACGACGACCAAGGCGCGGCTGGGGCGGGTGACGACGCCGCATGGGACGTTTGAGACGCCGGCGTTTATGGCGGTGGGGACGCGGGGGTCGATCAAGGGGGTGACGCCGGAGCAGGTGCGGGCGTGCGGGTCGGAGATCATTCTGGGGAATACGTATCATCTTTTGCTGCGTCCCGGACCCGAAATTGTCCATGAATTGGGGGGTTTGCAGCGCTTTTCGGGGTGGAATGGACCGATGTTGACGGACTCGGGGGGGTTCCAGGTGTTTTCGCTTTCGGATTTGCGGGACTTTGATCGGGATGGGGTGACGTTCAAGAGTCATATTGATGGGGCGATGGTGCGGTTGACGCCGCAGGAGTCGATGCGCGTGCAGCACCTGCTGGGGGCGGACATTATTATGGCGTTTGATGATTGTCCGCCGGCGGATTGCGGGGCGGAGCGGTTGCGGGAGGCGTTGGATCGGACGCACCGGTGGGCGGAGATCTGCAAAGAGGCGCATGAGCGGTTTACACGGGATCCGGGGCTGCTGTTTTCGAATTCAGAATTCAGAGTTCAGAATTCAGAATGTTTGCCGAAGGCGTTGTTTGGAATTGTGCAGGGGGGGACGGATCTGGGGGCGCGGGCGGAGTCGGCGCGGGTGTTGAGTGGGCTTGATTTGCCGGGGTATGCGCTGGGAGGGTTGGCGGTGGGCGAGGGGCATGCGCGGATGGTGGAGACGATTGAGGCGACGGCGCCGTTACTGCCGGAGTTGAAGCCGCGGTATTTGATGGGGGTGGGGTATGCGAAGGACATTCTGGAGGCGGTGAAGCGGGGGGTGGATATGTTTGATTGCGTTTTGCCGACGCGGAATGGGCGGAATGGGTTGGCGTTTACGTTTGGGGGGGCGATGCGGCTGCGGAATGCGAAGTATGCGACGGACAAGCGGCCGCTGGAGGAGGGGTGTGATTGTTATTGTTGCCGGAACTTTTCGCGAGGGTATTTAAGGCACATGTTTTCGGTGGAGGAGATGCTGGGGCCGACGTTGGTTTCGATACACAATTTGCGGTTTTTTCAGCGGTGGATGGGGGAGATACGGGGGGCGATACGGGAGGGGCGGTTGGATCGGTTGGTGGCGCCTGCGGAGACACTGGTGCTGGCGGACGAGGGGGCGTAAACAGGAAGGGACGGAGGATGACGAAGGATCGACGTATCGTGTGTGAAAAGAGCTTCTGGGCGGGAATGGGTTCGTGTTAGGATGTGGGCAGGAGAGCACAGATGATCAATGTCGCGATTAAGAGTTCCGAGTTGCAGCGGTTTATTGAGGAGCAGGTAAAAAGCGGGCAGTATCCGTCTGCGGATGATGTTGTTGCGGCCGGGCTCGCGTTATTGCGGAGCGATCCGGATGCGACGCTAGGATCGGACGAGTTGGAGGAATTGCGGCGCGACGTTGGGATAGGGATCGCGCAGGCAGATCGCAAGCAGTTTTCGGACTTTTCAGCGGAAGATGTGATTGCGGAAGGGCGAAAGAAACTGAACGAGCAGATGGGGAAGTGATGGGGCAGATCATTCGCACCGCGGAATCGCATCGCCATATCGCAAGCAACTGCTACACAGAAACATCCCCATCCCGATTGGTCCCTAGTGGTCCCCGCCGCGCTGTTTGTGACTTATCGGTGACCTGACTACTCGCGACGAAGCGTGTGAACGGGTGTTCCAACTCGTAAACACCGGCAAACGCCGGGTCGCTTACGTTATGCTGATTGTGGCGGCGACCACTAGGATGTCTATTTCCGAGCCTGGCTTCAATCCGTACACAGAAAAGGTGGATCAATGGGTGAAGGAGCATCCAATCAAGCCTCCGACGGAGATGCTGGAGCAGGCGTCGAGGGCGATCGATCTTGTCCTTCGGAAGAAGTCGGAACTTCGCGAACTGTGGGAGGAGAGCGAAAGCGTGGCGGAGGAATGGCGCGCCGGGTGATGGATTTGCGGCGGCGGCTTGAAGGGTAGTTGCGAAGGACAAGAAGATTTAAACCACGGAAAGCACGGAGGGGCACGGAGAAGATTGAAAAAGGGTGGGACACTCAGCACACGAACAAGCGGTGGCCACCGCCGTATTCGCGGCGACGGGTGCTGGATGGGATGTTCTCGTATAAGACGTCGTCAGACGGTGCCGGGAAGGTGAAGTGAGCTGGGAAGTTGAAAAAACTAGCGGGGCCCAGGCGGGGATGGCCGCTCTGCAGAGAGGGTGAACGATGAGAGAGCCTCTTGATTACGCGGCCGCCGGCGCATCAGCGCCGCGATTGAAGGCGGTGTTCATGCTGATGATGTTGGGGAGCGGTGTTGGGATGTTTGTGGGGTGGTGTGTGCTCGATTTTATTCTTGTTCATTTTGCACCGTCGCGCGGTGCTGATTTCGACTGGGTGCTGTTCCTGTTTCCGGTTGCGTCTGTGGTTGCGGGAATCCTGGTGTTCCGCGGGCGAGACATTGCGACGCGGGTGGGGTTGGCAATTGCTGTTGCGGTCTTTGGGAGCTTGCTTGCGATGCCGCTGGTATTGGTGTTTGGGGTGCCGTTTCATTTTTTTATTGGTGGGACGCTCTAGTTTGCAAGGGTGACGACCTTCCGGGATGGCTACTAAGAGTCGGCCCTCCGGGCCTCCGCGGCTTTTCGATTGGGGAGGTCCATGGCCTTCCGGCCATGGCTGCTGAAAGCCGGCCCATTCGGGCCTCCGCGTCGATCTTCGACCGACGGCCAGAAGGGAAATTGAATTGGTGAGGATCAACAAACATTTGCCGGGATGGATTTGGTGAAGTTCAAGAAGCGGCGGGAACGGTTTAGTTTTTGATGGGGAGGGCGCGGGCGGAGAAGTTGCGGATCCAGATCATGGCATCGAAGCCGCCGCCGAAGCCGACGCCGCCGTGGTCGAGGGTTTGTCCGCCGGTGGGGATGTCCATCTGGTTGTCGGTGAAGTCGACGATTTTTTTGCCGTCCATCGAGACCTTGATGGTTTTGCCGAGGATATCGATGCGGTATTTGTTGCCGTTGGCGCGGTCGGGGTGGAGTCCGGAGCCGCTGGCGAGGGTTCGTTCGGCGTCGGTGCGGGGGTTTCCCCAGCCGACGGGTTGGTCGCAGTAGCTGTTGTAGACGGAGCCGAGGGTCCAGTCGCCGTTGCCGTGGATGTCGAAGTAGTAGTAGCTGCTGCCGCGGGCGTTCTGGCTTTCCTTGGCGTCGGTGACGTGGAACATGATGCGGCCGTCGTGGAAATCGGGGGGGAGGCCATAGGGGTTGAAGGCGGGATCGACGCCGGTGGCGCAGAAGTCGACGTCGATGCGGTAGTTTTTCCAATCGGAGTTGCCGATGTTGGTGAAGAGGTTGGGGCCGCGGCCGTTGCCGGTATGGCCGTAGTTGAATCCGGGGCGGGCGCGTGGGAGGGAGAGGAGCTTGTCGCCCTGGATTTCGAAGGCGGTGCGCCATTCGAGCCAGTTCACGCCGCCGAAGAAGGCGTCTCCTTCGCCGGGGGGCATGTCGCTTTTGTGCCAGGAGGAGAAGGTCATGCGGTCGATTTTTTCAAGTTCAGGCGCGAGGGTTCCGACGGAGGTGTCGATCTGGAAGGTTTTGAGGTCGAGGCGGCCGGTGAGGCGGTCGCCGTTGAGGAAGTCGATGGTCGCGTTGTCGTCTTTGTGGTTGAGGGTGCACTGGCGGATTTTTTCGAGGGGGATGGCGAGTGTTGCGAAATCGAGTTGGAGGGGAAGGTCGCGCCTTGCCTGAGTGCCGACGAGGCGCGAGCCGTCGGTGAGATCGAGGGTGGTGCGAAACTGGAGGTCGTCGGCGTGGGGCGCGGCGAGTGCGGCTTGTGCGAGCGGGAACAACGCCAGACAGACGAGGAGGAGGAGGTTCCGCAGCATGAGAGGGCTCCTTTGGGACGTCGAGCGGATTCAGCGTTCCACTTGGACGATCCGGCAGGAGAAAGGTTCCCGAAAAAAGGCATGCTGCTTTGAGGTGGTACCTGGGGGTTGGCGGCCCGATTCATTCGGGGGAGGTGAATGGTCGATAAAAGTGAAATTCGGAAGGTGCTGTGGCAACGTGCACGGCGGCAGCGGTGGTGGATTGCGTTAAGTTCGCCGCTGGTGTGGAATACGCCATTCCGTTTCCCAAGTCAGGCATGCGGAGGATGTAATGACGCAAGCAGCGACGGCGGCGCCCGTCACTTCAGCCCTGGAATTGATGACCGGTCCGGAGAAGCCGGCGTTTCGGATGCTTTCGATATTAATCCCGGTGTACAACGAGGAGCGGTACCTGGCGGCGGTGGTGAAGCGGGTGGTGGAGCAGCCGCTGCCGGGGGGGCTGGCGCGTGAGATCATCATGGTGAACGACGCGTCGAAGGATAAGACGTGGGAGATCATGCAGCAGATTCCGGGGTTGTTTGCGGGGCGGACGGACGTGGTGTTCAAGATTCACAACAAGACGGTGAACGAGGGGAAGGGGGCGGCGTTGCGGGATGCATGGTCAATGGCGACGGGGGATTTGTTGATCGTGCAGGACGCGGATTTTGAGTATGACCCGGCGGACTATCCGAAATTGCTGCAGCCGATATTGGATGGGAAGGCGGATGCGGTATTTGGGTCGCGGTTTATCGGGGAGCCGCACCGGGTGATGTATTTCTGGCACCAGATGGCGAACAACCTGTTGACGATGCTGTCGAACATGCTGACGAATTTGAATTTGACGGACATGGAGGTGTGTTACAAGGTGTTCACGCGGGAGGTGTATTCGCAGATCAAGATCAAGAGCCCGCGGTTCGGGGTGGAGCCGGAGCTGACGGCGAAGGTGGCGAAGATGCGGATCGGTGCTGGGGGGCGTCGGAAGGAGGGAAGGAAGGTGCGCGTCTACGAGACCGGGGTGGCGTACGCAGGGCGCACCTATGAGGAAGGAAAGAAGATCGGGTGGAAGGATGCGGTGAGTGCGATTGTGCAGATCATACGGTTTCGGTTCTCGGATTGACCCCCCCCCGGACGACGTAAACACGAAGGCACGAAGGCACGAAGGACCACGAAGGGGGTTTAGGGTCTAGGGGCTGGGGTCTGGGGTTGCGGGGGTTTATTCTGCGGGGGAGATGGCTCCTTGTTTGCATTCGGAGAGGCAGGCGCCGCAGTCGGCGCAGAGGTCGGGGTTGACGTCGATGTGGCCTTTTGGGCCGTTGTCGTCGGGTTTTACTTCGGTGAGTGCGTCGGTGGAGCAGGCGTCGACGCAGGAGCCGCACATTTCGCATTTTTCATGATCGATGGTCACGGCCATGACAAGTCCTCCGGCAGGTGATGTTGTGATTATCGACTTGGGGGGCGGCGGAACGCTATCGGAGGGGGTCATCGGAAGGTTCTAGGAAGCCCCCCTACCGTGGGCGATTTTCGGCATTGATCGACGGCAGACGGAGCGGCATGCGGTGAGGATGCGGCTTCGCCGCGTTTTATAGGGATTTTCCCTAGATTCAACGGGCAGGTTTCCCGATTGTTGGGGGGCTGGGCGGCGCGGTACTGATTTACAGCACAACAGGAAAGAAGCGCAGCGCACCTGGCGCGAGGGTTTTGCGGCCCACGCAGCCGGGAGGGCGTTGTATTGTTTTTATTGAAGGAACGCCGGGATGATTGCGAGTTCATGGAGCGAACGGCACACGCCGAAGCTGATGATTTGTTTGCGGGAGGGGTATAGCGGGAAGCAGTTTTTGTCGGACCTTGGGGCGGGGGCGACGGTGGCGGTGATTGCGATGCCGCTGGCGATGGCGTTGGGGATCGGGAGCATTCCGCAGAACGTGGCGGACCAGTTGCGGGCGATACATCCGTGGCTGACGCCGCCGGCGATGGGGTTATTCACGGCGATCGTGGCGGGGTTTTTGGTGTCGGTGCTGGGGGGATCGCGGGTGCAGATCGGCGGGCCGACGGCGGCGTTCATGCCGCTGGTGTTTGCGGTGTGTGCGGCGCATGGGTACGAGGGGCTGATCCTGGCGACGTGCATGGCGGGGGTGATTTTGATTTTGCTGGGGGTGTTCAAGTTCGGGGGGATCATCAAGTTTGTGCCGTACCCGGTGACGGCGGGATTCACGGCGGGGATCGGGGTGGCGATCATGGCGTCGCAGATCAAGGATTTTTTCGGGCTGACGATTTTGAATGGGGAGGGGCACGCGGCGACGATACCGGCGGATTTTGTGGGGAAGCTGGAGATTTTTGCGCAGCATGCGTCGAGCGTGAACTGGCATTCGACAGGGATTGCGGTGGGGACGCTGGCGATCCTGCTGGCGATGCGGAAATTTGCGCCGCGGATCCCGGGGGCGATTGTGGCGGTGACGGCGGCGGCGGTGGTGGTGAAGTTGATGCACTGGTCGGAGGTGCAGACGGCGTTTGACGGGGTACATTTGCGGCCGGTGGTGGAGACGATCGGGACGCGGTTTGGCGGGGTGCCGCCGAGTTTACCGGCGCCGCATGTGCCGAAGATCACGATGGACCTGGTGCGGGATTTGATTCCGTCGGCGACGGCGATTGCGTTTCTGGGGGCGATAGAGAGTTTGCTGTCGGCGGTGGTGGCGGACGGGATGACGGGGTTCCGGCATCGTTCGGACCAGGAGCTGGTGGCGCAGGGGGTGGCGAACATCGGGAGCGGGCTGTTTTTTGGTTTGCCGGCGACGGGTGCGATTGCGCGGACGGCGGCGAACGTGCGGACGGGGGGCCGGACGCCGGTGGCGGGGATTCTGCATGCGGTGCTGCTGCTGTTGATGCTGATTCTGGCGGCGCCGCTGGCGAGTTCGATGCCGTTAGCGTCATTGGCGGCGATATTGGTGCTGGTGGCGTGGAACGTGGCGGAGTTGAAGCATTTTCGCACGCTGCTGACGGGACCGCGGCCGGACGTGCTGGTGCTGGTGACGACGTTTGCATTGACGGTGCTGTTTGATTTGACGTATGCGGTGGGGACGGGGATTCTGCTGTCGGCGTTGTTGTTCATGCGGCGGATGTCGCAGGTGTCGACGGTGATGGCGGGGATTCGGGACACGGTGGAGGAGGGGCAGGAGACGGAGCGGCCGGACCCGAAGGATCCGGGGCAGTTGGCGGAGAAGCGTGTACCGGCGGGGGTGGAGGTGTACGAGATCAACGGGCCGTTCTTTTTTGGGACGGCGAACCAGTTGCGGGACGCGTTGGACCAGGTGGCGAAGCCGCCGAAGATCGTCATTTTGCGGATGCGGTATGTGCCGCACATTGATGCGACGGGGTTGAATGCGTTGAAGGAATTTCACCGGCAGTGCGTGAAGCGGCACACAAGGCTGCTGCTGGGGGGCGTGCACGTGCATCCGTTGTTTGAGATGACGAAGGCGGGGATGGATGTGGAGATCGGGCCGGAGAATATTTTTGATAACCTGGATGATGCGCTGGGGAAGGCGCGGGAGATTCTGGGGCTGACGAACGGCGGGCCGGGGCCGAAGAAACCGGCGGCGTCGGAGGTCTTGCCGGCGAAGGCGACGGCCGTATCATGAGTGGCGCATGTCAGTGGGTCACTTTTTGAACGACGAGGAGGCAACCGATGCGGATGAAGCTTGCGGCAGTGGCGTGCCTGCTGGTGGGAGGACTGGTGCTGGAATCGTGGGGGGCACCGTTGAGCGCGGCGGAGAAGACTTTTTTCGACAAGCACCTGGCGGACATTGTGAAGATCGAGCCGTCGCGGATGGACAGTCCGGCGGTGACGAAGGTGTTTGCGGCGCCGATTTACAAGGTGACGATTGAGATGGACCAGGGGGGAGGGACGATGACGCAGGAGCTGATCGCGATGAAGCTGGGCTCGAAGCTGGTGAGCGCGAGCACGCCGGGGACGGACAAGGAGCTTCCGGATTTTCCGAAGATGCTGTCGCCGGACTTCCGGCTGAAGAGCGATGCGGACGGGAAGGCGCTTCAGAGTGCGCTGGATGCGCTGTACCCGATCATCGGGGACGACGACAAGAAGGCGGAGAAATTCACGCACAGCGGGAACCACTGGACGTTTGTGCGCGGGAAGTTCTTTGAGAAGAACATGGGGTTTGAGTTCACGACGGATGGCGAGGGGAAGATCACGGCGGCGAAGTACGTGCTGAAGCTGCCGTGAGATGAAGGGCGGGGCAATATCCGGGGCGTGTTCACGTTTTCATCCACGGACACTTCTTGCCGACCCCGGAGCCCCACGTGATGAAATTCCCGCAGTTGGTTCCCGCTCTGCTTGTCGCCACGCTTCTTTCCGCCTGCACGCAAGCTTCTTTGCACAATGGGGTCGCCGCGCCGCAGAGCGGGTGGGTGCAGATTTCGCGGGAGGGGCGGCTCACGTACAAGACGGATGAGCGCGGCGATCGGATCATGGATTTTTCGTATGCGGGGTACATGGGGGGCGGGGTGAAGCTGCCGGAGGTGCCGGCGGTGAAGAGGATTCGGCCGCTGGGGAATGGGCGGGATGATTCGGCGAATATTCAGGGGGCGCTGGATGAGATTGGGAAGATGCCGTTGAGGAATGGGTTTCGGGGGGCGCTGGAGCTTGGGCCGGGGACGTATGTGTGTTCGCAGACGCTGGTGATTTCGAGCAGCGGGGTGGTGCTGCGGGGGAGCGGTGCGAGGGGAGCGGGGGCGTCGACGCTGCAGTTGACGGGGAAGCCGCACGTGGGGATTCGGGTGGGGCTGCAGGTTCGGCGCGGGGAGCGGAACGAGGGGGCGGCATCGGATGAAGGGGGGACGACGATTGCGGAGGGGTATGTTCCGGCGGGGGCGATGTCGTTCACGGTGAAGGATGCGGCGGGGATCAAGGCGGGGGATTGGATTGCGATTCGGCGGCCGGTGACGCCGGCGTGGGTGCATTTCATGGCGATGGACGACATGACGCGGAACGGGGAGCATCAGACGTGGATCAGGGAGGGGACGACGACGGATGCGTTGCGGCGGGTGGAGAAGGTGTCGGGGAACCGGGTGACGGTGGATGTGCCGCTGTCGGATTCCTTTGATGCGCGGTACGTGCCGAACGCGCGGGTGGTGAAGGTGGGAGCGCCGGCGCTGGCGTCGCAGATCGGGCTGGAGCATTTTCACATGGAGTGTCCGCCGCAGGAGCAGAACCATACGCAGCCGCACTACCAGGCGTTTCGGTTGTCGGGGGAGGATTGCTGGGCGCGGGACATCGTGTGCGATGAGACGATGAATTCGGTGAGCGTGGGGGGAAGGCGGATCACGGTGACGGAGGTGGCGGTGAACCGAAAGGCGCCGCATCTCGGGGCATCGAAGCCGGCGGAGTTTGCGCCGAACGGGACGCAGGTGCTGCTGGACCGTTGCAGCGTGAGCGCGGACAACGTGTGGTTCTCGGCGACGGGCGCGGGGGTGTCGGGGCCGATCGTTTTGTTGAACTGCACGTTCCGGGGGCATGGGGCGGCGGAGGCGCATCAGCGGTGGTCGACGGGGATGCTTTACGACAACGTGCGGGCGCCGGAGGGGGAGCTGGAGATGCGGAACCGCGGGGAAATGGGGTCGGGGCACGGGTGGGGGATGGGGTGGGGCGTGTTGTGGAACTGCGATGCGAAGGATTACATCGTGCAGAATCCGCCGGGGGCGATGAACTGGATGATCGGGTGCGTGGGGAAATCGGACTTGTCGCCGCGGCCGTTCGGGGATGGGCCGCTGTTGCCGGAGGGGGTGGTGGATTCGGCGGGGGTGCATGTGGTGCCGCAGAGTTTGTACCTGGCGCAATTGCGGGAGCGGTTGGGGGCGGAGGCGCTGGAGAACATTGGGTATGACGGGTCGGGGCGGATTCGGGAGAAGGATGTGCCGGTGGCGGCGGCGCCGAGCGGGGAGGAGGCGGTGGATCGGACGCTGGGGGCGAACCTGGCATTGCATCGGCCGGTGGAGACGTCGTCGGTGCGGGACAACGATCCGCGGTTCTTTGGGGACAATGCGATCGACAACAATGAAGCGACGTACTGGGCGACGAAGGAGGGGGTGACGACGGGGACGCTGGAGATCGACACGGAGGGTGCGGCGAACATCAACACGGCGGTGATCGAGGAGGGGCCGGGGTGCCGGAACCTGGCGTACACGCTGGAGGGGATGGTGAACGGGGAGTGGAAGATGCTGTCGCAGGGGACGGCGGTGGGGGTACGGAAGGTGGATCATTTTCCGGAGACGACGGTCTGGAAGGTGCGGCTGACGATCAAGGAGGCGGAGGGGTGTGTGGCAATTCGAGAATTGGGTCTTTATCACCGGGAGACGAAATGAAGTTGCGGAGCATCGGCGGAATGAAGGGATGGGTGGTTGCGGCAATTGCGTTGTCATGCACTGCTGCGGCATTTGGGGCGGAAAGCGAATGGGTTCATCCGGGGGCAGGCGGGAAGCTGGTGTACAAAACGACGGAGCGGGGGGATCGGATCATGGATTTTTCGCACGCGGGGTATGAGGGGGGCGGGGTGGCGTTGCCGCACGTGGCGACGCGGAAGACGGTGCAGCCGCTGGGGCATGGGGAGGATGACACGGAGTCGATCCAGGCGGCGATTGACGAGGTTTCGAAGCTGCCGGTGGGGCCGGACGGGTTCCGCGGGGCGGTGCAGCTTGCGGCGGGGGATTTTACGTGCGCGGGGGCGTTGAACATTGCGGCGGCGGGGGTAGTTTTGCGGGGGAGCGCGGGAGGCGACGGAGAGACGACGATTCACATGACGGGGGAGCGGCACCGGGCGATCCTGATCGGGCCGGCGCGCGGGCGGCGGGATGCAGATGCGGAGAATGGGAGCGGTGCGACGCATGTGACGGATGCGTATGTACCGGAGGGGACGCGGACGTTTTCGGTGGAGGATGCGGGCGGGTTTCACGTGGGGGATCGGATTGCAATCCGGCGGCCGACGACGAAGGCGTGGATTCACTTCATGAACATGGACACGCTAAAGCGGGACGGGAAGCCGCAAACGTGGATCGGGGGGAATCGGACCGAAGTGCAGGAGCGGACGATCACGGCGATTGACGGGAACCGGATCACGGTGGCGGTGCCGCTGGCGGATTCGTACGACGCGAAGCTGCTGACGCCGCCGGGGACGACGGTGAGCAAGGTGGCGGCGGAATCGGCGGTGAATCACGTGGGGATTGAATCGCTGCACTTTCAGTGTCCGCCGCTGGAGATTGCGTACGGGCAGGCGCCGTATTCGGTGGTGCGTGTCGGGGGGGACGACTGCTGGGTGCGAGACGTGTACTGCCAGGAGGCGATGAACGCGACGGTGCTGGCGGGGAACCGGATCACGATGGAGAACGTGTCGGTGACGCACACGTTTCCGAATTTGGGGGCGTCGAAGCCGTCGGATTTTTCGATTGAGGGGTCGCAGATCCTGATCGACCGCTGCAGTGTGACGGGGGACAACGAGTATTTTGTGTGGACGTCGAGTTTGATTCCGGGGCCGAACGTGGTGCTGAATTCGACGTTCCGCGGGCGGGGTTCGCGGATTCAGCCGCACCAGCGGTGGTCGACGGCGCTGCTGGTGGACAACTGCACGGTGCCAGACGGGGGGATCGATTTTTCGAACCGCGGGGTGGCGGGTTCAGGGCATGGATGGACGATGGGTTGGGCGGTGGCGTGGAACTGCATTGCGAAGACGTACGTGATCCAGCAGCCGCCGGGGACGGAGAACTGGGCGATCGGGTGCATTGGGGAGCGAGACCGGACGCCGCGGTATTTCGACAATTCGCCGGTGCTGCCGGAGGGGATTTTTGAGAGTTACGGCACGCCTGTTTCGACGCCGAGCCTGTACCTGGCGCAGTTGCAGGACCGGCTGGGCGCGGCGGCGTTGAAGAAGATCGGGTATGGGTCGAACAGCGCGGGGGAATTTCAGAACAAGCACGTGGAGCGACTGCCGGCGTGGAGCGGGCCGGTGGATCCGGAGCTGGGCGTGGACCTGGCGTTGCACCGGCCGGTGGGGACGAGCTCGGTTCGCGGGGAGGGGCGGGAGCACGGCGGGGAACGTGCGCTGGATGGGGATCCGAACACGTACTGGGCGACGACGGACAAGGACCAGAAGCGGACATTTGAAGTGGACATGGAGGGTCCGGTGGAAGTCAGCGCGGTGGGGTTGGAGGAATTGTCGAACACGGGGCAGATCGAAAAGTACCGGGTGGAGGGGCAGGTGGACAGCGACTGGAAGCTGCTATCGGAGGGGACGAAAGTAGGGCCGCGGAAAGTCGATCGGTTTCCGGCAACGACGGTCTGGAAGGTGCGGCTGACGATCCTGAAAGCGACGGGGCCGGTGGCGCTGCGGTCGTTTGATCTGTACGACCCGAAGCGGTGAGGGCGCAAAGGGGGCGCTCACCGGCGGGACGGAGATTCTGCATCAAAAGCGTTCAGGTCTTTGCGGGGGCCACGACGAGGTTGAAGCGTGGGGAGGCGGCGGCGAGGTGATTCGCATCGCCGGGGTAGCGCACGGTCACGGCGTGAAGGCCGGGCGCGAGATTTTTGATGGTGAACTTCACCACGCCATTGGCGGCAACGCGCGCGGTCGCAAGGACGATGTTGTTTGAATCGACGATGCGGGCGGTTCCGGAAAAAGGAACGGGCGAATTAGAATGGAGGGTGGCTGCCAGCGAGATGGTGCTTTTCGGCGGGTAGGTTTTGGCGATGGGCGGGACGGGCAGGGCGGCGGTGGCCTTGGTCACGGTTTCATGCACGGAGAGCGGGGTCTTTACCGGGAGGGAAGCGTCGGTGATGCGCAACGAGTAGGCGCCGGCGGTGGCGAGCGAAAAGCCCTTGAGGGTCGCCACGCCATTGGCGAAGAGAGCGGAGACGTTTCCGCTGATTTTGCCGGGGCCGCCGGCGACGGAGACGACGACTTTCGAGTGGTCGCTGTTTACCAGGTTTCCGAATTGATCCTGTGAGCGCACCACGATCGGGGGCAACACGTTTGCGCCGACCACGGCGTGTCCCGTTCCGCCGGAGACGAGCGCCAGACGTGCGGTTGCGGTGTCGGGTGTGATGGTCATCGCGCGCGTGTGGGCTGCGGTGAGGGTTCCGTCCCGCACGCTGAGGGTGAAGCGCCCGGCGGTTGTGATCGAGAGGGTCTTGAAAGTCGCCACGCCGTGGACGGCGTTGACCGTGAAGGCGCCGCGGAGGTGGCCGCCGGCGGAAATGGAGAGGGTCACGCTGGAGTTGTTGGTGGTATCGACAGCGCCGTTTTGCTTGAGCAGATCGACGACGATGGTTCCGAGCGCATGGCCGGCTGCGACGGAGAGCGGGGGCTGCTGGGCGATGGAAAGGTGGGTTGCTGCGGGCGGGGGCGGAGGAGGAGCGGCGGGCGTGATGGTTTCGGAGAATTGGGGCGAGGTGCTGGCGTTGAAGTTCGCATCGCCGGCATAGTGGGCGGTGAGCACGTGGAGGCCGACGGGCAGCGTGTTGGTGGTGAAGGAGGCGGTGCCATCGGGCTGCACGTTGGCGGTGCCGAGGGTGGTGCCGTTTTCGAGGAATGTGACGGTTCCGGTGGGGAGGACGTTACCGGAAGCGGGCGTGACGCGGGCGGTGAAGGTTATGTTCGTGCCGGCGGTGGCCGAGGGGCTGGAAGCGGCGAGCGTGGTGGCGGTTGCCACGGGAGTGGCGGGGGGCGTCGTTGTATTTTCGGTGACCTGGAGTTCCATTCCGGGATCGGCCTCGGGCGCGGCGATGTAGACGAAGGCGGTGAGCACTTTCTGGCTGGGATTGGTCGGGGCATTGCCGGCAAGAACCTGCGGGGAGTCGGGGGTGGTGAATTCGAAGCCGCTGAGACTTTGCCCGGGCTGAATGAGCGCGGCGGTTGTGCCGGCGACCCACTGGATGGCGGTTCCGTCGAAGGGGTTTCCGAGGCCGGTGAGCTGGGCGTGCCAGCCGACGGGGCTGGCAGTGGTGATGGGGCGGGAGGGAAGGAAATCGGCTCCGGGGACCCAGGAAAACCAGAAGGTGCCGATGGTGGTGGTGCCGGTGTTGGTGACGGTGATGGAATAATGGAAGGTCTGGTTGGCGCCGGTGCCGGTGGTGCCGACGAGCGTCAATTGGGCGGAGGCGTTGATTCCGACGGCGAGCGGGCGGGCAGCGCGGGTGGGTGACGCGCTGGAGATTGTCGGGGTTGCGGTATTTGGCGATCCCGGCCGATTGATCAGTCCGCCGCCGGAGGTTGAGCCTCGGGTTCCCACGGGCACTCCGCCCGCCCGCACCCCTCCTGTCGTCCCCACCGGCCCATGCACGATGCCGATCCCTCCGATCCCCCGGTTTCCCAGCCCCACACCGCCGACGGGGCCGACACCGCCTGCCACACCGATGGTGCCGGTGCCCATCACGCCGCCGGTGCCTGCGCCGATTCCGCCGATTGGGGAGACGGGGGCGATCGGCGCTACGGGTGCGACGGGGCCCATCATGATGCCGGTCTGCCCCTCCCCACCCGGGGGCAGAATGCCGAGGATGCCGCCGCCGGGGAGGGTCATGCCGATCCCGTGCACGCCGCTCAACAGGGTGCGTGCCTCAAGGGACTCAACCACACAGCGTCCCATGACGCCACGCAAATGCCGCTTCGCCATCATGATAAAACTCCACGCGCGCCACGATCAGCCTTGGGGCCACCTGTTCAAGTTTGTCGATTTCGAAGGCTTGCAGAGGAATGCCCAACGTGTGGGTGCTTATTCAGCCGGCGTGCCCCCGTGTTTATCCCCATCTGCTTGTTGCGGGTTCGATCGAATAAGTGGCGTCGAAGCGGTCACTCCTGAGCAGGGTCCCGGGTGTACCGGGATTTCATCGGCGACCTCCTTTACTCTGTGCGCCACGTAGGGTTGGGGGGTCGCCTTTTTGCGCCTGCCGCGGCGCCGGCGATGGTGCTTCCGCTCAATCGACAAACCACCCCCCTTGCCCTAATATGCCCGCTCGACCTTTTTTCCGTCCCTACGGAAAGCGAGAAGCTCCCTTGCGACAAGTTGTCAACGCTGAAATCCGCGGCGTCCCCATCATCCTCTTCGTGCTCCTGGTGATCCTGAGCCTGGGGGCTGCTTTTTTGCCCAAGGACTACCTGCCGGTGGCGCTGATGGCGTTGCCGATCTTCGGCGTGCTGATCGGGGTGATGCTGCCGCCGCAGGTGCGTGGGAAGACGTGGGGGCTGGCGGTGTCGGCATCGACGCTGCTGACGGCGATTTCGATGGCGTGGCAGTATGACTGGCATAAGGGGGGGTATCAGTTGGAGGTGATTGGTCCGCAGGTGACGGGGCTGGGGTTTCAGTTCCGGCTCGGGGTGGATCAGCTTTCATTGATGCTGGTGTTGCTGACGGCGGCGCTGCATCCGCTGGCGGTGACGGCGTCGATGCGGTCGGTGCACGCCCGGACGCGGGAGCATTACGCCTGCATGAATTTCCTGCTGGTGACGATGCTGGGCGTCTTCATGGCGACGGACCTGTTGCTGTTTTACGCGTTTTTTGAAGTGTCGCTGATTCCGCTGTTCTTTATTGTGGGGATCTGGGGCGGGAAGGACCGGCGGAAGGCGGCGAACAAGCTGTTCCTGTATACATTTGCCGGATCGGTCTTTGCGATGGCGGGGATCCTTTATCTCGGCTTGCACGCGGGGACTTTTTTCATTCCGGACGTTGTGCAATTCGCCCAGACGAAGATGACGGCGCACGAACGGTTCTGGGTGCTGCTGTCGCTGCTGGGGGCGTTTGGGGTGAAGACGCCGCTGTTCCCGCTGCACACGTGGCTGCCGCTGGCGCACACGGAAGCACCCACGGCGGGGTCGGTCGATCTTGCGGCACTGGTGCTGAAGCTGGGGACGTACGGGCTGCTCCGGATCGCGTTGCCGATCGGGCTGATCAACACGGATGGGTCGGTTCTGTTCCCGGGCGTTTTGAACGGTGTGGCGGTTCTGTGCCTCATCGGCATTCTTTACGGGGCGATGGTGGCGTGGGCGCAGACGGACATCAAGAAGCTGGTGGCGTATTCGTCGGTGTCGCACCTGGGGGTGTGCGTGCTGGGGATGCTGGCGTTGAATGCCTCGGGGATGGCGGGGTCGATGCTGTACATGATCAACCACGGCATTGTTTCCGGGGCACTGTTTTTGATGGTGGGGATGGTTTACAACCGGTATCACACGCGGGATATCCGGGAGCTTTCGGGGCTGGCGAAGGGGATGCCGAAGTTTGCGTTTTTCTTCATGCTGTTCGTGATGGCGGGGGTGGGTTTGCCGGGGTTGAACGGGTTTATCTCGGAAATTCTTTCAATTGCCGGGGCATTTTCGAGCCCGCACCTCGGCATGCCGTTCGGGATCATCGCGGCGCTGGGGGTGATTCTGTCGGCGGCGTACATGCTGAAGCTGGGGTCGAACGTGCTGTTTGGCCCGCTGTACTACCCGGTGCTGACGCCGGAGCATGAGACGCATGAGACGATTCACCCGAAGTACGTGATGGGGGATGACATCACGGGGCGTGAGATTGCGGTTTTGACGCCGCTGGCGATTGCGGTGCTGTTCCTGGGGCTGTATCCGACGCCGCTGCTGCGTGCGATGGACCGGCCGCTGCGGGAGATCCGGCACGGCGACGTGGCGGACGTTCAGCAGACGGCGAGCGCTCACCCGGTTCGGGCGGAATCCCACTGAAGAACGGCGCACTGGGGAACGGGGCACCTTTTTGGGGGGAGGGCCTGTTCGTCGGCCCCCCGATGACAGGCGCGCAGATTTACCCCGGCATCCCTTTCGCTCATAATGCGAGCAGGATCTTTTTTCGTGAGTGACCAGACAATGAACATCCTCATCACGGGCGCCGCGGGTTTTCTCGGTTCGCACCTCACCGATTCTCTCATTGCCCAGGGTCACATCATCACGGGCCTGGATTCGTTCATCACGGGGGCGAAGGAGAACGTGGCGCACCTGGCGAACAATGCGCGTTTCAAGCTGGTCGAGCACGACCTGGTCAACCCGCTGCCGGAAGAGGTGATGAAGCAGAAGTGGGACCGCATCTGGCACATGGCGTCGCCGGCGTCTCCGGTGGGGTATGTGAAGCACCAGATCACGACGCTGAAGGTGAATGCCTCGGCGACGATGGCGCTGATGGAACTGGCGGAGCGGGACAAGGCGCGGATTTTTGTCGCTTCGACGTCGGAGTGCTACGGCGACCCGCTGGAACACCCGCAGCGGGAATCGTACTGGGGGCACGTGAACCCGATCGGGATGCGCTCGATGTACGACGAGGCGAAGCGCTTCATGGAATCGGCGACGATGGCGTATCACCGGGAGCGGGGCGTGGACACGCGCATCGTGCGGATCTTCAACACGTATGGTCCGCGGCTGGCGCAGGATGACGGGCGGGTGGTGGTGGCGTTTATTACGCAGGCGCTGCGGGGACAGCCGCTGACGGTGCAGGGGAACGGTCAGCAGACGCGGTCGCTCTGTTTCGTGGAGGATGAGATTCGCGGGTTCCTGGCGTTGATGGAATCGGATTATTACCTGCCGGTGAACATCGGCAATCCGGATGAAGTGACGATGCTGGAGCTGGCGATCGAGATCCGGGACTTGTGCGGCTCGAAGTCGGAGATCATCCACACGCCGCTGCCGCCGGATGATCCGAAGCAGCGTTGTCCCGACATCACGCTGGCGAAGAAGCTGTTGAACTGGCAGCCGACGATTCCGCGGAAGGAAGGGCTTCGGCGGACGATCGAGTTTTACCGGAAGAAGCTGGGGATGTGATGTCGGGGGGAGAACGGGGTTTTCGACGTTAACGTGCGGGGCGGGGGGCGGGAAGGCTGGGAATCTTCGGCAGATGCGTTACGTCCGCATTTGAGGCGAATTTATTTGCCCGTCGTTCAAACCGGGCTATATTCGATTCATCGCTGTCAATTCACTTTTTACTGGCCTGCGTGGACGGAGATCGCCACGCGTGGCCGGCACGTGCGATTTGTTGTGGCGCACCCGTAACAATTTGTCACCCTGATCCTGCAACCTCTTTCGCACAAGGTGCCGGTATGGACGCAGAATCCGTTCGTCGGGAGATGGCCGCTCGGTATCGCTTTTTGATGGCGGCGCTCATGGGGGCGGCGGTCCTGCCGCTATGGGGTGGATTCACGGCCGCAGCGGTGACCACGGTCGATCTCGCGGGCCAACAGGCAGTGGGGCAGGCGGCGGGAGTGAAATACTGGAGCGTGGGAACGGCGGTCTTTTCGCCCAACGGCACGCTTGCGTTCACCGCGGGGGTGGGGACGAAATCGACCGGGCCGCTGACCTCGGTGGGTTACATCGGGCAGCCGGTGGGATACCAGGTTTTTGCGAAGCAGGGCGATCCGCTGCCGTCGGCCGGCGCGGGCGACACCATCACGACGCCGCAATTCAGCAGCATTTCGAACGCGGGGGTCGGCGTGGGGCTTGATGTCTTCTCGGGCAGCAATGCCGGGGTTTATTCGTCAGCGGTTTGCGTCGGCAATGCTTCCTCTTTCACGGCGATCGCGGCGCCAGGCCAGACGGCTCCCGCGGGCGGGGCGTACAGCGGGCTTTTTCAAAATCCGGTGATCAGCGCGGATGGGCAGGTGGCCTTTGCGGGGGAGGTCACTTCCGCGCCCGGCGGCGTGTTTGTGTATGCCCACCAAACGACGACGGCTGTTGCCATCGGCGGAGCGGCCGCGCCGGGGTTGCCGTATTCGTTCTATCAGTTCAATTCGTCGCCGAACATCAGCGACGGCGGGGTTGTGAGCTTTGTGGCGACGACCGGCGGCCCGGGCAACCTGGGGCCGATCGGGATGTGGAACGGCAAAGCGGGGGCGCTGAACCTGGTTGCGTCGACGGGCGGGGCGGCTCCCGGTGCGCCGTCGGGAGCGGCTTTCGGCACGTTTGACACGAGGGTGCCGGCGGTGAATCGCGCGGGCCAACTGGCGTTCCGCGGGCATATCGGCGGCGGCTCAGTGAACAGCACGAGCGACACGGGGATCTGGACGACGCTGTCGGGGTCTCTTGGGCTCGTCGCGCGCGAAGGGAGCCAGGCGCCGGGGATGCCGGCGGGCGTGAAGTACGGCGACTTTGGGGGTGGGCAGTCGACCAACGATCCGGTCCTGAACAACGGGATGATCGCTTTTCCGGCGGCGCTTACGGGGTCCACGGTGACGGGGGCTATTTTCGGGGGTGCGCCTGGAGCGCTTTCGCCGCTGGTTCTAGCGGGGCAGCCGGTGGCGGGTCTTCCGGCCAGCATTTCGACGGTGGATTTTTACGATCTCGACATGAATTCGTCGGGGCAGCTTGTTTTTTATGCGGATCTTGCCGGGCCCAACCTGAACCAGTTCGATTCGCAGGCGATCCTGTCGTATGACCCGCTGCTGGGCGTGAGCCTGGTGGCGTGGGGCGGGCAGCCCATTGCGGGCACGAACATCACGCCCTACAACGGCGCGGTCCTGAATGGAGGGACCGGCGTGGACCATCCCCACGTGCTCAGCGACGGTGGGCTCGTCGTGTTCACGTCGTTCGGCAGCCCGGGCAACCAGATCGTTGTGACGGCCGTTCCGGAAGCCGGCTCTCTTTTGTGGCTGGGTGCGGGGGGGCTGATCGCGCTGACGGGTCGCCGATCGCGATCAAGCGTGTCCTGTTGCACCTGAGCACCGTCAGGTTCTTTACTCGCCAATGCACCGCCCCCCTACCGCCTCCAATAAAAAAATGCTGGCAGCCGAAAGGGGTTCGGCCGCCAGCAAGGAGGAATGAGGTCTGGTTGATGGCGCCGCATACGCGTTGGCATCGGCAGCAGGCGATTACGGAAGAGATGCGAACGCGCCGGCGAGAGCGCAGACATGGATACGGCGCCGGCAACACTCCAAGTTAACGCGCATGGAGGGGAACACAACGGCGTATTTTTATATTTTCTTTCGAAACCTTTGCACGATTCGACCGGCAACATGCGCGACTGCGTTGTAGTGAGGGTGATTGCGCCAGATTTGGCCGCAACTCGACCCTTATTCGGAGACAATTCATGCGCCACGGGATCTGGAAATACATCGCCATCGGCCTTGCCGCGGCATCACCGGCCTTTGCGGCCGATGCGCCGAGCTTTGTGAACAAGCCGAACGCATGGTTCGGCACGGACCAGGGCAAGGAAGTGGTTGCCAACATCATTTCGTGGGAGATGCCGACGGGGGGCTGGGAGAAGGAATACGATGCGACCAAGCCGAACCGGGCGCGGATTCCGCACCAGACGCCCAACGCGGTGACGCCGGAAGCGGCCGCCGCGACGCAGCGGGAGGCGGGGTCGTGGGAGGTGGCGACGATCGACAACAACGCGACCTATTCTGAGCTTCGGATCCTGGCGCGTGCGGTGACGCTCCAGCAGAACGACATGGCCAGAAGCGCCTTTTTCAAGGGATTGGATGCCGTTCTCGCGGCGCAGTACCCCAATGGTGGATGGCCGCAGCGGTTTCCTCCGGGGAACAACTATGGCCGGTACATCACGTTCAACGACGATGCGATGCTGGGCGTGATGCAACTGCTGCAGGATGTGGCGAAGGGGGAGCCGCCGTTCCAGTTTGTGGATGGGGCGCGGCGCGACGAAGCTCGCCAGGCGGTGCAGAAGGGGATTGACTGCATTTTGAACTGCCAGATCGTTCGCGACGGGAAGCCGACGGTGTGGTGTGCGCAGCATGATGAGAAGACGCTGGCGCCGGCGCCCGCCCGGGCGTACGAGCTGCCATCATTCAGCGGCGACGAAAGCGCGGGGATTGCCATTTTCCTGATGCACCTGGATCACCCGGATGCGCGGATCCGCCGGGCCATCGCGGGGGCGGCGGCGTGGTTTGATGAAGTCAAGGTCGTGGGGAAGCGGGTGACGTTCTTCCGCACGCCGGACGGAAAGCGGGACCGGGTGCTGGTGGATGACCCGAACTCCACGCTGTGGGCGCGGTTTTACGACCTGGAGACGAACCAGCCGTTTTTCTGCGGGCGGGACGGCGTCAAGAAGTCGCACCTGGCGGATATTGAGCAGGAGCGGCGCGGGGGGTATAGCTGGTACGGCCCGTGGGGGGCGAAGGTGGCGGCAGAATACGCAGAATGGAAAAAGCGGAACCCGGCGCCGTGAAGTGTGGGGCGGGTACCCCCCCTACCGGCGTTTTTCGCCCAAAAACGCACAATGCCAATCGCGCGCATACACATTGGCACTCTGCTCCTGGCAACCTTGCCCGCACCGTCCAAAAAGCGTACAATTCTCGATTCAAAATGCCACTAGGCCCGCGCTGGCTGCAACGTCGCTGCTGGCGGAAGCCTGTACCATTTGAGAGGTTCTCCCTCCATGATCGCTGTTGAAAAGAAAAAAACCGTTATTGAATCGAATCGGAACCACGAAAAGGACACCGGGTCTCCGGAAGTCCAGATCGCCATTCTCACGGAGCGGATCGCGGAACTGACCGAGCACCTCAAGACGCACAAGAAGGATTTCTCCTCGCGTCGCGGGCTGCTCAAGATGGTCGGGAAGCGCAACAGCCTCCTGAAGTACCTGACCCACACCGACCGCGAGCGGTATCAGAAGATCATCACGAAGCTCGGTCTGCGTAAGTAATCTCCAGAAGTCAGGAGTCAGAACACAGAAGTCAGAAGGAACGGTTCTTCTGACTTCTTCCTTCTGGCTTCTGACTTCTCTCATTTCGTCATCGTCTGGCCAAGATATCGTATCGGCAGGCAAAGATATATTTGAAAGGCAAGGTCCCGCATGTCAGTTGTCACAGTCACCCGTCAGTTCGGCGATAAAACCCTCAAGCTTGAAACCGGTCTTCTTGCGAAGCAGGCGGACGGCGCCGTCACCGTCACGTACGGCGAAACGATCATTCTCGCCACCGTGGTCTCTTCGGATCCCCGCCCCGGCACGGATTTCTTCCCGCTGACCGTCGATTACCGTGAAAAACCGTCCGCTGCGGGCAAGTTCCCCGGCGGCTTCATCAAGCGCGAAGGGCGCCCCACCACCAAGGAAACGCTGACGGCCCGCATGATCGACCGGCCGATCCGGCCGCTGTTCCCGTTCGGCTACTTTGACGAAGTCCTCATCCAGGTCCTCGTCCTCTCCGCCGACGGCCAGAACGACCCGGACGTCCTCTCCATGATCGGCGCCTCCGCCGCCCTCGCCATCTCCTCCGTTCCCTTCGAAGGCCCGATCGGCGCCGTCCGCGTCGCCCGCATCGACGGCCAGTTCAAGGTCTTCCCCACCACCGCTGACATGGACCAGTCCGACATCGATCTCCTTCTCTCCGGCACCGATGAAGCCGTCAACATGATCGAAGTCGGCGCCCGCGAACTCCCCGAAGCCGTCGTCTTCGACGCGATCAAGACCGGCCACGCCGTCATCCACGAAATCGTCGCCGCCATCAAGGAACTCCAGCAGAAGGCCGGCAAACCCAAGGAATTCAAGACCAACAAGCCCAGCGACGACCTCATCGCCAACATCCAGAAGAAGTACGGCCAGGAGCTCATCGCGGCCAAGCAGACCGTCAAGAAGCAGGACCGCAACGACGCCGTCAAGGCCGTGAAGGAAAAGATCAAGGCGGAGTTCCTCGCCCTCGATGCGAACCAGAAGCCGATCAACGATCCCTTCCACGTCGCCCTGGCGGTCTCCGTCGTCGAAGAAAAGCTGATCCGCGACCTGATCCTCTCCGGCAAGCGTCCCGACGGCCGCGACTACAAGACCGTCCGACCCCTCATGTCCGCCGTCGGACTCCTCCCCCGCACGCACGGTTCCGGCCTCTTCCAGCGCGGCGAAACGCAGGTCCTCACCACCGCCACCCTCGGCACCGGTGAAGACGAACAGATCATCGACGGCCTCGGCGATGAATACGCCAAGAAGTTCATGCTGCACTACAACTTCCCGCCGTTCTCGACGGGCGAAGTGAAACGGATCATGGGGCCGGGGCGGCGCGAAATCGGCCACGGCGCTCTCGCGGAACGCTCGCTTGAAGCGGTCCTCCCCACCCCGGATGTCTTCCCCTATGTCGTCCGCCTCGTCTGCGACGTGATGGAATCCAACGGCTCCTCGTCGATGGCGTCGGTTTGCTCCGGCACCCTCGCCCTGCTCGACGCCGGCGTCCCGATCATCCGCCCCGTCGCCGGCATCTCCATCGGCCTCGTCAAGGAAGAAGGCCGCGAGGAACTCCTCACCGACATCATCGGTGAAGAAGACCACTACGGCGACATGGACTTCAAGGTCTCGGGGACGACCGAAGGGATCACGGGCATCCAGCTCGACCTCAAGATCCGCGGCCTCTCGTTCGACATCATCGAAAAGACGTTTGTCCGGGCGAAGGAAGCGCGGCTGTTCATTTTGAGCGAGATGGCCAAGACGATCACGACGCATCGTCCGCAGATTTCGGCGTATGCACCGCGTCTGCTGACCATCCGCATCAATCCCGAGAAGATCGGCAAGATCATCGGGCCGGGCGGAAAGACGATCAAATCGATCGTGGAGCGCACGGGCGCGAAGATCGACATCGAGGACGATGGTTCAGTGTTCATCGCCGCGATGGGCATGGAAGCGGCCGAGAAGGCACGGGAAGAGATCGAACGGCTCTCCGAGGACGTCAAGATCGGCAAGATCTACACCGGCAAGGTGACGAGCATCAAGGACTTTGGCGCGTTCATCGAAGTGATCCCCGGGCAGGACGGGTTGTGCCACATCTCGGAGCTTTCGGACCGTTTCCTGAAGACGGTTGGCGAAGAGGTGAAGGTGGGCCAGACGGTTCGCGTGAAGGTGATCGCGATCGACGACCAGGGCCGCATCAAGCTGTCGCGGAAGCAGGCGATGCGGGACGAAGCGCCGAAGCCGGCGCCGGGCGCGGCGCCTGCGGGAGGCCCCCAATCAGGGCAAATTGCACAACCCGTGCAACAGTCTTGACCGTTCGAATAAAACTTCGATAAGATACCCGCCACGAAGGCTCGCTTTCGCGGCGGGTTTTTCTTTGGAGAAGGACATGGAGTGCGGAGGCTCTTCCGACTCCTTGTAAAAATGCACGTGTGCCGGGGTGCTCCAGTCGTTTGTTCGGTTGTTGAAGACCGGGTAGTGCCACTGGGGAATCCGGGCATGTTCGGCGGAAGTCGTGCCTCCGCGGACCACCGTTCTGTGTGTGCGCCAGACATTTGTGGCGGTCCATTCGTTACGGTTCATGTGATGCTTTCCTCACATGTGCCGCAAGGTTTGGTACACACACCGAGGTGTCTGGAAATGCCAATCGGCACTGTGAAGTGGTTTGACGCGAAGAAGGGGTTCGGGTTCCTCCTTGATGCGGATGGGCAAGACGTCTTTGTGCATTACACCACGATCGAGGGGGAGGGTTATCGCCGGCTGTGGGATGGCGAGATGGTGGAATATGAATGCACGCGTGGGCCGAAGGGGCTGCTGGCGTCCAAATGCAGGCGATTGTCGCCTCCGCCGGGGGAACAGCCCAAGGCCGGGGATGACGGCAAACCGCCGGCCGGCCAGTAACCTCCGCCGGGTGCTCGCGGTAGAATGAGCGTGCGAACGCGTTGTGCCGCAGGAAGCCATGGCCGAACCAAATCCGTTGTCAGCCCCCCTACCGTCGTCGATTTCGGCAGAAGATGCGACAGCGAACGCCAAGCGCCCGCGCCGGGTGCGGCGGGAGCACGAGCGGATCGCGCGGCTGAATCAACTGGCGGAAATGGGGAAACTGGCCGCGGGGTTGGCGCACGAGCTGAAGAATCCACTCTCGACGCTCAAGTTGAACCTGCAGTTGATGGAAGAGGACCTGGCGCAATTGCCGGGAGCGCAACGCTCATTAACGCGGCTGTCGACGCTTAAAAAAGAAGCGGAGCGGCTGCGGCAGACGCTGGATGACTTCCTGAAGTTCGCGGGGCGGATCGAGCTGCGGCTGGAGTCGGTTTCGCTGAATTCGCTGGTGGAGCACCTGACGGATTTCATTCATCCACAGGCACAGGCGAACCGGGTTCGCGTGCTGACGGCGCTTTCACCGGAAGATCCGCACTGCCTGCTGGATTCGAACCTGATGAAGCAGGCGCTGCTGAATTTGTTTTTGAACGCGATCCAGGCGATGCCTCAGGGAGGGGAGCTGATCATTCGCACGATGTGCGAGGGCGGGGCGATGATTTTGTACGTGTCGGACACGGGGGTAGGGATCCCGGCGGAGAACCTGCCGCACATTTTTGATGCGTACTTCACCACAAAGAAGGGCGGGACGGGGCTGGGGCTGCCGACGACGCGGCGCATCATTGAGGAGCACAACGGGCATATATCGGTGACGTCGGAGCCGGGGAAGGGGACGAGTTTCCGCGTGGACATCCCATGTTCGCCCAAGGGGGGCGGGGCGAAGCCGAAATCCTGCTGAGAATGCGTTGGGCGGCTATACTTGCGGGTCTATGCCTACGCCACGCGAACTAGCCCTGCAGACGTTGTTGCCCTGGAAGAAGCTGTACGATCCGCCGTTTTTGCCGGAGCGTTCCGAGGAAGGGTGGAAGGCGCTGTCGCCGCGGGATCGGGCGTTTGCGTTTGACCTGGTGACCGGAGTCATGCGCTGGCGGGCGACGCTGGATGCGGTGATCCAGTATCCGTTGCGGCAGCCGCTGGACTCGCTGGATCATCCCGTGCGGGCCGTGTTGTGGCTGGGGGCGTATCAACTGCTGTTCCAGGCGGGAACGACGGATTACGCGGCGGTGGATACGACGGTGGAACTGGCGAAGCGGCACCCGGCGACGGCGCGGGCGGCGGGGCTGGTGAATGCGGTGCTGCGGGGGATCACGCGATTGAAGCCGACGCGGGAGAAGCGCACGGGGGCATGGGCGAGGAACCGGTTTTCGCTGGATTTTGAGACGGATGTGACGCTTTCGGCGGATGTTTTTCCGGCACTGGACCGAATCGACGCGCATGTGGCGGCGGTGCGGTCGCATCCGGCGGTGTACGTGCGGCACTTGCGGGAGTTGTTCGGCGAGCAGCAGGGGGGAGAGCTGTTGCTGCGAAACAATGTGCGGCCTGTGGTGACGCTGCGTGTGGATGGCGACCAGGTGGATGTGCCTGCGGCGGCGGGGTTGGTGGCGCATGCGGAGGCGCCGCGATTTCTCGTGGCGGCGGAGGGGTGGAACCGGGTCGTGGAGGACCTGGTGCAGCGCGGGGTGTTGACGCCGCAGGATCCGACATCGGCGCTGCCGGTGCGGATGTTGGCGGAACTGGTTGCGGAAAAGAAGGTGAAAGAGCCCGCGAGCATCCTGGATTTGTGCGCGGGGCTGGGGACGAAGTCGATCCAGCTGGCGCGGAGCTTTCCGGGGGCGCAGGTGACGGCGACGGATATCGATGGGCAAAAAACGGAACGGCTGCGGGGGCGCGCGGCGCAACTGGGGATGCGGAACCTGACGGTCGTGCCGATCGCGGAAACGGCGGGGCGGCAATTCGATGTGGTGCTGCTGGATGTGCCTTGCTCGAATACGGGGGTGATGGCGAAGCGGGTGCAGTCGCGCTGGCGCTGGCCCGGGCTCGGGGGCGAGGGCATGGCTGCATTGAACAAGCTGCAGCGGGAACTGCTGGCGCAGGGGGTGGCGCGGGCGGCCGCGGGCGGCGCGGTGGTGTATGCGACCTGCTCGATCGATCCAGGGGAGAACGAGAAGCTTGTCTCGGCTTTTCAGGCGAGCAGTGAACGGCGCGCGGATGTGGTTGCGCAGCGGACGACGCTACCCTCGCTGAGGAACGACGCGACCGCGAGCCGCGATGGCGGTCATTTCAGCATTCTGCGGGCCGAGTAAGCGCGCATGGGCCGCGTGGAGCTGAAAACGTCCTATCAGGGGTGAATCAGGGGGTGCGAACGCGCATCAGTGCACGGGCGTCAGCTTGCGCATGACGTCGAGCAGAATGGAAGGCTTGTCGAGGTTGTAATCTTCGCCATAGCGTACGGGGGTAAGCTTTTCGAGATGGCCGTTGTCCTTGATGTGAAAAACCCAGGGAGGCATCACCATGCAGCGGCGGCGAGCGAGCGTTTCGAGGAATTCCATATCATCAATCGCAGCGGGAACGTGGCCCGAAGCCATGGCCCGGAGTTCTTCTTTGCCGAACCCGTGAGAATGATGGTGGTGGCTTTCACGCATAAAAATCCCCTTGTTAAACCCCATCAGCAACCGGATAACCCCACTACATACAAAATTGCTCGAAATTTCCAGTGTATTTCCTAAAAATAAGAGAGAACTTTGGGGCGATGCTCATCTCTCCTATGTAAACTATGGCGGAAATCATTAAGCATTTCGCAGAAGAGGCCGTTTTCATGACCATCAATGGACATTTGGCAGCGCAACTGCAGTCGAGTATCGGGCTTTTGACGATGACGCTGGGGGACATGTCGGACGCTGACCTATTGGTGCGACCGGTGCAGAACGCCAACCACGCGAACTGGCAGTTGGGGCACCTGGCGGTGGCGGAGACGAACATGCTGGGGATGTGCGGGATTCCCATGCCGGCGCTGCCTGCGGGGGTTGCCGAGAAGTACTCGAAGGAGGCGGCGAAGTCGGACGACCCGGCGGCGTTTCTGAAGAAGGATCAATTGCTGGGGCTGCTGCAAAGCGTACGGAATGCGAGTGTTGCGTGGGTGAAGAGCGCCTTCGAGGAACAGCTCGAAGCGGCGACCGCGGAGAAGCTGCGTGGGTTTGCGCCGACGGTGCGTGATCTCCTCGCCGCACTCACCGGCCACGATGCGATGCACATGGGGCAGATCCAGGTGATTCGACGGAAGCTTGGGAAGCCGATTCTGTTCTAAGAAGCGGGATTTATTTCACCTGGAGCGTCGCGTGCCGGCGGATGTCGGCGGAGCTTGAGCCGATCTCGAGGTCGTAGCTGCCGGGGGGAACATTGTACTGGTGGGTGGCTTCATCCCACATGCGCAGGTCCCAGACATTGAGAGGCACATCGACGGTGGCGGTTTTGCCGGCGGGCACGGCGACGCGCTGGAAGGCGACGAGTTTGCGGATTGGTTCGCCGGGGGAGGCGTGGCCGGGGCGGGCGTAGATTTGCACGACCTCTTCGCCGTCGCGATCGCCGGTGTTGGAGACGTCGAGGGTGACCCAGATGCCGTCGTTGGGGGAGACTTCCGCGGTGGAGACGAGGGGTTGGCCGTAAGTGAAGTTCGTATAGCTTAGTCCATAGCCGAAGGGCCAGAGCGGAGTGCCGCGGTAGTAGCGGTAGGTGCGGCCATGGCCGGCGTTCATGTCATAGCTGAGGAAGGAGGGGAGGTCGTTGGTGGCGGAGTAGAAGGTGAGGGGGAGTTTGCCGCCGGGGTTGTAATCGCCGAAGAGGACATCGGCGATGGCTTTACCACCCATCTGGCCGGGGTACCATGCCTGTACGATGGCGGGGACGTTTTGTTTTTCCCAGGGGATGGCGACGGCACTGCCGGTCATGTTTACGTAGACGAGAGGGATGTGGGTGGTGGCGAGGGCCTTGAGCATGTCGGTCTGGGTGGAGGGGAGTTCGATGGAGATGCGGTCGCCGTTGAGGAGCCCTTCGATGGGGGCGCGCATGGCGCCTTCTTCCTGTTCGATGCGGCCGTCAAGACCACCGACGAAGATGATGGCGTCGGCGCCTTTGATTTGATCGAGGACCTGCCGGGAGACATCGACGTTGCGTTTGTCCCAGGTGAGTTCGAGGTTGAGGCCGCCGCCGTCGCCGCGGGCTTCGAGGACGAGGGGGACGGATTCGCCGGCGCGGAGGGTGACGGTGGGCGTGATGCCCGCGGGGACGAGGCCGCCGCCGCCGGTCATGTTGTCCTGGACGAGTTTGTTGTTGAGGAACATGCGGTAGGCGGAGGCGCCGTCGGCTTGGATCGTGTAGGTGCCGTCGGCCGGGGCGACGAACTCGCCGGTCCAGCGGACGGAGAAATCATTTCGGCCGACGGGGATGTCGGCGAGCAGAGAATCCATGGAGCCGCGGAAGTCGATGGCGTGGTCCTGCCGGGAGGCGATGGGGGCGCCGGTGAAATCGGGGTTGCCGAAGTATTCGCCATGGAGGCCGCAGGCGCTGCCGCTGCGGAGGCAGACGTCGGGGACGAGTTCGGGGCCTTCCTTGCGAACCCCGATGTCGCAGCCGCGGACGTAAACGATTTGCGTGCCGGGGGCGGCGTTGCGGATGCCGTCGAGGACCATGACGGGATGTGAGGGGGTGCCGAAGTAGTTGCCGAGGAGGGGGAGCAGGCTGTCGGCGTTGGGGCCGACGACGGCGATTTTTTTGAGGTCTTTGCGGAGCGGGAGGACGTTGTGGTCGTTCTTGAGGAGGACGATGGATTTGTGGGCCATTTCGAGGGCGACGGCGTTGTGGGCGGGGGAATCGTTTTCGGAGAAGGGGATCGTGGAGAAGGGGACTTTGTCGGCGGGATCGAACATGCCGAGATGGAAGCGGGCGGTGAGGATGCGGCCGAGGGCGGCGTCGATTTCCTTTTCGGAGATGAGGCCCATTTCCGCGGCGGACGCGAGGGAGGAGTAATCGCCGCCGCATTCGAGGTCGCAGCCGGCTTTCACGGCTTTGGCGGCGGCTTCGGCGCGGGTCTGCACGTCGTGGTGGTTCCACCAGATGTCCGAGATGGCGCCGCAGTCGGAGACGACGTAGCCGTTGAAGCCCCACTGCTTGCGGAGGATGTCCTTGAGAAGCAGGGTGCTGTCACAGGCGGGGGAGCCGTAGACGTCGTTGTAGGCCCCCATGATGGAATCGACGTGACCATCGCGGACGGCCATTTCGAACTGCGGGAGGTATTCCTCGTAGAAATCCTTTTCGGGCGGGGTGGCGTCGAAGATGTGGCGGAGGACTTCGGGGCCGCTGTGGACGGCGTAGTGCTTGGCGGTGGCAACGACTTTGAAGTAATGCGGATCGTCGCCCTGGAGGCCGGTGATGAAGGCGACGCCGAGTTTGCCGGTGAGGAAGGGATCTTCGCCGTAGGTTTCCTGGCCGCGGCCCCAGCGGGGGTCGCGGAAGATGTTGATATTGGGGGTCCAGAAGGTGAGGCCGTAGTAGCGGTCATGGTTGTCGTGGGCGATGGCGTCGTTGTATTTGGCGCGGGCTTCGGTGGAGATGACATCGGCGACGGTGTGGAGGTAGTCGGTGTCCCAGCTTGCGGCCATGCCGATGGCCTGGGGGAAGACGGTGGCGTAGCCGGAGCGGGCGACGCCGTGGAGGCATTCGTTCCAGTAGTCGTAGGCGGGGATGCCGAGGCGTTTGATGGCGGGGGCGGAGTTCATCATCTGGGAGGCTTTTTCGCGGAGGGTGAGGCGGTGGAGGAGATCGGCGACGCGCTGGTCGGTGGGCTTGCTCGCGTCCTTCCAGATTTCGGGGCCGAAGACGTGGGGGATGTGGTCGGCGAGGTCTTTTTCGACGTCGGGGGCGTCGATGGCGAGGGCGTAGGCGACGTTGTGGCCGCTGGAGTTGAGGACGCGGACGGCGGAGAATTTGGCGTTGTTGCGGGTGGCGCGGAGAACGATGCGCATGGTGCCGCCGGGGTGGTCGATCTGGCCGGTGGCGGTGTAGGGTTTTCCCGAGCCGCCGGCGAGTTTGTAGAGGTCGATGTTGGTTTGGAGGGGCTTGTTGTCGACGAGGAGGTCGAAGGCTCGCTGGTCGGCTTCGCGGAAGACATTTTCGGAGCCTGCGACTTCAACGGTGTAATGGCCGGCGGGAAGGTGGGCGAGGAGGACGAGGCCCTGGCCCCAGATTTCGGCATCGAATCCTTCGGGGATGGTGGCGCCGGTGACGGTGGTGTTGTCCTCCATTTGGAAGAAGTGGGCGTCGCCTTCGATTTTCATGCGCTGGGCGAAGGGGCTGGACCAGTCGCGGGTCCAGGCGGGATGGCTGGCCGTGGAGCAGCCGGTGAGGGCGATTGCGAGCGCAAGGGCGGCTGCAGCGGAACGTTTGTACATGGATGGTCTCCTCGCCATGACAGGTGCCGCAAGTCTAACTTGGGGGAGGGAATCCGCCAGTGCAAAATGCGCGTTGGAGGTGTCAGATCGGGGGGAATGTTTGGCGGAAGAATGCGCATCGATCGAAAAAATGGGACTTGCCGGATTTTGGGAGCTGGGGAGAATGGTGGCGACTGCCATTCAAAAGGAGCCTTCCCATGAGCGAACGTTTGCCATCGCCTGCGCTGTTTTTCGAGACGATCAATGCGTATCAGCGTTCTGCCGCGTTGAAGACGGGGATAGAGCTGAAGCTGTTTACGGCCATTGGTGCGGGGTGCACGACGGCGAAGGGGATCGCGGAGCGGTGCGGCGTGGCGGAGAAGGGGGCGCGGGTGCTGGCGGATTACCTGACGACGGCGGGATTCCTAACGAAGCGGAACGGGGAGTACGGGCTGACGCCGGACAGTGCGATGTTTCTGGACGAGAAGTCGCAGGCGTATGCGGGGGCGGCGGTGGAGTTTCTGGCGTCGCCGAAGCTGCATGCGAATTTTGAGGATCTGACGTCGCGCGTGCGGCGCGGGGGTGCGCCGCCCGAGGAGGAAAAGGCGTTGGAGGAAGGGCATGACATGTGGGTGCGGTTTGCGCGAGGGATGGGGGGTTTGATGTTCGGGCCGGCGCAGATCGTGGCGAAGCAGGTGCTCAAGGGGTCGACCGGGGCGATGAAGGTGCTGGACATTGCGGCAAGCCACGGGATGTATGGGCTGGCCTTTGCGATGCAGAACCCGCAGGCGGAGGTGGTGGGGCAGGATTTTCCGAACGTGCTGGAGGTGGCGAAGCAGAATGCGCAGCGGTTTGGGGTGGCGGCGCGGTATCACGGGCTGCCCGGGGATGCGCTGAAGGTGGAGTTTGGCGGGGATTTTGATGTGGTGCTACTGCCGAACATTCTGCATCATTTCAATGTCGGGACGTGCGAGGGGTTGCTGCGAAAGGTGCATGGGACGTTGAAGCCGGGGGGGCGGGCGGTACTGGTGGAGTTTATTCCGAACGAGGATCGGGTGTCGCCGCCGGTGTCGTCGATGTTCAGCCTGGTGATGCTGGCGAACACGGCGGCGGGGGATGCGTATACGTATCCGCAGTTTCAGTCGATGCTGAAGAATGCGGGGTTTGGGGAGATGTCGTTTTCGGTGCTTGGGCCGGGGATGCAGGAGATGGTGATCGCGACGAGGTAGCATTCCATGAATGTGTGTATTGGATTGATCGGCGACTACAACGCGGAGGTGCCGGCGTATCGGGGGATTCCGCTGGCGTTGGAGCTGGCTGCG
Source organism: Phycisphaerae bacterium (assembly GCA_051955985.1). GTDB lineage: Bacteria > Planctomycetota > Phycisphaerae > WQYP01 > WQYP01 > DATKPA01. Next base: position 4,387 of record JBQCGD010000115.1, on the reverse strand, counting down.
CGCGAGGCGGGTTGCGGGGTGGAGTGGGAATGGGTGTCGACGATGGAAATTGTGCGGCCGGCAGAACGGTTGGCGCGGTTTGCGGGGATCTGGTCGGTGCCGGCGAGTCCGTATGCGAATACGGAGGGGGCGCTGGGGGCGATTCGGTTTGCGCGGGAGAACTGGCGGCCGTTTTTGGGGACGTGTGGAGGATTTCAGCATGCGCTTTTGGAGTTTGCGCGGAAGGTGCTGGGGTTGGGGGAGGCCGACCATGCGGAGATGAATCCGGCGGCGGCGATGGCGCTGCTTTCGCCGCTGGAGTGTGCGTTGGTGGAGAAGTCGGGAGCGTTGCGGTTTGAGATCGGGAGCCGGTTGCATCGGATTTATGGGGTTGATCAGGCGAAGGAGGAGTATCGGTGCCGGTATGCGCTGAATCCTAAGTTTGCGCCGGTGTTTGCGGGGACCGATTTGTTTTTTTCGGCGCATGATGAGGATGGCCAGGTGCGCGGATTCGAGCACCTGACGCACCCGTTTTTCTTTGGGACGCTGTTTCAGCCGGAGCGGAGTGCGCTGAAGGCGGAGGCGCGGGCGCATCCGCTCATCGAGGCGTTTGTGCGGGCTGCGGCCGGCGGGTGATGGTCAGCGGATGATGGAGATGCCGGGGGCGCCTTCCATGGGGCCGTCGCCGGCGCCCTCGATGTGGTCGAGGCCGCCCTTGGCGGGGGTATGGTGTGGGGGCTGGGGCGCGGGTGCCGGCGCGGGTTGGGGGCGGCGCTGCTGTTGAGTGCGCGGTTGCCGGGTGGGTTCAGAGAATTGCTGCTGCTGGCGGGACTGCTGGGCGCGGCTCATCATGGACGTGGCAAGTTTGGCGATGGCGAAGGCGGTGGTGATGGCGCGAAGACCGCGGTTGAGGCCGAGCAGGGTTGGTGCGGCGACGAGCGCGCCGAAGATGGCGAGGTCGGTCATGGATTGTTTGTCGCAGCATGGGGATGAGTTGTTCATGTCGTGATCCTCCGTTGGGTGACGGAGGGGGCGGATCAAAGGGCGTGCCAGCGGCGGGGATTCGCGGGGTTATGCGCGTGGTCCGTCCTTTAGGCACGCGTCTAGAAGACCGTTTCTGTCTATGGCTCGACCAATTGGACCTGCGGAAATACAGCTTGAACGCATTCCCGAAGTCCTTTGTCTTTCGTCACCAGATGGCCTGCGTATGAGGCGGTGAATGCGTAGCCTGCATCTTCACAAGAATTCTGGAGACCGCGTGTGTGTCCTGCCGTGAACTTTAGTCCGTACCAGCTATTTACCCGACTCAGCCGACCGGCGGCGTAGACGTCTGGGAAAACTTCAAGTCGTTTCTTCCATATAGGCGTCTGATACTCCGCTCGGTATGCGGGTGGCATAAATCCACCCCAAAATGGTTCTCTAATCCACGTTTTCGCGATGTCGATTCCGGATTTAAGCTTCGTTGCTGTCCCGTTCCGCTGTTCCTCGGCCGTCTGTTTTACGAGCGCAGCGTAGTCCATAAACGCAGGGCGAATACTTTTCACGTAATGTTCAATCACTGAAGCCTGACGGAACTCTTCCCACCGTACCGCTCGCGCGTCGATGCTACGAACGATTCGAGTTGAATCTCGATCGATCCACTCATCCCCGGTAATCGGCGATTGCCTCTCAAATTCGACTTTCTCGAGGAGATTATCTATGTGCGCGGCGAAGGTGCGGTCTTGATACTCCGCGAGAAACTGTCCGTATTTCCGAGCATGCAATTTCCAGTCGTTGCTCTTGAGAATGTCACCGATGGCTTCGTTCGGCAGAACGATGGAATCCGACGGCTGAAGGAACTCCGACCACGTTCCGTCACATATCACGTTGAGATCAACTACGACGTAACGTTGGCTCATTCCTTGGTTCCGCTTACAGGCCGCTTTCGTTCAGGGCGACGCCGTGGGCTTTGAGGGTGTTGAGTTGGACGAGTTGGGCGGATTCTTTGTCGGCGACGTTGTCGGTGTGGCAGGCGGCCTTCTTTCCTTTGTGGGCGAGGGCGTGGATTTGTTCTTGCGTGAGGACGCCGCGCTGTTTGAGTAACTCTGCGCCTTCGGCGCTGACGCCTTCGCTCTTCATGGCGACTTTTTTGGGTTGGAAGGCTTCATCTTTGCCGGAGGCGAATTCGATGATTTCCTTGCTGATGCGCATGGAGCACCAGTCGTGGCCGCACATGGCGCAGAAGTCGGTATCGACTTCGAGGTCTTCGTCGTGGAGGGCGCGGGCGGTTTCGCCGTCGAAGGCGAGTTCGAATTGCTTGGGCCAATTCAACGCGGCGCGGGCTTTGGACATGTCGTCGTCCCATTGGCGGGCGCCGGTGATGCCGCGGGCGATGTCGCCGGCGTGGGCGGCGATTTTGTAGGCGATGCAGCCGGCTTTGACATCCTGGGCTTTGGGGAGGCCGACGTGTTCTTTGGGGGTGACGTAGCAGAGCATGGCGGCGCCGGCGCGGGCGGCTTCGGTGGCGCCGATGGCGGAGGTGATGTGGTCGTAGCCGGGGAAGACGTCGGTGGTGAGGGGGCCGAGGACGTAGAAGGGGGCGTCGTCGCAGATGCGCTGCTGAAGGGTCATGTTGAGGGCGACCTGGTCCATGGGGACGTGGCCGGGGCCTTCGACCATGCACTGGACGCCGGCTTCGCGGGCGCGGAAGGTGAGTTCGCCGAGGGTGTTGAGTTCGGCGAGCTGGGCGGCGTCGGTGGCGTCGGCGCAGCAGCCGGGGCGGAGGCCGTCGCCGAGGGAGTAGGTGACATCATATTGGCGCATGATGGCGGAGATTTCGTCGAAGAGTTCGTACATGGGGTTTTCTTTGTTGTGGACGATCATCCACTTGGCGAGGAGGGAGCCGCCGCGGGAGACGATGCCGGTGAGGCGGTTTTTGAGGAGGGGGAGGTGTTTCTTGAGGACGCCGGCGTGGATGGTGAAGTAGTCGACGCCCTGCTGCGCCTGGCGTTCGACTTCCTTGAGGATCATGTCGTAGGTGAGTTCTTCGATCTTGCGGCCGATGATCATCGAGTAGATGGGCACGGTGCCGATGGGGCTGGTGGAGTGGTTGATGATGTCCTGGCGGCAGTCGACGAGGTTTCCGCCGGTGGAGAGGTCCATGAGGGTGTCGGCGCCGTATTTCTGGGCCCAGTTGAGTTTTTCGACTTCTTCGGCGGTGCCGGAGGAGACGGGCGAGGCGCCGATGTTGGCGTTGATCTTGGTGGTGACCATGCGACCGATGGCCATGGGATCCAGGCGCTTGGGGGCGTTGGCGCCTTTGCAGTGTTCAGGGTCGTTGATGAAAGTCATGCGCTGGGCGACGGTTTGGTTGACCCAGAGGTTGGCGGCGTCGCCACGGGCGCCGGGGTGTCCCACGGGGGAGTCCTGAGTCCTGAGTCCTGAGTTCTGAGTTTCGAGGGGGTTGAAGCTGATGGGTTTTCCGGCGGCGCCGGCGAGGTGGCGGATGTTGGCGGGGATGACGAGGCGGCCGCGGGCAACTTCGCTGCGGATGAATTCTGGGGTTTGGTTTTCGCGCTGGGCGACGCGGATCATCTGGGGGGTGATTTTGCCGGCTTTGGCGTATTCGTACTGGGTGCAGAGTTGTTTGCCGTTGCCATTTCCGTTGATGGACATGTTTTCTCCTTCGCGGCTTTTTTTGCCACAGGGTCACAGAGGCACAGAGTTTACGCACAGAGACAGGAAATGGGGCGGAGGGGCTTTTTGTCGCTTCCCTACGCCGGCATGACCCGGGTCAGGTTCGGAGGGTTTGGTCTCAGCCGCGTTGGCGGCACCCCTAGCGAACGGGGTCAGTATACGCGCTTGGCGGTGGGATCGGAAATGGGAGGAGGGGGTTGCGCGGGCGGGAAAAGATTGTGAATTGAAGGAAGAAGTGGTGTTTTTCAGCAAGGCCGCCAGGTTGTTTGGAGGAAATCCTCGAATTTTCAGCAAGGCCGCCAAGATCTTTTTGAAAACATGCGATTTTTCAGCAAGGCCGCCAAGTTTCCCGGAGAGAGGCGGTTGGCGGGCGGGCCTTTCATTGGTGAAGGTGGATGAAGATGAATCGATGGCGATCGGCATAATACCTCCCCCGTGCACCGTCACCTAACATAATACGTACAATCTGTGGGGGCGTCAACTGCAGTTTTCTACAAAACCATGGCGAGGTAACCGGCGAGGTGGGCGGGGATCGGGTGGGGTTTCGACTCGACGAGGTTCCGGGCGAGTTCCTGCATCCATGGGCGCGAGACGGTGACGCCAACGGCGGTGAAGATGGCATTGCCTTCGGGGAGTTTCTGGAAGGTATAGCTGTCGATGTGGACGTGGATGGGCGAGGTTTCGCCGAGGAGTTCGAGTTCGAGGTCGATGGATCTGGTCTTGGGGTCGATGT
>JBQCGD010000114.1:0-14718 GCA_051955985.1 Phycisphaerae bacterium | reverse complement strand
TCGCTGCTGCGGCTGGTCTCCGCGGTCCTCGTGGAAATCGACGAAGAATGGACCACTGGAAAAGTTTACTTGAACCTGGAAAACCCCTGACCCGCCTACGACAAACGATCGCTTTTACAGAAAGAAGGTTGCTTTATCCCTAAACCATTTCCCGCTTATTGGGGAAGCGAAAGCTCACGAGTCTACCATAACTGGTCAGGATGTGGCTGCATTTGTTGGGAAGTTCAGTCCATTCCATTTCAAGAATCAAAAAACGTTTGGTGTGTTTTTAGCGACGAACCCACTCGGGCCCGAAGCTGATGACTATCTCAGAACCGTGAAGGACAATTCACCGTTTAACTTGCGGCAATTTTGCGGAAATGAGTTAGAAGTTGAGATAAGGAGGACTCTTGGCCTGAATACGGCAGAATCCTTGCACAGCCTTCTACCTGAGTCAATTCCCGTTGTTTGCGACGAACATATCGTTCATACAAATTTAGGATGCTTCAACGCCGTTGTGGGCACAGGTTCCAGTGCCGCGTTTCCCGATAGGTTTCTATTGCTCGGCAAGAACGGAATAGTTGATGATGAAGAACTAATTTCTCAAATCCGCGCCCACATACCTGTATTTCGCGAGCTTGAGCACGCATCAGGTGTTAGGCGGACGTCGACGTTCGTGCAGCAGCCGGTGAGGACAATTCCCGAAGGCATCTCTGTGGGCGTGGGTTGGCTCGACTATCGGCGTCCTGCGTCCCCCGATTTTTTTGTTGGGCGTCGAGTGGAGTTGGCCGCCGTTCGGCAAGCAACGGAGACCACAGGTCGCGGGACGATTGTCGAGGTAAAGTCTCGGTCGGGTGTCGGGAAGAGTTCACTTCTTGCAGCGTTGGCTGCGGAGTGGCGCAGTGAAGGCCACATTGTGGAGTTTCATGACGCGCGAGACGTGCATTCGGCGACGGACCTGTTGTCTTTGTTGACGCGATTTACCCGTGCGACGACACGCCCTTCCAGTTTTGAGGAAGCATTTCGCACGCTACCAACGTTCGCTCTCGAGAATCGTGGGAAGCGTCTGTATTTTCTCGTAGATCAGTTTGAGGCGACATTTCAAAATCAAGAAGTTTTTACAGCGTACGAATACCTTGCGATGACGGTTTCGCGGATCAACCATCCGATTGTGATGCTGTATGCCCGAAAGGACGATTTGCTGACGACCCATGATGACATTGCGGTTGATCTTGCGAGATTGAGGGCCCTGTCTCAATCCATCACTTTGGACGATCTCTCGAGAAATGAAGCTTCGGAGCTTCTTGGTAATGCCGCGAAAGCGCATACAAAACGTATCGCTAATGCTGTTTTGTCGCAGGTTCTGGAGTTTGCTCAGGGTTTTCCTTGGTTGCTAAAGCGGACTCTTGCTCACGTCCTGTCGCACATCGACCGAGGCATTAAACAAAGAGAGTTGGCATCTGCCGGGCTATACCTTGAAGATCTTTTTGAAGAAGAGTTGCGCGAACTAGATGAAGCTGAACGAGGTTACCTGCATCAGTTGGCTGGGTATTTGCCTGCGACATATCAGCACCTTCTTCAGCGTTTGGAAGGCGACGCGAATTTGCCGCGTGTCCTGCGGAGCCTGACTGACAGGCATTTGCTCCGACTTTCGGCTGGTACCTATGACACCTACAACGATGTTTTTAAAGAATTCCTGCTTTACCAACGCTTGCCTGATAGTTCCACCGCCTACATCTTCCGGCTTAGCCCGGCTCGCGTGATGGCGGCATTCAGGCAACTCGGCGGGCGAAACGAATTCACCACCCAAGAAATTGGAAAAATGCATAGCGTGTCCCATAGTGGCACGTATTCGATTTTGCGAGAGCTCCGCCGTCTAAGTCTCATAGTGAAAACGCCGACAGGATGGCAGGTTCCTCCGCAGGTTCGGACGTACGAGCACCAGAATCGGTTGGCAGAATACGTTCGACAATCGGTGCTGAAGAACACCGCAGTTGCTCGTCTGTTGATTGAGCTTGAGAAGGGTGCAAAGGTCTCCGTAAAAAATCTACCTGCGTTTCTTCAAAAGCATTTTGCCTTCGTCGATGCGAGCCCCTCCGTTTGGCAATCGTATGCAGCAACTTTCCTGCTTTGGCTCCGACATCTTCGTCTTGCAGAGGTTGCGGGCAATGGCAACATTCAATTGGTCGGCACTGATCGTGAGAATCTAAGCCGTGAATTAGGTAACCTCGAGCTTCCAAGGCGCGGCACTCGTAAATCAGATGCTGCTTTTATGCCACTGAGACCGTGGAGTGTTTACGTCCGAATTATGAATCGTCTTACGGAGGCGGAATTGTCTCCGCATGACTTTGGAACCGTAGAGCGAGACGCTGTCCGCGATTTGCTATCGTTAGGAGCAATTCGCCAAATCGGCGATGATCGAATTGTCGCCGTGTGGACGTTAGAGCACTTGGCTGATTGGGCTCGAAATAAGTTTGAGGATGCGCCGTATAAGGACTTTTTCCGTACGCTTGTTGAGTTGAAGTCCTACGAGAAGGCCGTGCAAAATGTGTTTGGTCTTTCGGATTTGGCGCCCTCAACTCGCACGCAGTTGGGGTATATGCTCGCAAATTGGGGCAGAGCTTTTCACGCGTTCCCTTCGCACCTTCGTTTCAGCAAGGTGAGTTCAGTAGATTCCGGTGACGAAAAGGGGGGGCTGTTTTCGGAGCTGTTGTGGTAGTTCGGTAACGGATCAATGGGCCCCGGTCGTTTTGATCGTGGCAAATTCGAGTCAGTATTGCTCGGCGTGGTGGGAGCGAGTAGGATGTGGGACTCGTGACGCCGTATTCATGGCCGGGCCCGATGCACGGGTTGGCCGTGAACCTGGTCAGGCCCGGAAGGGAGCAGCCATAAGCGCGTTTGGTCCGGTGCCGTCGGTAGCCCGGCCTTGAATGCGGCGTCGGGAGGAATTCAGAGTTCAGAATTCAGGATTCAGAAGTGGGGGGTAGGCCGACGGGTTTTGGTTCGTCGGCCTTTGGTGTTTTTGCGATTACTTTGATTTGGGGAGGTGTGTCGCCCCTCCGGGGCTCCGAGTGTTTTTTTGTTCCTGCGCGGCCCTTACGGGCCGCGCTACTCTGATGACGGCCCATCCGGGCCTGGGGGCTAGGCGCGTTGGGAGCGGGAGGTGGTGGAGTGGATGGCCATGTAGAGGGCGAAGCCGGTGAGGACGGCCAGCGTGCCCAGGGCGATCTGCTTCGTGGGATCCGACGGGCGTGGGGGGATGAAGGAGGGGCCGTGGTGGTTGAATTTGGCGGGGGTGCGGACGTAGCGGCCGTGGGCGGGGGTGGGGAAGTGTTGGGCGAAGTGTTTGAGTTGGGTGGCGATGTCGGGACCGCGCATGGGGACGCCGTGGCCGGTGCAGAGGGAGTAGGGTTGGAGATCGGCGAGTGCGCGGAAGGATTGTTTGGCGTGGTTCCAGTTGTAGGTGGCGTAGGGGGGTGGGGTGGCGATCATGGGTTTTTGGGTCATGGCGGCGAGGGGGCGGTTCTGGTTGAGGGTGGTGATGGCGTCGCCGGCGATGAGGATTCGGGTGGTGGGGTTCCAGAAGGAGACGTGGCCGGGGGTGTGGCCGGGGGAGGGGTGGAGTTCCCAGCCGGGCATGATGTCGAGGGGGCCAACGGATTCGGGGAGGGGTTGGACGCGTTTTTGGACGGGGGTTGGGCGGGAGGTGTCCATGAATCGGGAGAGGTTGGCCATCATTCCGCCGACGGTGGGGTCGCCGGGGGGGTAGCGTCGGCCTTCGTTGAGGTAGGGGAGTTCGAGGGGATGTGCGAAGACGGGGACGTCGGGCCAGTGTTGGAGGAGTTCGGGGAGACCGCCGGCGTGGTCGAAGTGGGCGTGGGTGAGGAGGATGGCGCGGGGTTTTGTGCCTTCGAAGAGTTCATTGGCGGTGTTGAGGATGCGGTCGCCGTAGTGGGTGGGGCCGGCGTCGATGAGGATGTAGTCGTTGGCGTCGAGGGCGACGAAGTAGGCGTTGGAGATGCCGGTGGGGAGTCGGTAGACGTTGGGAGCGGCGGTTTGGGGCTTGCGGGAAAGGCGGGCGGGTTCGTCGAGTTGAGGCATGGCGGATCCTCCTGAAATGCACGTGCCGGTGGGGGAGGTGCAAAGGGAGGGCCGGGAGGGTGAGGAACGGTTAAGTGGTTGAGTGGTTGAGTGGTTAAGTGGGGTGGGAGGGGTTGGGTGTGGGGGGAGGGTTCCCGCGGGGAGGGTGGGGTCTGGGGTCTAGGGGCTGGGGTTGCGGGGGTGTTGATGAGGGGAGGGGGGTGGCTTGGAAGTTTTTGAATTGGAAGTGGGAGTGGACGGTGCGGAAGGCGACGTGGCCAGTGGTGTAGGGGTGGGGGTCGTGGAGTTCGAAGAGTTTTTTGTTGTCGCGGAAGAATTGGATGAGGTGGTTGTTGGCGACGATGCGGATGTGTTGCCATTGGTTGGGGGTGAGGAGGTCGGGTTTGTCGCGGAGGTCGTGTTCGGGGCGGAGGGGGCGGTCGGAGGCGTCGCCGATGTAGCGGCGGAAGCGGGTGGTGGTGTTGAGGTTGCCGCCGAGGCCGACGTAGTAGCAGAGGAGTTGGTTGTAGTCGGAGAATTTGCCGGAGCGGTGGGTGGCGAAGAGGTCGTTGGGGGAGCGGGCGTCGGAGGCCATGAAGAAGCAGTTGAGGTCGGTGACGTGGTCATTTGGGCCGGGGGGGTTGGACTGGATGGCGCGGGCGTCGTAGGAGATTTGGAGAGGGGCGTGGAGGAGGGGTTTGAACCAGAGGGTGAGGCCGGCGGGGGTGTCGAGGGTGAGGATGCCGTCTTTGGCGGAGATGGTGGCGGGTTGCTGGGATTCGGCGGACCAGTTGTCGAGGCCGTGGGTGAAGTCGTCGGAGTAGGAGGCGGGTTGGGAGGCGGGGGGTGGGGATTGGGCGAGGAGGAGGGGGAGTGCGAGGAGTGGGAGGAGGGGTTTGTTCATGTGGGGGATTGTAGCGGAGTGGGGCGGACAGGGCGCGTGGTTCATTTCTTTTGATGAGCGGAGAGGGTGCGGGTAGGCTGGTGGGAGTGGATTGAACGATGGAATGAGGAGGTGGGGATGGGAGTAGAGCGATGGATGAGGGTGCGAAGAGGACGGCTCCGCCGGAGGTTACGCGGGTCACGCTGCAGGTATTGAGCATTGTGCTGCTGCTGGTGGGGGTGTTCTGGGTTCTGCAGTTTTTTATTCCGTCGATTTTGTGGGCGACGATTTTGGTGATCACGACGTGGCCGGTGTTTTTAAAAGTGCAGAAGCGGTTGTGGAATCGGCGGGGGCTGGCGATCGGGGTGATGGTGGGGGGATTGTTGTTGATGGTGATTTTGCCGTGCGTGATGGCGGTGGGGTCGATTGCGATGAACACGGAGAAGATCACGGCGTGGGTGCATTCGGTGAAGCAGGCGGACATGCCTGAGCCGCCGGCGTTTCTGGGGCGGGTGCCGGTGGTGGGGGCGAAGCTGGTGGAGACGTGGAAGCAGGTGGACGCGGCGACGGCGGAGGGGTGGTCGAAGTATTTGGCGCCGTACACGGGTGCGCTGGTGGCGTGGCTGGTGGCGCGTGCGGGGAGCCTGGGGCTGCTGCTTTTGCATTTTGTGTTGACAATGATCATTGCGGTGGTGCTGTATGCGAACGGGGAGAAGGCGGGGGGGACGGTGCGGGGGTTTTGTCATCGGCTGGCGGGGGAACGGGGGGATGAGATTGCGACGCTGGCGGCGAAGGCGATTCGGAGCGTGGCGCTGGGGGTGGTGGTGACGGCGCTGGTGCAGGCGGTGTTGAGCGGGATCGGGCTGGCGGTGGCGGGGGTTCCGTCGGCGGCGCTGTTGACGGCGATTATTTTTGTGCTGTGTTTGTGCCAGTTGGGGCCGGGGATTGTGCTGGTGCCGGCGATTGTGTGGTTGTATTGGCGTGGGGGGTATGTGGCGGGGAGCGTGCTGTTGGTGTTTGCGGTGGTGATTTTGCCGCTGGACAATTTTTTGCGGCCGGTGTTGATACGGAAGGGGGCGGACATGCCGTTGACGTTGGTGTTTCTGGGGGTGATTGGGGGATTGATTGCGATGGGGGTGATTGGGTTGTTTGTGGGGCCGGTGGTGCTGGCGGTGGCGAATACGTTGTTGAGGTCGTGGATTGGGGGGGAGGGGAAACGGGCGCAGGTGGTTGGGGCGAATGGGGGAGAGGTGGTGCGGGTGGAGGGGTTGGGGTGAGGGTCATGATGGCGGCGACGGCGTGTAGCGGGTTACGACCTGGATGAGGGGCTGGTAGTCGCCCTGGTCAGCGGCTTGGATGGCGAGGAGGTATTCCTTGCGGATGATGCTTTCGTTGCCGAGGGTTTGTTCGGGCCACTCGGTGATGGGGTGATCGTGGCGTTTGAGCCAGATGTTGGCGAGGAGGCGTGACCAGCGGCCGTTGCCGTTGAGGAAGGGGTGGATGAAGACTGCGCGGTGGTGGAGGATGGCGGCTTGTTCGAGGAGGGGGAGATTGGCAGTTTTCCAGAAGGCGAGGTCTTCCATGAGGGAGTGGAGTGCGGATTGGACGTGAGGTGCGGGGAGGCCGATGTTGAGGTCGGTGGTGCGGGGTTGGCCGGCCCAGGACCAGACTTTGCCGAACATTTCTTTGTGGAGTTTGCAGGCCCATTGGAGGTGGAAGGGGGCGGAGCGTTGGGAGGGTTTTGCGGCGAGGTATTTTTGGGCGGCGGAGCGGATGTTGGCGGCTTCGACGGCATTGAGTTGTTGGCGGGTAAGGATGCCTTTGACGCGGAGGCCGGAGACTTCGATGGGGGTTTCGCCGGGGAGGGATTCGAAGGGCGACATTGCGTTTTAGTCCTCCCAGAGGCGGCGGGAGGAGCCGGCGAGGAGTTCGTGGATGGTTTTGCGGACCATGTCATCGAGTTGTTCTTTTGTGAGCGCTTGGCCTTCGAGAGCGGAGGTGGCTTGGAGTTGTTTGATGAGGCGTTCGGCTTTTTTGCGAGCGCGTTGTTCGCGGAGTTGTTCGGCGGATGTGATGGGTTGGGCGGAGATGGTGAGGCCTAGAGTGGTGGCGATTTTTCCGAGGGCGGAGAAGCTGACGGCGGTGTGTTTGCCGGCGAAGATGCGCTTAACGGTGGGGAGGGAAACGTGGCTCATACGAGCGATTTCATTTTGAGTCAGGCCGAGGTCGCGGGCCCGGAGGCGGATGGTTGAGAAGAGGGGATCCATGGGACGTGACGCCTAAAGAATATCGTATATGACCTATCTTATATCGGAAAAAGGATCATATGTGATACCAAAATGTTTGAAATTCGGATCATATATGATGCTTTTTTCTCTAAATTTGGAAAAACCAATCATTTGTGGGATTGTTGTCTCGTGATTCGGCTTATGCTTAGGCGACGGTATCCCATATAGGAGGCATATGTTGTGTTTATCGCTGAGTGACTTCAGCGACACAGAGTCCGTCGGCGGTGAAGACGCCGAGCCAGGTTTTGCCGTCGCGGATGAAGATAAGCGAGGGGTACGCGGGGTCGCGGCGGATGAAGGTGGGTTGCCGGGAGGAACCGATCCCGCAGAGACCGGAACGTGCGGTCGCCACGCTGAGTGCCGATCCAGAGGAACTCATGACGCCACCGAATTTTGTGACGGTGCCTCCGTGGATCAATGTGATGGAAGGGGTGGCGTCGTAGGGAAACGTTGTGACCTCGGTAAAATCGGGGGAGGAAAGCAATGCGGCAAGGTCGGCGGATGATGGGATCGTCGGGGCGGCCCAGGCGGGGCGGCCATTTACGGCGACGAGTTCGTGGAGGCAGCTGTTGTTCGCGGATTCCCAGCCGTGACGGAAATCATGTTCGAGAGGGAGTCCAGTCGTGGGGTCGTACTTCACTTCCACATCGATGTCGCCGGGAAAGGTGGCACTTGGCATACTGCGGATGCGAATGCTCGCGTTCCCAGCGTGCCAACTGTCTTCCGCAATCTGTCGGCCAGTGCGTTCGAGTTCCCAGCGGTGGATGTGCGCATAGGCGATTGGAATGGCGGCGGCGGTGGCCAGAAGGAATGCCGCTGATAAGGATTTGGCGAGCATGCGAGCTGGATTCGTAACAGTCACACGGGAGGCGAGTGCAAGGACGCCGCGAGAAGCAAATTCCAGAATCAGGATTATCAGCAGGTGAAGGGGGCCGTACATAAGAATGGTCATGAATGCGCAGCCGATCGGGTCGAAAAAGTTGGGGACCATCACTGGCCAAGAGGCGCAATCGATGAATCCCGTCACGACGCCGAAGGCGAGCAACCAGAGGGCGCGGGTTTTGGAAAAACGTTCGAACAGAGCGGTGAGGGGGATCGCTATGCACCAAGTGAAAGTGAGGCCTTGGAGGACGGGGTTAATGGGGGGATAGCCGCGTTGGCGGAGGGCGGGGATGCAGACGACCCAGTAGAGAAACGTGCAGACGGCGAGTACAGCGGGCGTCCAGCCGATGCGCAGCTTTTCGGGTTTGGCGTAGTCCAAGTGCATAACGAGCCCTCGAAGGATGTACGTCGCGGAGGGTGATGGGTTCGGCTGTTGTACTTTACCGCGCGAATTTTCGGGCGTTCGCCTCGCTCCGCATCGGCGTGCGACGGCCGCCTGAAGGCGGAACTCCGAACGGCGCGATTGAGGGTTAGAGGCGGCGGCGGATGCCGCCGGGTTTGACGGGTTGTTGTGGGGGTTTTGGGGGTTCCGGTTTTTTGGGAGCCTCTTTGGGGGCGTTGGGGTTGAGGAGGTTGCGGAGGACGTTGATGAGGGTTTCGGGTTCCAAATAGGTGGCGGGGAGGCGGAGGTGGACGGTTTTTTCGTCGGCGATGCGCACTGAGCCGGCGCCACCGCCGACGCCTTTGCCCATGAGGGGGCCGAGTTTGGAGAGGTCTTCGATGGTGAAGATGACATCCGGCGCCTTGGTGATGATGGAGAGGATGGACCATTGCTGGGCGAGGATTTTGATTTCGGCGAGGCCGAAGAGGGTGGTGACGGGTTTGGGCATGGGGCCGAAGGCGTCGGTGACGTCTTTGGCGAGTGCTTCGAGCATTTCGAGGTTGTGGGCGCGGGAGAGGCGGCGGTAGAGGTCCATGCGCTGGCGTTCGGAGTCGACGTAGGTTTTGGGGAGGACGCCGGAGACGCCGATGTCGACGTTGACTTCTTTTGGTTTTTCGACGGGTTCGTTTTTTACTTTTTTGACGGCTTCTTCGAGGAGCTGGCAGTACATTTCGTAGCCGACGGCGGCGATGTGGCCGGACTGTTCGGGGCCGAGGATGTTGCCGGAGCCGCGGATTTCGAGGTCGCGGAGGGCGATTTTGAAGCCGGCGCCGAGGGAGGCGTATTCTTCCATGGCTTTGAGGCGTTTGGCGGCGGTGGAGGAGATGGTTTTGTCGGGGGAGAGCATGAGGTAGCAGTAGGCGCGGTGTTTGTAGCGGCCGACGCGGCCGCGGAGCTGGTGGAGGTCGGAGAGGCCGAAGTTTTCGGCTTCGTTGATGAACATGGTGTTGGCATTGGGGATGTCGATGCCGGACTCGATGATGGTGGTGGAGACGAGGATGTCGGCTTCGTGCTTGATGAATTTGTGCATGACGGCTTCGAGGTCGTGTTCGTGTTCCATCTGGCCGTGGCCAATGACGATGCGGGCGTCGGGGACCATCTGGCGGATTTCGTCGGCGACGCTTTGGATGTTGTAGACCTTGTTGTGGACGAAGTAGACCTGGCCGTTGCGGGCGAGTTCGCGCTGGAGGGCCTGCTTGATGCGTTGCTTGTCGTGGGGGATGACTTCGGTGACGACGGAGCGGCGGTCGGATGGGGGTGTGGCGAGGTTGGAGATGTCGCGGATGCCGAGCATGGACATGTGGAGGGTGCGGGGGATGGGGGTGGCGGACATGGTGAGGATGTCGACGGTGAGGCGGAGTTTTTTGAGTTTTTCCTTGTGTTCGACGCCGAAGCGTTGTTCTTCGTCGATGATGACGAGGCCGAGGTCGGCGAAGACGACGTCTTTGGAGAGAAGGCGGTGGGTGCCGACGAGGATGTCGACCTGGCCGGCGCGAGTGCGTTCGAGGATTTTTTTGATTTGGCCGGTGGTTTTGAAGCGGGAGATGGATTCGACGATGAAGGGGTAGCCGGCGAGGCGTTGGCGGATGGTTTCTTCGTGTTGTTCGGCGAGGACGGTGGTGGGGACGAGGACGGCGACCTGTTTGCCGAACTCGGCAACTTTGAAGGCGGCGCGCATGGCGACTTCGGTTTTGCCGTAGCCGACGTCGCCGCAGAGGAGGCGGTCCATGGGGCGTGGGCGGCCGAGGTCGAGTTTGATTTCGTCGGCGGAGCGGACCTGGTCTTCGGTGGGGGGGTAGGGGAATGCGTTTTCGAATTCTTTTTGCCAGGTGGTGTCGGGCGGGTAGGCGGTGCCGGGGGTTTGTTCGCGTGCGGCCTGGACTTCGAGGAGTTCGGAGGCGAGTTTTTCGACGGCTTCGGCGACTTTTTCTTTTTGCTTGGACCAGGTGGCGCCGCCGAGGACGGAGAGCGGGGGGCGGCCGTGGGCGCCGCCGACGTATTTTTGGACGAGGTGGATCTGGGTGACGGGGACGTGGAGGGTGCCGTCGCCGGCGAATTTCAGCGTTAAATATTCGGATTGGCGGCCATCGCGGGTGATGGAGTTCATGCCTTCGAACTTGGCGATGCCGTGGTGGACGTGGACGACGAAGTCGCCGGGTTGGAGGTCGAGGAAGCTGTCGATCGGCCGTGCGCCTTGGACGCTTCGCAACCGCCGGCGTTGGTTGTATCTGTGGAAGATTTCGTGGTGGCCGAGGAGGACGAGCGGCCGAGACGGATTTGCTCGGGTGTCGGGTGTCGGGTGTCGGGTTTCGGGTTTTTCTTCCCCGAGACCCGATACCCGAGACCCGATACCCGATTCGTCCCGCGTGGCGCCCCAGTCTTGTTCGTTCCATTCGAAGCCGAGTTGGAGGATGCCGGTGGGCATTTGGATGCGGTCTTTGATGCCGGGGTGTTTGACATCCAGGAGGTCGGAGAGGCGGGTGCATTCGGATTTGGAGTCGCAGACGACGACGACGTTGGCGCGGTCGGTGAGGTCGGCGAGTTCTTTGATGGCTTCTTCGGCCTTGGTGTCGAAGCGTTGGACGGATTTGCAGGGGAGGCGGAGGGTTTTTTCGTCTTCGGCTCCGAACTGGTGGATTTCGGCCCAGGCGAGGTTCTGGATGTTTTTGAGGACGGCGTTGGGGGGATAGATGCCGCGGGCGTCGGAGAGGCGGTCGAAGTAGCTTTTGGCTTGCTCCTGGATTTCGGCGGGTTCGATGAGCCAGACGATGGTGTCTTGCGGGAGGTAGGAGAGGAGGGAGCGGGTTTGGTCGATGGGCCAGGTGGAGCGGTCGCCGAGGGCGACGAGGCGGGCTTCGGGGATGTCTCCCGTTGGGCCGAGGGTTTCGATGTCGAAGTGGTGGAGGGTTTCGACCTGGTCGCCGAAGAAGGAGATGCGGGTGGGGTAGCTGCCGCCTT
This sequence comes from Phycisphaerae bacterium, assembly GCA_051955985.1. GTDB lineage: Bacteria > Planctomycetota > Phycisphaerae > WQYP01 > WQYP01 > DATKPA01. Next base: position 3,206 of record JBQCGD010000114.1, on the reverse strand, counting down.
CGCCGCCGCCGGGGGACCAGACGTCGACGATGTCGCCGCGGACGGCGAAGTCGCCGGCGTCTTCGACGGCATCGAGGCGGGTGTAGCCGTGGTCGGAGAGCCATTGGACGAGTTTGTCGCGGTCGAGGGTCATGCCGGGTTTGATCGACTGCACCAAGTCCTTCAGGAGTTCCTTGCTTGGGGAGGGTTGCATGAGGGCCTGGACGGGGGCGACGAAGATGGTGTCCTGGAATTTTGCGCCTTCGGCAGCGAGGTCGACGAGGAGTTCGAGGCGTTGGGAGGCGAGTTCGTGGGAGACGTTGGATTCGCCGGGGAGGACTTCGAAGGCGGGGTAGAGGCGGACGTCCCCCCCCCCGGTAGCTTCGCCGGTGGAGGTGGGTTTGCGGAAGAAGTGGAGCTGATCGACGGCGTCGTCGGCTTCGTCGAGGTGGGCGGTGACAATGAGGAGGGGGCGGCGGAGTTGTTGTTGCACAATGGCGGCGAGGACGAGGGCGCAGGCGCCCCATTGGCCGGTGGCGGCGACGTGGCGGGTGTCGGTGAGGCGGCGGGCGAGTTCTGCGGTGATTGGCGAGGCGGCAATCGGGTGCAGAAATGGCTGGATTTCGACAGGTTGGCTGGGCATGCGCGTAATGGGGCCTCCAGACGGCGTTTTTGGCCGCTGTTTTAAGTGAGAGAGGGAATGGTATGTCGGGAGGGGGGTGAACGTCCACTCGGGTGTGGGGAGTGGGGTGGTTGGTGAAGGAGGCGAAATCCAGAAAGACTGAGCCGACGGGGGCGTCGGCTCGACTTTGCAAAAAGCACATCGGCGGCGACCAAGGGGGCAGTACGAAAGCCCGACTAGTCGCCGCCGATTGTGATCCGATGTCAAACGATCTGAGGTTCAGGGGGCGCCTGGAAGGCGCGCCGTTTACGGCATGCGCCGACGGCCGGTGAAGCCCAGAATGAGTGACACAAGGAAGATCACGAGGAAGATGTAGAAGAGGACTTGGGCGATGGAAGCCGCGGCGCCGGCGATGCCGCCGAAGCCAAGGATTGCCGCCACGAGAGCCACCACGAAGAAAACAGCTGCCCAGTAAAGCATGATCAGACTCCTCTGTCAGACCGGTATTGTTTTGTCGGACGAGGGCCTCGACTCAGAGGCCGATGAATTCGTCGTCACGGGAGAAGGTAAAGTAAAGCGTGTGCCAAACGGGAAGGATCGAGATGGGCGGACACATTTGGCACAAAATGACGCGACAAAGCGCGTCGTGTCGTGCTCTCGCAGCTTGTCGGGGGCGGCCGACAGAATGTCTATGCGGTTCTGTGGAGTCAGGGAGGGGGGTGGAGGCGGAGGGAGGGGGTTTTGCTAGCAGGTCGCGGTGAGTACGGGGGTTACCGGCAGGTTTTGGGGGAGGGTGGGGAGGGCGTGCGGGGCAGGAGAGGACCTTGGCACAAGCGTTGCTTTAGAAGACCAGCGTTGAGAGTTGGCAACTAAATACAACCATCAACAAAGGCTCTGGCCGGGGCAAGTCTGGACGTTGCTTGCCAGCCGGGGCACCAATTTGCCTTCTTTTAGTCCCACCTATCCCATTATAAACGTCCCTCCCGCATTCTTTCCCTCATATTCGTGGCCTGGTTCGCAAGAGCCAGGCTACCCGCCTTTTTGCGCGGGATGGAGGGACGGGGATTAAACGGAACGAGCACGAAGGAGACGAGGGGCGACGAAGGGGTCTGGGGAATGGGGTCTGGGGTATGTGAATGGGGCGAGGGATTTGTGGGCGGTGGTCAGCGGGTGGGTGTCGGGGCATAATTTGGGGGATGGCAAGTGATTTGAGAATTCCGGCGGGGCGGGCGGTGGTGGTGATGCCGAACTGGTTGGGGGATGGGGTGATGGCGACGCAGTTTTTGCGGGGGTTGCGGGGGCTTTATGCGGGGGCGGAGATTGTGGCGGTGGCGCGGCCGCGGGTGGCGCCGGTGGTGGAGGGGTTGGCATTTGTGGACCGGGTGGTGGTGATGAAGAAGGGGGAGGAGGGGAAGGTGGTGGGGGAGTTGCAGGCGTTTGGGGCGGATCTTGGGGTGCTTTTGCCGAATTCGTTTCGGAGTGCGTGGATGATGTGGCGGGCGGGGATTCCGGCGCGGGTGGGGTATGCGCGGGATTGGCGGGGTCCTTTGTTAACGCATCGGTTGGAGCCGGTGAAGCGGACTCCTGAGCAGCGGGCGCTGGATGCAGGGAAGGAGAAGTCGATTCGGCGGATTGGGCGGGAGTTGAGGCGACCGGCGCATGCAAAGGTAGGGTCGGCGTTTCAGCCGGTGCCGACGGTGGATTATTACCTGGAGGTGGCGCGGTTTTTGGGGGCTGGGGAATGTGATCGACAGATGCGGTTGGGGGTGACGGGCGAGGAGCAGGCGGAGGCGGATTCGGCGCTTGCGATGGCGGGGATCGGGGCGGGGGAGAATGTGGTGGTGATGGTGCCGGGGGCGAATTTTGGCTCGAGCAAGTGCTGGGAGCCGGGGCGGTTTGCGCAGGTGGCGGATCGGTTGATGGATCGGCAGGGGGTTTGCGGGGGGCACGTGATTTTGGCGACTTCGCCGGCGGAGATGGGGATTGCGGAGGCGATTCTGGCGGCGAGTGCGCTTTGTCCGGGGGGGAAGGGGATTGGGCGGTTGCATATGACGGCGACGTTGAATGGGGGGAAGGCGTTGTCGATCGGGGCGTTGAAGGCGGTGGTGAAACGTTCGACGTTGATGGTGTGCAATGACACGGGGCCGCGGCATTTTGCGGCGGCGTTTGGGGTTCCGACGGTGACGCTGTTTGGGCCGACGGATCCGGTGTGGGCGGAGACATTTTCTTCGAAGGAACGGATTGTGCGGGTGGAGGTTCCGTGCGGGCCTTGCCAGTTGAAGCGGTGTCCGATCGATCATCGTTGCATGAAGGGGATTACGGTGGAGGCAGTGATGGCGGCGGTGGCCGAGTTGTTGCGGAAGCCGGAGGTTGTGGAGGAGGATGTGGATCCGCGGTCGCTGGAGAGGATGTAAATTGCCACGGATGGACACGGATGGACACGGATACCAGCCGAGAAGCCCACGCCACTTGACCCCGCTTCCGGTACCCACGCGCAGCAGACGGCCGGCCCGGCGCCTTTCCCGTGCTCGCCGACTCGGCCGCAGGTCGGCCGCGCCGCGCATCAGAAGCGGCGCCTGCAGTGATTCGCGTGCATCCGCGGCCG
>JBQCGD010000113.1:0-20969 GCA_051955985.1 Phycisphaerae bacterium | reverse complement strand
TGGGGGTCGGCCCCGCAGCGGACGAGTCCGGACGAATTCCCGCTGGCGGCGGTGCCCACCGGGCTCACGGCGCAGACGCACACCCCGGCGGGGGAGCCCTTTGCGGGGGCGCAGCAGCCGGGGCAGTTGTATGTGCTGCGGTGGGCGAAGTGAAATTCTCCCTCACCCGCCCCCGGCGCCGACACGACGTAAACACGAAGGCACGAAAACAAGAAGGGGCACGAAGGGTGCCGGCAGGGCGAGAGAGAGGGAACTGTAGACGCCGCTCTTTTTTTATAGATGGAATGGGAGGGGGTGTGGGATACTGCGGAGGTTGGATCGTTTGATCGTGCGGGGTTTTTCATGAGCGGACTTCGTTGGATGGGGGTGGTGTGGGGGATGGGCGTGATTGTGTCTGTGGCGCGGGGGGCGGCGTGGGAGGGGTATGCGGGGGATGGGCAGCACACGGCGGATTCTTTGGCCGCGTCGCAGGCTTTGCAGACGGTGCATTGGCAGACGGCGGTGGATCTGGCGCCGCAGTTGTCCGGGTCGGAGTTGTTGATTCATTATGGATCGCCGGTGATTTCGGCGGGGAACACAGTGGTGGTGCCGGTGAAGACGGGGGCGACGGGCGGGTTTGCGTTGAAGGCGTTTGATGGGGGGACGGGGGTGGTGAAGTGGACGGCGGGGACGGATTATCTTTTGCCGGCGGAGAGTGTGGGGGCGACGTCGCGGTGGACGCCGAGTTTCGGGCCGGCGTTGTCCGGGAGCACGCTGTTTTATGCGGGAGCGGGTGGGACGATTTACAGGCGAACGCTGGTTGACGATGTGGCAGCGAATGTGACGACGCTGGAGGCGTTCTATGGCGGAATCTTGACGTACCAGGCGAATGCGGCGGCGTACGATTCGGGCGTGTCGATCTGTACGCCGATCACGGCGGATGGGGCGGGGAATGTTTATTTTGGCTACCAGACATCGGCATCGGCGCCGGGGGGATTGTCGAGCGGGATTGCGCGACTCTCCGCGGGCGGGGTGGGTTCGTTTTTTCCGGCGAGTTCGCTGATGGTGAACGGCGTCTCCGCGGGGATGACGGAGGTGGCGACGAATTGTGCACCGGCGGTGAGCGCGGATGGGAAGACCGTGTACGTCGCGATGAACACGGGGAATTTTGGAGCGGGGCGGCTGGTGGCGTTGAATGCGGCGACGATGTTGCCGACGGCGAGCGTGGCGCTGGTCGATCCGAAGACGGGGGGCAATGCGCTGGTGCCGAACGATGGGAGTGCCTCGCCGACGATCGGGCCGGACGGGGATGTGTACTTCGGCGTGTACGATGCGATAGGGACGAGCCGGGGGTGGCTGGAGCATTTTTCGGCGGATTTGTCGGTGCAGAAGCCGACGGGGGGATTCGGATGGGATGACACCGCGTCGCTGGTGCCGGCGTCGATGGTGCCTTCGTATCACGGGACATCGACGTACCTACTGATGACGAAGTACAACAATTATGTGGAGACCGGCGGGGACGGGCGGAACATGCTGGCGATTGTGGATCCGAACGCGACGGAGGTGGACACGCGGCCGAACTCGCTGGGGGCGGGCGGGGCGACGATCATGAAAACGGTCTTGACGATTTCCTCGCCGACGGCGGACGGCGACCTGGCGGCGACGCATCCGGGAGCGGTGACGGAGTGGTGCGTGAACACGGCGGTGGTCGATCCGGCGACGGACTCTATCCTGGTGAACAACGAGGACGGGCATTTGTATCGGTGGGACCTGGCGGCCAATGCGCTGACGGAGTCGGTGGAGATCACGGCGGGGATCGGGGAGGCGTACACGCCGACATTGATGGGGCCGGATGGCACGGTGTATGCGATCAACGACGCGACGCTGTTTGCGGTGGGGGCGGTGCCGGAGCCTGGGATGGCCGGATTCTTTTTTGCGGCAGCGTTATGGATGTGTTTGAAAGGGCGAAGGTCGTTTTTGAGTGCATGAATTGCTACACTTGAGCGTTCTTCATTGATCGTTTTCGACGCAGGATTCAGTAGCAATCGCATGAGCAAGCAACGCCGCATTTCGTTTTTGATCTGGATCATCAACATTCGCTCGGCTTTCACGAGCTTGCTGGCGAACAAGTTGCGGACGGGGCTGGCCATGCTGGGGATCATGATCGGCGTGGGGGCGGTGATTGCCATGCTGGCGATGGGGGCCGGGGCGCAGGCGCAGGTGGTGAACCGGATCAACGCGATGGGGAGCAATGTTCTGATCGTGCGGCCGACGGAGCGGGGGACGGGGGGCGTGATGTCCGGGACGCAGCAGAATTTGACGGTGCAGGATGCGCTGGCGCTGCGGGATCTGCCGGACGTGGCCGCGGTGTCGCCGGGGGTGCAGGGCGGGGCGCAGTTGACGCACTTGAATCACAACACAAGTTCGGATGTGAACGGGGTGGCGGCGTCGTATTTTGCGATTCGCAATTTTGAGCCGGAGTTCGGGCGGCTGTTCACGGATGATGAAGTCGACAGCATGGCGCGGGTGGTGGTGATCGGGCCTGTTGTGGCGGCCAACCTGTTCGTGGGGGACGATCCGATCGGGCAGACGATCAAGCTCAAGGGGATCAACTTCAAGGTGATCGGGGTAATGAAGTCGAAGGGGACGAGCGGGTGGACGGGGCCGGACGACGAATGTTTTGTCCCGTACACGACGGCGATGAAGCTGTTGTTCGGGATGACGTACATCCGGGAGATTGATGTCTCGGCCAACGACGGGGTGGATTTGACGCAGTTGTCGGGGATGCCGGTGGGGACGGGCGGCTGGCGTGGGCACCGCGCCCCGGCGATTGTCCACACGGAACCGCCGCCGATGAACTCCATTGCGGCGGCGCTGCGTCGGCGGCACCGGCTGAACGACCTGAAGGATCCGGACGATTTCCGGGTGATGAACCAGGCGGAGATTCTCGCGCAGGCGCAGGACACGGTCATGGTGTTCCGGGTGCTGCTGGGATCGATCGCAGCGATTTCGCTTTTGGTGGGCGGGATCGGGATCATGAACATCATGCTGGTGACGGTGATCGAGCGAACGCGGGAGATCGGCACGCGCAAGGCGATCGGGGCGCACAACAACGACATCCTGATGCAGTTCATGATGGAATCGGTGATGCTCTCGGGGATCGGCGGATTGCTGGGGGCGTCGCTGGGAATCGGGCTGGCGAAGGGAATTCCCCTGCTGCCGCGGTTCCAGTCGTTCCTGACGATTGTGGATCCGTCCTACGTGATCTTGTCGGTGACATTTGCGGCGGTGGTGGGGATTGTCTTCGGGGTGTACCCGGCGTGGCGTGCGAGCCGGCTCGATCCGATCGAGGCGTTGCGCTACGAGTGAGGGGCTGGGGGCGGGCGGGTGTTCGCGTGCAATTTGTGATGCGCGGGAGCGATCGCACTCAGCGGCCGAGCCACCAGGAGACGGCGACGAGGGCGACGCCGGAGAGGAGGAAGAGGATCGCGGCGAGACCGAGAAGGTTTTTGTTGACGACGTCGATCCATCCGAAGGGGACGTCAATGATTTGCGCGATCATGAGGCCGATGTCGTTGGCGAGGGCGGCGAGGCGGAAGCGTGCGGGGGCCTCTTCGGCTGCTTCGTCCGGATCGGGGTCGGGAAGGAGAATGACAACGGGCGGGGGCATGTTAGCGGGGAGCGGGGCGGCTGGAGGGGGTGTGCCTTCGGGGGAGGCCGCTGGGGCGGGCTGAGGATCGGCTGGGGCCGGGGCTTCGGGGACGGGGGTGGGGTCGAGGGTGGCGGGGGACGGGGGAGTTGCTGGAACTGCTTCGGACTCGGCGGGTGCAGGCGCGGTGGCGGCGGTGGGCTCGGCGATTTTTTGGGCGGGGAGTTCGGTGTTGTTTTCGTCTTCGGCGGCCTGGGTTTCGGCCATGAGCTGCGCGAGTTCTTCGGCGAGGACGCCTTCGGCTTCATTGAGCCGGGCGGCGGCTTCGTCGTCGGGGTCGGTGTGGGCCGGGATTGCGGGTGCGGGTGCCTCGGCGATCGGTGCGGGAGCTTCGCCTCCTGGGACGGGCGTTTCTGGGGGAGCGGCGGGGACGAGGACGTTGAGCTCGGCAGGGGTGAGGTCGGGGGCAGCGGAGGGCTCGGTGGGGGGCTGGGTGGCTTCGGGTGCGGGCTCGGGGGGCGCGGGAGGGGTAGAAGGGGCGGGGGGGGCGAGGAGGGCGTCGATTTCGCGCTGGAGCATGGCGTCCGGGCCGGCGGGGGCGGGGGGGGCGGGGGGGGCGGGGGCTTGGGCGGGTTCCGGTGGGACGGTGGGTGGGGGCGAAGTCGTGGCGGCGGCGGCGGCGCGCTCGAGGTGGTCTTTGACCAATTCGTCGAGCAGGTCGGGTTCGCCGGGGCGCGCGGGGGGCGGGGCGGGCGCAGGGGGGGCGCCTTTTTGTTCCAACGTCTCCATAATGAGCCAATCGACCACATCGAGGGCGGGCTTTTGCGCCAGGAGGGGGTTTCGGTGTTCGGCATGGGGGGATTGTGGGGGGGGATTTTCGAAGAGGTCGAGCCAGTGGGTGTGGCGGTGGGGGAGTTCGAGGTGGGGTTCGGGGGGGAGGAATTCGCGGAGGGGTGCGGGCGCGGGGGGGCGGCGCGGGGTGTGGGTGCGGGGATTGTGGGGGTCTGCAACGGTCATGGCGCCATCCGTGACAACCGAACGTTCAGGGCCGGCTTCCCAGCCGGTGGGGATGTCAGTACTGATCATTCAGATATTATCGGGTTTTGTCTGCAATTGAAATTGCGAAGTTTGGAAATGATTTGATAATCGGGGGATGGATGCTTATCGCTTTTACGTGCCGGACCTGGTGGAGCAATCGAGCGGGGGGGCTGGGGGGGTAATTCGGTTGCCGGAGGATCAGTCGCATCATGCGCGGGGGGTGTTGCGGTTGGAGGCGGGGGAAAAAGTAGTGATTTTTGATGGAAAAGGGGGACTGGCGGAAGGGGTTTTGGCGGAAAGTGGAGGGAAAAAGTCACCGTTTTTGGTGAAAATTGAAGGGGGCGTGCGGTTTTTGGCGGGGCCGCGGGTGCAGTTGACGCTGGCGACGGCGGTGCCGAAGGGGGAGCGGGCGGAGTGGCTGGTGGAGCAGGCGAGCCAGTTGAATGTGAGTTGTTTGCAGTGGGTGGATTGTGAGCGGAGCGTGGTGAAGCCGAAGGAGGGGGGCGGGAAGATGGAGAAGTGGCGTCGGCTGGCGGTGGAGTCGGCAAAACAGTGCCATCGGGTGCATGTGATGGGGGTGGAGGAGCCGGTGGGCGTGGGGGAGGTGTTGGGGCGGGCGCGGGGGGAGGGTGCGTTGGTGTTGTGGTTGGAGCCGCGGGAGGACGGTTCGAGTCGGGGTGTGGGAACGGTGGTGGGGGGGATGAGGAACGGGAAGGTGGTGGCGCTGGTGGGGCCGGAGGGGGGTTGGAGTACGAAAGAGTGGGGGGTGTTGGAGGGGGCTGTGGGGCGCGGGGAGGTGGTGCGGGTGCGGTTGACGGAGACGATTTTGCGAATTGAGACGGCGGGTGTCGCGATTGCGGCGATTGTGATGAGCGGGGGGTGAGGGGGCGTGGGGGTCTGGGGAATGGGGTCTGGGGTATGTGAGTTCGTTGATGGGCTCATGATTTTGGCGCGGCGGGAGGGAGGTGCGGGGTGGTGGGATGGAAGAGGTGGAGGTTTTGGGTTGTTCAGGCAGTTTTGAGTGGGTTGGCTGGTTCGCAGTGGGGGTCGCAGGAGATGAAAACGATGTTTGACCCCGTTTCTTCCTGGGTTTCCGGTGACGTTGCCAAAAATCCGCGTCTTGACATCTCTTGTGCGGCGTGACTATCGTGAGGGTCGTGGCACTCGTCAGCCAATGAGGAAGTCGTGCGCTGCATGAGGTTGTGGGCTCGCCAACTTTTTTCCTGCATTGTTTTGGTCGCGCTGGTCAGCGCGCGAGTGGTGTGTGCCTGCCCGCGCTCGGAGGCTGAAGAGCACGAGGCGTGCACCATCGCTCACCCCAGCCTGCAATCTATTCATTTTGGCCCGCACGAAGCGTCCGCGAACCACCCGGACCAGGATGATCCGTGCGATCATGACCACGAGTCGTGCACCTGCAACACCCTCAATCAATACACCGCGGAAACGCCCGCCCCGATCGACTTGCATCCAAACGAATCGCGGATTGCCTGGCTGGCTCCCCTGAACGGCCTCTTTCTCCCGCCGGCAGCCCCCGCCCCCGCGCTGCGGTGGTGGCAGGCGCTGGCGGCTCCCCCCACACGAGAAACCTCCCTCCTGCGCCAGCACTGCGCGCTGGTGATCTGAGACCCGCCTCATCTGACGTTCCTGTCCTGCCAATCTTGCGCAGGCGTCCGTACGTTTTTTTGATGAGGTTTTCCCCATGCGACCATGGTTTCCCCTGGTGCTGCTGGCGGCACTGTTGACCGGCTGCCTCCAGACGCCGGACGTTCAACGACTCCAATCTCAAGGCGCGGCGAATCCGGACGCCCCGACGGCCGCGTTGCCGGCGGCTCCTGTTTCATTGAACCAGCCCGATCCGCTCGCAGGTCCCACATCCCAGCCCGCTCCTGTTTTGCCGGAGGCGTCCCGATGACCGCAAAAATGCTTATTCCCCTGGCCCTTGCCACAGTGTTTGTCCCGCTTTGGGGCTGTACGCACATCCAGCCGAAGGCAGCCTTCGCATCGGTCCAATCGACGATCGCGGCCCATACCGGCCAGCCGGCGGTGTGGAACGAGGACAGCGCCGACGACCGTGCGGCATCGGCCGCCGTGGCCAAGCTGCTCGCTCATCCCTTGTCCGCCGAGCAGGCCGTCGCCGTCGCCCTTCTCCAGAATCCGCAGGTCCAGTCGATGTACGAAGACCTCGGCATCGCCCAGGCGGATCTCGTCCAGGCGGGGCTTCTGCGCAATCCCGTCTTCTCGATCGAGGTGCGCTTCCCGGGCCGTCCGCACTTCCCGCTGGAGGCCAATCTCGACCGGGAATTTCTTGACCTGCTCTACCTGCCGATGCGCAAGAAGCTCGCGCAAGCGCAGTTCGAGCAGGCCCAGTATCAAGTGTCGGCACGGGTGCTTTCGCTTACGGCCGATGTGCGGCGGCGTTATTTCCGGCTGCAGGGGGCGATGCAGTTGTTGGCACTGCGGCAGCACGTGCTCGAGGCGCAGGGCGCGGCGCAGACGACCGCGCGGGCGATCCATGCGGCGGGCAACACCCAGAAGATCGATCTGAACACGCAACTGGCCGCGTACGAGCAGGCCAAGCTCGATTTGGCGGATGCCCAGGGTCAGGTCGCTCTGGCGCGCGAGGACCTGGCGGAAGTTCTGGGAATTTGGGGAACGACCGAGGTATCCGTTCCGCCCCGCCTCCCGGAGATGCCGCCGTCGGACAGGTTGCCGGGCAACCTGGAAGCTGCGGCCCTGAAGGGTCGCCTCGACCTGGCGGCCGCCCGGGCGGCGCTACTCGCCGAGGCACGGGCACTTGGGATTACGCAGGCCACGGCGCTCTTCAACGGCGGCACGCTCGGTATTCATTACCAGCGTGATGCGGACGTGAAGGGAACGCTGGGTCCCAACTTGAGTGTGCCGCTCCCTCTCTTCGATCAGGGCCAAGCCGCCGTCGCGCGGAACAATGCCCGGTTCCGTCAATTAAATGACGATTACCAGGCGCTCGCCGTGAGCGTCCGCAGGGAGGTGCGCCGGGCCGCCGAGCGCCTCGCGCTCGACCGCGAGCGCGTCACGTTCCTCCACGATGTGATGCTCCCGCTCCGCAAGCAAATCGGCGAAGAAACACAACGGCTCTACAACGGCATGTACACGGGCGCGTTTCAGTTGATTGAGGCCAAAGAGGTGGAGATCCAGTCCGCCGAAGCCTACGTGCAAGCGCTTCAAGACTATTGGCTCGCGCGGACCGATCTGGACCAGGCGCTCACCAGCGGCAACCCGGAGCGCGGCGGGTCGATGGACGCCGGCGGAAGCTCGCTGCTACGTTCCCCGTGAGGGCAAGAGATTCGTCGCACGTATGAACTGAACTTCCCATTGCTCGAAAAGGAATGACTTTCATGATCTCTCGACGTGACATGCTCAAGGCCGGCGCGACCACCCTGGCCGCCGGTGTCGTTTTGGGGCGGACGGACACGCTGCTCGCCGCCGAGATGGGCGGCGCCCAACCGAATCTCCAGGCCGCGCATGAAGCCCAGGAACGTGCCAAGCGCTTGGAGACGCATCCGCTCCCGCCCGGCATCCCCGGGCAGGATTACTTGCCCGTGGAAGTCCCCAACACCGGCAAGATTCCGTTCAAGATCATCGACGGCGTGAAGGTCTTCCACATGGTCGCCATGGAGTTCTGGCATGAATTCCTGCCGGGGCTCAAAGCGATCTGCTGGGGATACAACGGCTACATCCACCCGCTTCTCGAGGCGGTCGAAGGAGACCGCATCCGCGTCTATGTGACCAACCGTCTGTTGGCGCCCACGACTGTGCACTGGCATGGCTTCATCCTCCCGAATGGCATGGACGGCGTTGGCGGGTTGACCCAGAAGGCCATTCCGCCGGGTGAAACCTACAAGTATGAGTTCACCCTCACGCAGCATGGCACGCTGATGTACCACTCGCATCATGATGAAATGACACAGATGGGGCTGGGGATGACCGGCATGTTTGTGATTCACCCGCGCAACGGGCCGCGCACGGTGGAACGAGATTTCGCCATCATGCTGCACGAATGGCGGATCGACCCGGGAACGTACCGGCCCAATCCCAACGAGATGGTCGAGTTCAATATGCTCACCATGAATGGCAAATCTTTTCCCGCGACCCACCCGTTGGTGGCGCGGACGGGCCAGCGGGTGCGCATTCGGCTGGGCAACCTGGGCGCAATGGATCACCACCCCATTCACCTGCACAACTACTCTTTCAAGGTCGTGGCGACGGACGGCGGGGACATTCCCGAGTCGGCCCAGTATCCCGAGACCACGGTATTGGTTGCCGTCGGCCAGACGCGGACGGTGGAGCTGGTTGCCGACAATCCCGGGGACTGGGCCATGCACTGCCACATGACCCATCACGTGATGAACCAAATGGGGCATCAGTTCCCCAACATGATCGGGGTGAACCCCAAGCCGCTCGATCAGAAGATCAGGCCGCTCATCCCCGCGTATATGACCATGGGCCAGACCGGGATGGCCGACATGGGGGACATGGGAATGCCGGTGCCCGCCAACAGCGTACCGATGGTCGGCGGTGTGGGGCCCTGGGATTACATCACCATGGGTGGGATGTTCACCATCTTCAAGGTGCGCGACGGCATTAGCTCTTATGAGGACCCAGGTTGGTATCAAGCCCCCGAGGGCACCCGCGCCGTTCAGGCTGTCGTTGCCGACTTGCATCGGGACGGCATCGACGTCAATGCGATTCCCGCCCCCATTCCCGGTCCCGATGCCCCGGCGACGGTAGGCCACAGCGGCGACAACAACGGCATGGGCAACATGCCGATGGGCGGTGCGCATGGCAGTATGAATAGCAACCACTCGACGACGCCGGCACCCGAACAGCCGGGAAGTACGATGAAGGGAATGAATATGCAGGATGACCACGCGCCCTCACCCACGTCGGCGCCAGCGTCCCAGCCGGCAGTCTTGTACACCTGCGTCATGCATCCCCAGGTGATCAGCGATCGTCCGGGGAAATGTCCGATCTGCGGAATGATGCTCGTCCCAAAGAAGTGAAGCGATTTCGCCTTTGCCGCCGGGCTGGCGGCTTGTGGCGACGGCGTTCTGGCGTAGCACCTTCAAAAGGAGACATGTTGTGGAACACGTGCACCTGCTGGCGGCTGGGTTCCTGCCGACGCTCCGGACCTTTGTCAGCAACGAAAAGGTCCATCCGATCCTCGTCAATTTCACAGCGGCGCTCGTGCCGACGTCTCTGGTCGCGGATCTACTGGCCCGCATGCTTCGCAAGGAGTCCCTGCGCGCCACCGGCTGGTGGACGCTCTTGCTCGCGGCGTGCGTGACGCCCTTTACGGCCGTCGCGGGCTGGCTCTTCTGGATGGACGACGACAACGGTGTCACCGGGATGGCGATTCACAAATGGCTGGGCACCAGCCTCGCGGTGCTTCTGGTGGGACTGGTGGTGTGGCGCTGGGCGGCGTATCGCAAGAACCGGTGGCCCTCCTTGCCCTACTTCCTTGCCGCTGCGCTCGTCGTGGGCGCGCTGGTGTACCAGGGGCATCTGGGCGGCAATCAGAGCTTTGGCGCCATGGATGCGGACGCCGGCACCGCCAGCCAGGCGCCATCCGCGCCCGGCACGATGCCCGGCATGACAATGCCGGCGAGTACCTCTGCGGCTGCTGGGCCTACGGGCGGTCGCCCGTAACAGGCGGAGGCGGGAGCGTTCGACGGCGTGGGCGAGGGTGGTTAAGGCGGCGTAGTCGGCTTCTTTGTGGAAGATGCGTGCGCGGGCGGAGGCGCGGTTCATGATGTGGTAGACGATGTCTCCGGCGAATTTGCGGGGTTTGCGGGCCATGGAGGTAGTGCAGCGGTGTTTGGTGGGGGAGGGAAACGATGTTTGACCCCGTTTCGATTGTTGGAGGCGTTCACCTCGGCGGGGGTAGGCGCCGGGGTTTTGGGGGAGGGGATGGAGGTCAAGAATTGATATGGGAAGTCAAGGGGGGGTATGGAGGGGGGGCGGGGGGGGCGGTAGTGTTCTGGTTTGGGGAGGAGGGGGTTTGGGATTGGTTTGGCGCTTGGGAACAGGAGATGCGTTGTGAGTGGATTGTGCGGTGCGTTGGGGGTGAAGTGGCTGGTGGCTGGGGTGGTGGTGGGTGTTTCGATTGCTGCGTCGGCGGCGCGCGGGGCGTTTTTGTTTACGACGATGCGGGACGAGTCGAGTCCGAGCGCGGAGCAGGTGTATTTTGGGGCGAGCGCGGATGGGAAGCGGTGGGAGTCGCTGAACGGGGGGAAGCCGGTGCTGGTGAGCGATGTGGGGGAGAAGGGGGTGCGGGATTCGTTTCTTCTGCGGTCGCATGATGGGGGGAAGTTCTGGATCATTGGGACGGATCTTTGGATTAACCGGACGAGGGACTGGCATCGGGCGACGCACGCGGGGAGCCGGTCGATTGTGGTGTGGGAATCGACGGACCTGGTTCACTGGTCGTCGCCGTGGCTGGCGCCGGTGGCTCCGGAGGATGCGGGGTGCACGTGGGCGCCGGAGGCGATTTATGATGAGGAGACGGGGGATTACCTGGTGTACTGGGCGTCGATGACGAAGAGCGACAATTTCCGGAAGCAGCGGATCTGGGCGGCGCACACGAAGGATTTCCACACGTTTGAGAAGCCGTTTGTGTTTGTCGAGAAGCCGGGGGACGTGATCGACATTGACATTGCGCGGGACGGGGAGCGTTATTACCGATTCATCAAGGAGGGGAAGTCGATCCGGGAGGCGGTCGGGAAAAAGCTTTCGGGTCCGTGGCAGGATGTGGAGTCGTACTCTGCCGGGGTAGAAACGAATTCGGAAGGGCCGATCTGCTTTCAATTGAAACCTGCGACGGAGGGGGAGCCTGCGGAGTGGTGCCTGTTGCTGGATAATCTGCGGGGGAGTGCGCGCGGGTATGAGGCATTCACCAGTCACGATCCGGGTTCGGGGCAATTTACGCCGGCGAAGGACTTTCAATTTCCGTATCGTTTTCGGCACGGCTCGGTGTTGCCGATCACGACGGAGGAGTTGAACCGCGTGGAGGCGGCATATCCGGTGGGGGAGAAGAGCGTTTCTGCGGCGAACCGCACGCTGATCGATTATTTCCAGCCGATCCCGGTGAAGGGGAAGTTGTCGCGGGATGCGTGGGGGACGCCGACGGTTGGGCCGCGCGACACGGAGAACGGGTTGGAGGATCGGGAGTTGAAAGAGTGGTGCTATTGGGATGGGGCGGTTCTGCAGGGCCGGGACGGGAAGTGGCACATGTTTGCGAGCCGTTGGCCGGAGAGGCTGGGGCATGGGGGGTGGACGTCGTCGGTGGCGGTTCATGCGGTGAGCGAGGACGTGCTTGGGCCGTACCGGGACGAGGGGCGGTGCTGGCCGGAGAACGAGGGGGGGAAGGGGCACAATGTGACGGCGTTGGTGATGCCGGACGGACGGTATGCGGTGACGATCAGCGAGACGCGGCCTGGGGAGGTGTTTGCGTCGAAGTCGCCGGAGGGACCGTGGGAGTCGCTGGGGCGGATCACGGTGGCGGACCGACCGAAGTGGCGGGCGTCGAACGTGACGCCGGTGTTGCGGCCGGACGGGCAGTACATGATCGTGCAGCGGTCGGGGGAAATCATGCTGTCGAAGGAGATCACAGGGCCGTACGTGGTGCAGGGGGACTCGATTTACCGGCATGTGAAGGGGTTGACGCTGGAGAACCTGGAGGATCCGGTGGCGTGGTACAGCGGGGGGCTGTATCACATTGTGGTGAACAGTTGGAGCCAGCGGAAGGCGTTTCATTTGACGTCGCCGAATGGGGTCGATCACTGGACATATCGCGGGCTGGCGTACGATCCGACGACGGACTTTATCCGGTATAGCGACGGGACGGTGAACCATTGGAACAAGATTGAGCGGCCGAGCGTGATTTTGCGGGATGGGCATGTGGCGTACTTCACGTTTGCCGTGATTGATGTGCCGAAGAACGAGGAGAAGGGGAGGGATCGGCATGGGAGCAAGGTGATCGTGGTGCCGTTTGATGGGGTGGGGATGGATCGGGATTTGGCGGAGGTGGTGAAGGGGGAGGGGTGAGGGGGATTTTCGATTTTGGATTTTCGAATTTCGATTTGGGGCGGGGGTGCGCTTGATCGGAAGGGGGGGGGCAGGTGGAGGCGTTCACCTCGGCGGCGGTAGCCGCCGGGGTTTGGGGGGGATGTGAATGTTGGGGGCGCTGGCGGAGGGGTGGGGGAATTGGTACACTCAAGTTTTCGATTCATCCGACGAGGTAATCGGCATGCCCCCCGCCACGGTGACCCTTCCCGCGTTGCTGCAGCTTTTCAAGATTGATCGTGATTTGCACCAGTTGCGGGTGGGATTGGAGAACGTGCAGCGGGATCAGAAGCGGCAGCAGGGGAAAATTGCTCAGTTGAGCAAGGATCTGGAATCGCAGGAGACGGCGCAGAAGAAGCTGCAGGCGGACATCAACACGCGGGACCTGGAGCTGAGGTCGCGGCAGGAGCATATCGAGAAGATGCGGGCGTCGCTGAATGCGACGAAGACGAACAAGGAATACTCGGCGATCCTGGTGCAGATTTCCGCGGAGAAGGCGGAAGTGGCGAAGCAGGAGACGGCGTCACTGGAGCTGATGCAGCAGGCGGAGAATATCGGGAAGACGATCGCGTCGCTGAAGGAACAGATCGGGGCGGATCAGCAGGTGCTGGCGAAGATCGAATCGGAACATGCGGAGAAGGTGTCGGGGATCACGACGCAGATCCAGGCGATGGAGGCGCGGCGTGCGGAGGCGGCGAAGGCTGTTCCGCGGGATGCCTTGGCGCAATATGACCGGGTGTCACAGAAGTATCCGGGGGATGCGCTGGCGCCGCTGGAGTATGATGAGAATGACCTGGATTCGGTGTCGTGCGGGTCGTGCTACATGGGGTTGAACGTGGAGCATTTGAACGCGCTGCGTGGGCGGGATGCGATTCGGCGGTGTGATTCGTGCAGTCGGATTTTGTATTTGCCGGAGATGATGGGGCAGTGATTCGACCGGCCCCCCCCTCGACGACGGAAACACGAAGGGATGAAGGGACGAAGGACCACGAAGGAATAAATTAGCCACGAAAGACACTAAATACACGAATGGGGATGGGGCTGGGGAATGGGGTGTGGGGGATGTGAGTTTGCACGATTGTTTTGAGGGGTAGATTCTTTTGGGATTGTTTGAGAAAGAGTCTGTGGGCGGGGGGGAGGGGGTTGGGCCGGTGGTGACGGTGCATTTTGATGGGGGGTCTCGGGGGAATCCGGGGCCGGCGGGGATTGGGGTGGTGGTGTTGGATGAGAAGAAGCGGCCGTTGTATGAGCTGGCGGAGTTTCTGGGGAATCGGACGAGCAATTTTGCGGAGTATACGGCGCTGGTGCGGGGGTTGACGGCGGCGAAGGCGTTGAAGGCGTCGCGGGTGGAGGTGAAGGCGGATTCGGAGCTGGTGGTTCGGCAGATCAATGGGGTGTACAAGGTGAAGTCGCCGGACCTTTTGCCGCTGTATCGGCAGGCGATGGGGTTGATCGGGGAGTTGGGGAACGTGAGGGTGACGCATGTGTATCGGGAGGGGAATGCGCGGGCGGATGAACTGGCGAACCTGGCGATGGACCGGATGGCGAAGGTGGAGCCACTGGGGCCGCCGGGGACGATTGGCGGGGGGCAGCGGGTGGAGGAATCGGCGGCGGGGGCGTCGGGAGGGGAGGGTGCTGCGGCTGCGGTGGATGATGCGACGTTGAAGGGTTTGGGGCGGCTGGCGGAGGTGTTTGCGGCGGCGGGGTTGGTGGATGAGAAGTTGACGGTGGAGCAGTTGCGGATCTTGGCGTTGATCGGGCTCAGGCCGGGGCGGACGGCGGCGGAGATTGGGGATGAGATGAAGCGGACGGCGGGGGCGGTGATGAAGGCGATTGGGGATGCGTTGATTGTGCGGGGGGAACTGGTGTATTCGGATAGCCGGCGGGGGGAGGAGCATTTGTTTGTGACGGAGAAGGGGGAGCGGTTGTTGCGGCAGATGGTGGGGGAGGGGGAGGAGGCGTGAAGGGAGGCGGGGCTTCTGGAGTGAGCGCGGGAGCGCTCGCCGTGGGCTCGCGGTTAAACTGTGGCTGACGCTTTCATAAATGACGGGGCATTGCTATACTTTTGGTTCGGAAAGCGGGCGTGGCGGAATTGGCAGACGCGCTAGATTCAGGTTCTAGTATCGCAAGATGTGGAGGTTCGACTCCTCTCGCCCGCAGTAGAAGGCCCCCGGAGCTGATGAGCTTCGGGGGCTTGTTGTGTTGTGGGGGAAAGCGGGGGATTTGGGGGGTACGGCATCGGGCTTGCTTTCAGACGCCTCATGCGCATGGCCGCAGTTGGTGCTGCGGAGCGCAGGGACTTCTTTAGCAGGAGACGAGTCATGGCCGACGAAAAAGGCAGAGATGAAGTAGAGCAGGCGAAGCACGATGCGAATCGGGATCCGTTGAGCGGTCGTGCGGGGTCGCACCCGGTGGGGACGGGGATTGGTGCGGCGGCGGGCGGGGCGGCGGCGGGCGCGGCGATCGGGACGGTGGCGGGTCCGGTGGGGACGGCGATCGGCGCGGCGGCGGGGGCGGTGGTGGGCGGGTTGGCGGGGAAGGGGATTGCGGAGAGCGTGGATCCGACGGTGGAGCATGGGTTCTGGCGTGAGAACTATGCGACGCGTCCGTATGCGGATCGGGCCGTGAGTTATGAGGAATATGCGCCGGCGTATCAGTATGGGTGGGAATCGCAGGCGCGGAACCCTGGTCGGACGTTTGAAGAGAGCGAATCGACGCTGCGTCAGGACTGGGAGAAGGTGAAGGGGAAATCGACGCTGGGATGGGACCGCGCGAAGGAAGCGGCGCGGGACTCGTGGAACCGGGTTTCGAACCGCGGGAGCGGAGGCCGGAGCGTGCAGTGAACGCGGGTCTAAAAGAAGATTAATGGTTAACGCAAAAATAAAACGTGCCGGTGAGAACCGGCACGTTTTATTTTATGGAACTGATGAACGGGAGGGGCATTCCAGCCGTAAGCCCCTGGGGGATCAGTAACCTTCGACAACGACGCCGTAGGGGGGCGTGCTGAACTTGAGTTTACCGTTGCTGGCCTTCCCGCCGGAGGTATCGAGGGCGTAGATGACCTGTTTGCCCTGGCGTTTGTTGACGATGACGCGGTTCATGCGCAACAGGCCGAGGTGGTGGCTGACGGTGGGCTGCGGGAGGTCGAGTTCTTCGCAGAGGCTGGTGACATTGCGTTCACCGCTGGCGAGGAGCATGACGATCTGCAGGCGGGTTTTGTCGGAGAGCAGACGGAAGAGCTGACAAAGGTTGGTCAGAGATTGTTCATCAGAAGCGGCGGACTTCGACGGCATGATTCCTCCAGAAGAATCAGCGCTGCAGCGCATGGATGGACGACCTAAGCGTGATACAGCAACGACGCTTCAGTGTTATCGGGTCTGCCACCTAGGGACATGCGGGGGCTGCGCCAAAACATGGTGAGGAATAATAAATCGGTAATTGCATATGTCAACTATCGGTCTCATATTATGTTATGAACGCGTTTTCATATTTGAGGCGGGGCGGAGGAAATGAGGGGTATTGATGCGAACATGCGAAAATATCGGGTTCGAATCCCGTGTTCATGTATAAAGATCGTTGTATAGAAAAATCCAGTAGAGGAGGAGGAAGAGGAGGGAGGCGGCGGCGGTGAAAACGGCGAGTCGCGGGGGATCGAGTTTGAGCAGTTTCCAGAGACCGACGGCGATGGCGGCGGTTTCGAGGATCCAGAGGAAGTGGGAGACGAGGGCGTAGTGGCGGCGGAAGCCGTGGGGGCTCAGGGGGGGGAAGAGGATGTTGGCGAGGAGGACGAGGAGGATGGTGGCGGGGAAGACGGCGGCGGCGATGCGGAGGAGGAATTCGGAGAGGGTGGGTTTGGTGATGTTGTCGAAGTCGAAATTTTCGTAGTTATTTTCCGGGAATTTGCCGGCGGCGAGTTTGTGGACGGCGAACATGACGCCAAAGAGGGCGGCGGTGAGGAACGCGGAGGTGACGACGGCGGCGAAGAGGAGGACGAGAAGTCCGAAGATATCGAGATGCATGGCGTTCCCAGGAAATTCGTGATGGAGCGGATTATCAGTGGGGTGGGGGCTGTATGCAACGCGTAGGCGGGCGAGGGTGGGTGGATGGGGGAAAAATCTGGGGGTGGATTGCTGGTTGCGGGAATCGTTACTCCCCATCGCGTGGATGGGGTGGGCTTGGTGCGATTGGCATGTTCGGTGCGTTCTGCGCCATCGGCATGGTCGTTATGGCTTGCCTAAGTCCACTTGGGGAGATGGGGTGTATGATTGTAAGTCGATTATTTGTAATTGGTTGCGGCTGATTTTTTGAAAGCGGGATGATTTCGCGGCTGGGGGGTGTTTGGGCGGGAAGAGGGGCGGATGTGGAGGAGTTACGGCGGGCGGGGAGAGAGGCGGGGGGGCTTGCGGGCGCTTAAGGAGTGTGTAAAGTGCGTTTATAGCTGAGGTTGAGTTGGTTTCTCAACTCGTGTTAAGTTGCGGGAGTTGAACGTAAGTAGCGCTGCTGAGATTGAGTGGCTGCGCGTGAGAGGGTATTTCATACTCTAGCCACTCCCGGGCAACGGGTCCGGCGAGATGTAGAAGTTGTGGCAAGGATGGTTATGACGAAGCAGACGCGCAAGAGTGATGGAGCGACGCGGCGGGGGAACCGTGGGGCGGGGGCGCGTGGGCAGGGGTTGGTGGAGGGGCTGGAATCGCGCGTGCTGTTGTCGGCGGCGGGGCATACGTATACGAATGTTGTGTCGGCGCATGGGTACACGGGGGCGGGCAGCGGGCTGTCGCCGACGGAGGTGCGGCAGGCGTATGGATTGAACCAGGTCAAGTTCGGGGCGGTGACGGGAGACGGGACGGGGCAGACGATTGCGATTGTGGATGCGTATGCGGATCCGACGATTGCGGCGGACCTGCACACGTTCAGCGCGCAGTTCGGGTTGCCGGACGCGAAGCTGATCCAGGTGAATCAGCGAGGCGGGCCGGCGTTGCCGGGGATGGATCCGATGGGTCCGGGGAACTCGTGGGCGATGGAGACTTCGCTGGACGTGGAGTGGGCGCACGCGGCGGCGCCTGGGGCGACGATCGTGCTGGTGCTGGCGAATACGGATTCGAGCGAGAACCTGGCGGCGGCGGTGAACACGGCGCGGAATTATCCGGGGGTGTCGGCGGTGTCGATCAGCTGGGGATCGACGGAGACGAAGGGCGATCTGGCGCACAACAGCGCGTACACGACGCCGGCGGGGCACACGGGGGTGACGTTTGTGGTGGCGAGCGGGGACAACGGGGCGTATGACTCGATGGAGACGGTGAAGAACGTGGATTATCCGGCGGCTTCGCCGAACGTGCTGGCGGTGGGGGGGACGAAGCTGACGGTGGATGGGGCGGGGAATTATGTGTCGGAGAGCGCGTGGGGAGACGGGGCGCGGAGCGGGATGGACGGCGGGAGCGGCGGGGGTGTGAGCGCGTACCAGTTGCAGCCGCAGTGGCAGCGGGGGGTGGTGACGCAGACGAAGGTGAAGCGGGCGTTGCCGGACGTGTCGATCGTGGGGGATCCGGCGACGGGGGTGGCGGTGGTGGATTCGTACGATTCGCCGAGCAATCCGTGGATGAAGATCGGCGGGACGAGCCTGGGCGCGCCGCTGTGGGCGGGGATGGTGGCGATAGCGAACCAGGGCCGCGGGCTTGCGGGGAAGGGGACGCTGGATGGGACGCAGACGCTGAGCGCGATTTACGCGGCGCCGCCGACGTTTTTCCACGACATTACGACGGGGAATAACGGGTATGCGGCGACGGCGGGTTTTGACCTGGCGACGGGGCGTGGGACGCCGATCGCACAGCAGCTCGTGCCGTTTATGGCGTCTTTCGGGGGTACGGCGGCGAAGGCGAAGCCGGCACCGACGCCGAAGGTGGGGACGGTGGTGGTGAAGAAATCGAATGGGCCGCAGGTGACGCTGACGGCGTTGAACGTGCAGGATGCGGGTGGGAGGGTGAAGACGGTGAAGTTTTATCGGGAGTCGAACCGGGTGGCGGGGCTGCAGATGGCGAAGGACACGCTGGTGGGGTTTGCAGTAAAGAAGGGGGCGAACTGGACGTTGACGACGCGGACGACGGCGGCGGGGAATTACACGTATTACGCGGTGGTGGTGGATGTGTCGGGGACGACGAGCACGCCGCTGGCGGTGACGCTGCATGTGGTGAGGCCGACGGTTGCGGCGTCGGCGCGGGCGTGAGGGGTTGGGGGGTTGGTGTAGCGATAAGCGAGGGATGAAGGAGTCAGGGCGGCGGACGGGGGTTCGGGGACTGGGGACTGGGGTCTGTGAGTTTGCGGGTCCTGTAAGATGATGTGGTGGGTTTTGGGGGTGGCGGGCGCGTGAAAACGGCCCGCGGGTGCGGGCCGTTGTGGGGTTGCTGTTGTATTGGACGAGGGTGTTTGTCAGGCGGTGGCGACTTTGGCGGCGGGTGCTGCGGCGACGGCGGGTGCTGCGGCGACGGCGGGTGCTGCGGCGACGGCGGGTGCGGCGGCTTCGGTTTTTCGGATAGCGACTTCGATGCAGAAGGGGCCGGCCTGGGTCTGGCAGGGGATGACTATGGGGGGGATGCCGGTGGGGTACTGGACGCGGTGGTCGCCGGTGATGACGTTGGGGACGGAGAGGGTGGAGAGTCCGCCGGGGAATTCGGTTTTAGCGCCGCCGGCGATCATGTTGACGATTTCGCCGAGTGCATCGACGCAGTCGTTGTCGATGGTGGCGAAGGGGTTACCTGCGAGTCCGCCGGCGAGTGCGAGGGCGACGCGGTGGGAGAAGCCGAGGATGACGCAGCCGGTGACGGCGCCGCCGAGGCCGATGACGGCGGAGACGGCGTAGTTGCCATCGTCAGGGCCTCGGAGACGGGGGCGCCCGATGGTCAGTGGGACCTTGATCATGAGGTCGAACACTTTTCGGGAGCTCGAGATGAAGGGGTTGATATAGTTCACGTCCATGGTATTGCCTTATCAGAGAATGCCCGGCCCTGGGGCGGGGCGGATGTCGTATCACGAGAGGGGTGGAATCAGGCGGCCGCGACGGGGGGGCGGGCCTTTTCCATGGTTTGCTTGATTTTTTCACCGAGGACATCGGGAGTGAAGGGCTTGATGCAGTAGTTGTTCACGCCGGCCTTGATGGCGTCGATGATGCGGGCTTTTTCGGCTTCGGTGGTGACCATGATGATGGGGGTGCTTTTGTCTTTCTCGCGGATCTTGCAGACCATGCGGAAGCCATCCATGTTGGGCATGTTCCAGTCGGCGAGGATGAGGTCGAAGGAGTTGCCGGAGGCGAGGACAGTGAGGGCCTCGAGGCCGTCGCCGGCTTCGGTGAGCTGGCAACCGGGAAAGAGCTGGTTGAGGACGTTCTTTTCGATGCTGCGCATCGTTTTGGAATCGTCGACGATCAAGACTTTGTACATTGCTTCCTCACCTGTGAGAAGTGGAGAGGGGCCCGCGGGGGCCCGACTGTTGGACGCTGATTTCCATGGAAAAGTCGCCCGCGGGGCACGAACAGGGGACGACGTAACAGGGGACAGCGGAGAGTCCGACGACGGAGTACCCGGTGCCGATGACGACAGAGGGCATGGAGATCGAGGCGTTGAGGCCGAGGCCGCTTTTGGCGGAACCGGCGATGATGTTGGTGACTTCGCCGATGGCGTCGGCGAAATCGGGGGAGGTTTCGTCGAGTTGGATGCCGGCGAATTTTTCGATGATGGCGGGGGCGACCTTGTCGGGGAAGCCGATGACGACTGCGCCGGTGAGATCGCCGGAGAAGCCGATGACGCCGGAGACGTGGTTGGCGTGGGATTGGGCGGTTTTGCGGAAGGGGGTGCCGATGGTGACCGTCATGCCGAGCATGGATTGGAAGAAATCGCGGAGGGACCGGACGAAGGGGGCGACGATGGCGGGGGTTGCGGCGGGATCAGCCGCGGGAGCGGGGGCGCATGTGGGAATTGCGGACATCAGGCCTCCAGGATCGTTCCGGTGCGAAGTGCACAAGGGTGCGGTCTTCCGCAGGGGTTCGCGTTGCGAGTTCCGGGCGAAAAACTGCTACCGAGAACATCGGTTATCAGGGGGTGTAACCGGAGGACTTATTGAGCAGAAGGGGCTTCTCCCCTGTGAAAGGGAGGGGGAATTCTGAGGCGGCGGGGGGGGTGAGGCAGGGAAAATTGGTGAATGCATTTTTATGGGA
>JBQCGD010000112.1:0-31083 GCA_051955985.1 Phycisphaerae bacterium | reverse complement strand
AACGCGTGGACCGGGACCGCGGCGGGAATATTTGCGGCCGGGGCGCGTTTTTCCCGGACTTGGGGTGGGCGGGGGGACTGGGGATGGGTTGGGTTGGGGATGCTCATGCGCAATTGGTCGTAGGCGCTGGGTGGGTGGTGCCGGGGTGATCCCTTAATTTGGTAATTGTGGAGGTGGCTTGGCTTCCCGATGAAGAGATCGTTCGCGGATGCGTGGGTAGCGCCTGCGACATACTCGGAACGCGTGGAGGCGTACATGCAGCCGGTCCAGGATCTGACGGAAAAGATTGCAGCATCGATACTTGTGGTGGACGGGGAGGACCTTGCGGGACTGGCGCAGATTCATGAAGAACTGAAGCAGTTGCCGGCGGCGCTGGCGGTGGACGAGACGGTGGCGGGGCGGCGGGGGGCGGCGGAGCAGGTGGTGGGGGCGGCGATGACGCTGGTGGAGAAGATTATTCTGCGCGAGGTGAAGGATGCTTCGGCGGCGCTGATTTCGGTGTCGCAGGAGATCGGGAAGCTACAGGAATTGATTTCGGGGATTGTTGCGCAACCTATTGTTCCGCAGGTGGTTGTGAATACTACAGAACCAGTGGTCGAGGAAGTTGGCGGGGCGGCTGGGGAAGTGCGGGCGGATGATCTGCCGATGATCGCGGAATTTATCGCGGAAGCGAATGGTCACCTGGAAGCGGCCGAAGGGCACCTGCTGGAGCTGGGGGGCGATGCGACGAACAAGGAATGCATCGATGCGATTTTCCGCGGGTTCCACACGATCAAGGGCGTGGCGGGCTTTCTTAACCTGCAGCAGATTGCGAAGTTAACGCATGCCGCGGAGAACCTGCTGGACTTGGCGCGGCAGGAGAAACTGACGCTGGATGGGGCGCGGCTGGATGTGTGCCTGGAGGCGGTGGACGCGACGAAGGCGATGATCTCGCAGTTGACGGAGACGGTGAAAACGGGGGTTTTGCCACCCCCCTACCCGCCGCTGATGGAGGTGATTGGGCGCATCCAGGGGAGCATCTCGGGTGGCAGCGGGAAGGGTTCAGGTACATCTCAGGGGGGGAAAGGGGACGAAAAAGGTACCCTTTTGGACGGAAAAGTGCCAGTTTCGGAGGGGGTTCGCACGGGAAATGGCGGCCCATCGGCGGGCGTCGGGCAGGCTGCGGTGGCAGCGGCGGCGGCCTCGGGGCAGGCCTCCGGCGGGGCTTCGGCGGCTGGCGGTCATGGGCCGGGGGGATCGGGCGCGGCGCGGCAAGACGCGACGGTGAAGGTGACGACGGAGCGGCTGGATGCGTTGATCAACATGGTGGGGGAACTGGTAATCGCGGAGGCGATGGTGACGCAGGCGATTGCGCCGTCGTTCCGGACGAACCAGCGGCTGGCGCGGAATGCTGCGCACCTGGGGAAGATCACGCGGGAGCTGCAAGACCTGACGATGTCGATGCGGATGGTGCCGATCCAGGGGGTGTTCCAGAAGATGTCGCGGCTGGTGCGGGACCTGGCGAAGAAATTCGGGAAGGACATCGACCTGGTGCTGACGGGCGGGGAGACGGAACTGGATCGCAACCTGGTCGAAGCGCTGGCGGATCCGCTGGTGCACATGGTGCGGAACTCGGCGGATCATGGATTGGAGACGCCGGAGGAGCGGGCGCTGGCAGGGAAGCCGGAGGTGGGGCGCATTGAGCTGAAGGCGTATCACCAGGCGGGGAACATCGTGGTGGACATCGTGGATGACGGGCGGGGGTTGAACAAGGAAAAGATCCTGGCGAAGGCGCGGAAGGCGGGGATCATCAAGGAGGACGCGCAGCTTTCGGAGCAGGAGATCTTCAAGCTGATTTTTCATGCCGGGCTGTCGACGGCGGAGAAGGTGACGGACGTATCGGGGCGCGGCGTGGGGATGGACGTGGTGCGGCGGAACGTGGAGAGCCTGCGCGGGCGGATCGACATTCAATCGGTGGAGGGGAAGGGCTCGACGTTTTCGATCCGGCTGCCGCTGACGCTGGCGGTGATCGACGGGCTGATTGCGCAGGTGGGGACGGAGAAGTACATATTGCCGATCACGAGCGTGGTGCAGTCACTGCGTCCGAAGGCGGACGTGATTTCGACGGTGAAGAACCGGGCGGAGATCTGCACGATCCGCGGGGAAGTGTTGCCGCTGTATCGGCTGCACCGGCTGTTCGGCGTGAAGCCGCGGACGGAAGATCCGTGCGAAGCGTTGATTGTGATCGTGCAGGACAACGAGCGGCGGTGCTGCCTGCTGGTGGACGAGCTGCTGGGGCAGCAGCAGGTGGTGATCAAGTCATTGGACCAGTCGACGGGCTCGGTGCCCGGAGTCTCGGGCGGGGCGATCTTGGGGGATGGGACGATCAGTTTGATATTGGACGTTCCCGGGCTGATGGACCTTGTGGCCAAGTCCGGTGAAAAGCACGTGAAGGAGCAAGCATGACGACGACGATGGAAGCGACGCATACGGGCCTCGGCGGGAAGTACCTGACATTTGCGCTGGGGAAGGAAGAGTACGGCCTTGCGATTTTGAAGGTGCGGGAAATCATCGGGTACATGGAGATCACGGCGGTGCCGCAGACGGCGTCGTACGTGAAGGGCGTGTTGAACCTGCGCGGGCAGGTGATCGCGGTGATTGACCTGCGTTCGAAGTTCAACATGCAGGAGACGGAGCGCACGGAGGAGACGTGCATCATCGTGGCGGAGACGGAGCACGAAGGGGTGAAGCGGTCGACGGGGATCATCGTGGACCGGGTGTCGGAAGTGCTGAGCATCTCGCAGGAGCAGGTGGAGCAGTCGCCGGCGTTTTCGGGCGAGACGGAGTCGAACTTCATCCTGGGGATCGCGAAGGTCGGTAAGGCCGTGAAGATCCTGCTGGACATCGACGCGATCCTGGCGACCGAGGACGTGCTGGAGCTGGTGAAGTAAGCGCCGGCGGGCCGAGTGGGGCCCGCCAGTTTGCACAGGGTCGTATTCCGTCGGAAATGACGGCATTTTTGTACACAAGGGTCCAGGGCATGGCGATGACAGTCGGGAAGCGGATCGGCATCGGGTTTGGTCTACTGATTGTGATGATCGGGGGCCTTGGGGTGTTTACGCTGACGCGGGTGTCGGCGGTGGACACGACGGCGAAGTCGATCACGGACAACAGCATGCCGGGGATCTACGACGCGTCGCGGATCGAGCTGCTGACGACGGCGAACTACGGTCGGACGTGGCAGCACATCGCGACGACGGACACCGCGGCCCTGACGAAGATCGAAACGGAGATGAAGGCGACGTCGGACGAGCTGTCGGCGGCGATGAAGGAGTACGAGAAGACGGTCTTCGACCAGGAGGACCAGGCGGCGCTGGATGCGCTGAAGGGGCCACGGAAGGCGTACATGGATGTGCGAGCAGACGTGCTGGAGCTAAGCCGGGCGGGGAAGAAGTCGGAGGCGGCGGCGCTGGCGACGAGCAAGATGGTTCCGCTGCGGGACGCGTACCTGAAGCTGGTGGAAAACCTGACGCACCTGAACAAGCAGAGCTGCGATGACGACGGGAAGGAAATCACGAGCCTGATGCAGCAGACGAAGGTGGGGACGCTGGCGGCGGGCGGGCTGGAAATCGTGCTGGGGATCGGGATCGCGTACCTGATTGCGCGGTCTATCGGGAAGGCACTGTCGCGCGTGGCGGGGTCGCTGGGGGACGGGGCGACGCAGGTGGCCTCGGCAGCGACGCAGGTCGCCTCGTCGAGCCAGTCGATTGCGCAGGGCGCGTCGGAACAGGCGGCCTCGCTGGAGGAGACGACGTCGGCGCTGGAAGAAATGTCGTCGATGACGAAGAAGAACGCGGAGACGGCGCAGCATGCAGCGGCGCTGGCGAGCGAGGCGGAAGCGTCGTCGAACCGGGGGAACGGGGCGATGGGCAAAATGAGCGTGGCGATCAAGGACATTGAGAAATCGGCGAAGGAGACGTCGAAGATCCTAAAGGTGATCGACGAGATTGCGTTCCAGACGAACCTGCTGGCGCTGAATGCGGCGGTGGAAGCGGCGCGTGCGGGGGAGGCGGGGAAGGGATTTGCGGTGGTGGCGGAAGAGGTGCGGAACCTGGCGATGCGGTCGGCGGAAGCGGCGAAGACGACGGCGGGGATGATCGAGGCGTCGGTTGAGCATTCGCGGCAAGGGGTGACGATCGCGGCGGAGGTGGCGAAGACGCTGGAGGAGATCACGACGGCATCGACGAAGGTGAACGCGCTGATCGCGGAGATTGCGGCGGCGAGCAAGGAGCAGGCGCTGGGGATCGAGCAGGTGAACCTGGCGGTGTCGCAGATGGACAAGGCAACGCAGGCGAATGCAGCGAACGCGGAGGAATCGGCGGCGGCCTCGGAGGAGCTGTCGAGCCAGGCGGTGCAGTTGAATGACCTGGTCGGGGAGCTGGGGGCGCTAGTGGGGATGAAACGGGCTGAAACGCAACACATCACACACAAAACACAACACGCAAAACACAACACACAAAACATTGGGGGGACGCGGGGGAGCGATGGGAAGGCGCCTGGTGGACCCGCGGTTGGTGCGCCCGGGCATGCCCAGGGGCCCTTCCCTGAGCATGGCACACGGGGGGCTGGAAAGAAGAAGGTGAGCGTAATTCCGCTGGATGAATCGGAGGAGAAGGAGGGCGCGTTTGCGGAGTTTTCGAAGTGAGTTTGCGTAAGGCACCCGGGTCTTCGCTCGGAATTCAGGGCAGTTTGATTGGACAGGATTGAGATGACACTGCTGCAGGATGTGACAGTATCGGAACGGGATTTTCGGCGGATCAGCGCGGCGATGCACGAGCATTGCGGGATCAATCTGCACCAGGGGAAAGAAGAGCTGGTGCAGGCGCGGCTGGCGAAGGTGCTGCGGCACTCGGGGGACAAGTCGGTCTCGGCGTACCTGGACCGGGTGCTGGGGAATCCGGCGAGCGGGGAGTTTACGTCGCTGGTGGATTCGCTGAGCACGAACTTGACGAGTTTTTTCCGGGAATCGAACCATTTTGATTACCTGGCGGGGAAGTTCCTGCCGGCGCTGATCGAGAGGAAGCGGGCGAGCGGGGACCGGCGGATCCGTGGGTGGAGCGCGGCGTGTTCGACGGGGGAGGAACCTTACACGCTGGCGATGGTGCTGCTGGAGGCGCTGGCTGGCGTGGAGATGGATGTGAAGATCCTGGCGACGGACATTTCGACGCGGGTGCTGGAGACGGCGCGGGCGGGGGTGTACGACAAGGCGCGGACGCGTCCGGTGCCGCCGGCATTGAAGTCGAAGTATCTGATTACGGCGAGGGACGGGACGTGCGAGGTGTCGGAGTCCTTGCGCAGCGTGGTGCGGTTCGGGCACATGAACCTGGTGAAGCCGTGGCCGTTTGACGGGGCGATGGACTTTATTTTCTGCCGGAACGTGATGATTTATTTCGACAAACCGACGCAGGAAGGGCTGGTGAACCGGTTCCACGGGATATTGGCGCCTGGGGGGTTGTTGTTTACAGGGCATTCGGAATCGCTAACGGGTGTGAAGCATCCGTTCCGGTTTGTTCAGCCGACGATTTACCAGAAGGCTTGAGGAGAGGCGAGTGGCAATAATTGTAAACGTATCCGACGCGCGGGCGAGCGCAGATCCAGCGGAGCAGATCGTGACGTATTCGCTGGGATCGTGCATCGGGGTGACGCTGTTTGACCCGGTGGCGCGGTGCGGCGGGATGCTGCACTACCAGCTGCCGACGTCGACACTGGACGCGAAGCGTGCGGCGGAGAATCCGTGCATGTTTGCGGACACGGGGATGGCGTACCTGATCGGGGAGCTGGAGCGGATGGGTGGACAGAAGAAGCGGATGAAGGTGAAAGTGGCGGGCGGGGCGGAGATCCTGAACGACGCGGGTCTGTTTTCGATCGGGAAACGGAACCACACGGCGATCCGGAAGATTTTGTGGCAGCAGGGGCTGATGATCGAGGGGGAGGACGTGGGAGGCAAGTCGCCGCGGACGCTGTACCTGCACATAGCGGACGGGAACACGTTGATCAAGACGCAGGGCGAGACGAAGACCCTTTGAGGAGAAGACTGTGAGCTTCAACATATTAACGGTGGACGATTCGGAGACGACGAGGGCGTTGATCAGGCGAGCGGTGAAGATCGCGGACCTGCCCGGGGCGCAGCTGTTCGAGGCATCGAACGGCCGGGAGGCGCTGGAGGTGATGAAGGGACAGGCGATTCACCTGATGCTGGTGGACCTGCACATGCCGGAGATGAACGGGATAGAGCTGGCGCACACGGTGCTGAAGAATCCGGAGACGAAGGCGATACCGGTGGCGATCGTGAGCGCGGAGCCGTCGGCGACGCGGATAGCGGAGCTGCGAGCGGCAGGGGTGAAGGGGTATTTGCGGAAGCCGTTCACGCCGGAAGCGATCAAGAACCTGGTGAAGCCATTTATGGAGGCACAACATGTCGCAGTTGGAAATTAATCCGTTGATGGAATCGCTGGTGACGGCGTTGGAGTCGTCGGCGTTTATCTCGGTGATGCCGCCGGAGGGGGCGGTGGCGCCGCCGGAGCGTGCGTTTGTGGCGACGATCGAGCTGATGGGCGTCGGGAAGCTGCACATTGCGGCGGCGACGCGGCTGGCGGCGGTGATCGCGGCGAACATCCTGGCGTTGGAGCCGGAGGCGCCGGAGGCGTTGCGTTGCGCACCGGACGCGTTGAAAGAGATCTTGA
The DNA here is from genome assembly GCA_051955985.1 of Phycisphaerae bacterium. Classification (GTDB taxonomy): domain Bacteria; phylum Planctomycetota; class Phycisphaerae; order WQYP01; family WQYP01; genus DATKPA01. The sequence continues at coordinate 24,361 of JBQCGD010000112.1, read as the reverse complement.
ACATGACGGCGGGCGGGTACTGCAGCGCGATGGAGCGGGTGCCGGAGATGGGGCTGCCGCGGGTGGAGGTGCTGGCGGACGGCGCGGCATGGGAGGCGTGGGTGCAGTCGAAGGGGGCGACGGTGCTGCTGGCGGAGGAGGAGGTGCTTGCGGCGGCGGTGGAGGAAGGGACATGACAGCGCCAGCGCTCGTGACGTGTCGGCCTGCGGGAGCGGGTGAACGGGCGCGGGTGCTGATCGTGGATGATTCCGCGGTGGTGAGGTCGATGCTGACGCGGGAGTTGTCGCGGGATCCGGGGATCGAGGTGGTGGGGGCGGCGCCGGATCCGTATGTTGCGCGGGACAAGATACTGGAGTTGCGGCCGCACGTGCTGACGCTGGACGTGGAAATGCCGCGGATGGACGGGATCACATTTTTGCGGCGGTTGATGGAGCATTATCCGCTGCCGGTGATCGTGCTGAGTTCGCTGACGGCGCGGGGGACGCAGACGGCGATCGAGGCGATGGAGGCGGGAGCGGTGGACGTGCTTTGCAAGCCGGGGTCGGCGTATTCGGTGGGGGACATGGCGGCGGAGCTGGCGGGGAAGGTGAAGAGTGCGGCGCGGATGCGGGTTCGGGCGGCGGTATCGCGCGGGGGGCAGGTGGTGAAGCGTGCGACGAGTTTGTCGGAGACGACGGAGAAGGTGCTGGCGATCGGGGCATCGACGGGGGGCGTGCAGGCGTTGACGGAGGTGTTGACGGCGTTTCCGGCGGATGCGCCGGGGACGGTGATCGTGCAGCATATGCCGCCGAAGTTCACGAAGAGTTTTGCGGACCGGTTGAACACGATATGCGCGGTGCGGGTGAAGGAGGCGGAGGACGGGGACACGGTGATGACGGGGCAGGTGCTGATTGCGCCGGGGGGATTGCACATGATGTTGAGGCGGTCGGGGGCGCGGTATTTTGTGGAGTTGAAGGAAGGGCCGGCGGTGTTTCACCAGAAGCCGAGCGTGGAGGTGCTGTTTAATTCGGTGGCGAAGTATGCGGGGCGGAACGCGGTGGGGGCGATTTTGACGGGGATGGGGGCGGATGGTGCGGGGGGGCTTTTGGAGATGCGGAAGGCGGGTGGACGGACGGTGGCGCAGAACGAGGCGACGTGCGCGGTGTTTGGGATGCCGCAGGCGGCGATCAAGGCGGGCGGAGTGGAGGAGGTGGTGGGGTTGGAGGAGGTGGCGGGGGTGATGTTGCGGATGAGTGGGGCGGTGAAGGGGTGAGGGGGGAGGAGGGAAGAAGAACGCCGCGCGGGGCGCGGCGTTCGGATCGAGTGTTTGAGGTTTGTTGCTGCGGTTAATTTGCGCGACGCTGGCGACGCTTGGCGAGCAGGAGGGCACCGGCGCTGAGGGCAGCAAGCGAAGCAGGTTCGGGGGCGGCGACGGCCCCGCCGCCGAGGGAGACGCTGTTTGCGCCAGTGTTGACGAGGCCGAAATTATTGAGGATGTCGGAGAGGTCTGTGAGGTCGATGGTGGCGGCGTAGTCGAAGTTGCCGTCGGTCCAGTTGGAGGTAGATTCGCCGAAATGATTGAGAACGGTGCTGAGGTCGGTGAGGTCAACTTTGCCATCGAGGTTGGCATCGCCGCGGAGTTCGGCGGAGATCAAGATTGAATTGGAGTCGACCGGCTGCCCACCGAAGGTAGTGAAGGGGGTGGACAGTGCGGCGTTGTCAACGACGGCGACGCCATAGCCGGTGGGAAGTGCCGAGGTGGTGATGCCCGCGTTGTGGGTGAGGCCAAAGTGGACCTGGTTGGTGAGGGTTTGGAGGGTGGCGGACTTGTCCGTGAGGGCTTCGACGATGAGTTTGTTGTTGCGGATGTTGATGTTGCCGGTCCAATTATCGGTGGTGCCGGCGATGGTGAGGGAGGAGAGATTGCTAGTTCCGGCATCGGTGCCGTTGGCGGCGACCTGAACGAGGCCCGTGGTGACGGAAATGTTACCGAAGAGGGCGCCGGCGGTGAGCGTGCCGTTGCCGGTGATGGAGCCGGTGGTCTGGGTGAAATTTCCGCCGACCTTGAGAGCAGCGCCGGAGAGGGAGATGTTTCCGGAGTTGGTGAGGTTTCCGGCGAGGGTGAAGTTTGCGCCATTTTGGAGGGTGAAGTTGCCGCTGTTGGTGGTGAGGGAGTCGATGCCGGTGATGGTGGCGTTGGAGCCGGAGAGGAGGATGGTTGCGGCATTGGTGGAGATGGGGTCGGAGAAGGTCATGGTGCTGTTGGAATCAACGCGGAAGGTGCCGCCCGAGAGGGTGCCGTTGCTGACGACGGAGCCGGAGGCGAACTGGACGATTCCCTTGGCGGTGGCCTGGATAAGGCCGTTGTTGGTGGTGGCGCCGTTGATGACGAGGGCGTGGCCGGAGAAGTCGCCGGAGACGGTGCCGTTGTTGATGAGAGGGACGTCGATTTCGCCGACGCCGTGGATTGTGTGGGCGGTGTCGTTGGTGAGGGTGGCGTTGGCGGCGCCGATGATTCGGGCGTTGGGGCCGTAGTCATTGAGGAAGACGTTACCGGTACCGGTGAGGGTGGTGTTGGCGGCGATGTTGAGGGCGGCATCGGCGGTTTGGGTATCGACCTGGATGGTGCCGTTGTTGGTGATGGTGGAGCCGGTGGAATTGAGGACGATGCCGGCGTTGATGGTGATTTTGCTGCCGGTGGCGATGGTGACATCGGCGACGGAGCTGTCGCTGAGGACGGTGATGTTGCCGGAGAGATTTCCGCCGGCGATGGTGGCGCCGGAGAGGTTGACGACGCCGCCGATGTTGGAAATGGTGCCGTTGGCGGTTTGGGAGATGGTGATGGCGTTGATGGCGAGGATGCCGCTGTTGGTTGCCTGCATGAGGCCGTTGTTGGTCATGTTTTGGGATTGGAGGTAGAGGGTTTTGGAGCCGGAGCTGATGTTGGCGTTGATGATGCCGTTGTTGACGAGGGAGGCGTCGATTTCGCCGATGCCGCCGATGGTTTGATTGTTGGTAAGTGTGGCGCCTGGGGAGGTGCTGAGGATGGCGTTGGGGCCGTAGTCGTTGATGAAGACGTTGCCGGTGCCGGAGAGGGTGGTGTTGGCGGTGAAGTTGAGGTCGGCGTTTCCGGTGAAGGTATCGACGAGGATGGTGCCGTTGTTGTTGACGGCGGGGCCGTTGACGTTGAAGAGGATGGAGGGGGCGATGGTGAGTGTGACGCCGGTGTTGAGGGTGAGGTTGTCGATGGCGACGGGGGCGTTGATGGTGGGCTGGTTGGCGGCGGTGTTGATGACGACGTCGAAGTCGGAGATGCCGGCGTCGCCGTTGTTGGGGGCGGTGTTGCTGGGGGACCAGTTGGAGGCGGTGCTCCAGTCGGTGGAAGTGCCGCCGGTCCAGGTGGAGGTTTGAGAGGCGAAGGCGGGGGCGCTGGCGAGGAGTGAGGAGGCGATCACGACGGCCGCGGAACGAAGGGAGAGCGATTGGGCGGCGTTGACACGGGAGGATGGGCGACGATGAAACATTGCAATTCCTTCTTCTCAGCTTCGGGTGGAAAGTCGATCACAGAGACAAGCGGCTCGTCGGTCGCGGTTCGCCGTTGCCGGGGTGCAATTTTGCGGGTCAGGCAAGGGAAAAGCGAAGGGAGCTGCAGCGGAATTATGGCCCAGGAATGGGGATAAGCAAATAATGCTTTTGGGGAATATGGGATTGGGTGGGGTGGGAGTTTGCCGATAATTTTGGGGCGGAGGTGCGGGGATTTTGCGGGTGGGAAGGAGTGGGGGAATGGGGAGGGGGGCGGGGTGGGGTTGTGAGGGGAGTGGGTTATCGGCGGTGAGTGCGGATGTGGGCGCGCGGGCGCTCGGGCAAGGGCGCAGTGGAATCTGGCCAAGATTTCGGCGCGATCAGTATGGTAAATCTTTGATGGCAACGACGCTGGGCAGAGCGGTTTGGGCGGTATTTGACCAGGAGCGATCCATGATAGCAACCCAACGGCGGCGGGCGACGCGTATCAGTTTTACGCCGGAGCCCGCGTTCGGATCATCAGAAACGTTCGCGCCGGTTGAGTACCAGTCCGAGCTGTTATCGAAGGATGCTGCGTTCGGATTCTGGCGAACGGCTTCGAGATAGCCGTAAACGGCGAACGTGTCACTGCGTACGGTACAAAGGTTGAAAACTTTCGCCCAAAGCGCGTCGCGGTCTGGAAGTGTGGCCGGGGTACCCGCATCGCTGATCGGAATGATCAATTCTGCCAATGATCGAAATCCACTTCCAGGATAGCTCCCTGGCGCGTACGCCGCGGAAGTAGCGCCGTTGTACGTGACGGTGGCACCATTGGAGTACGTTCGGTCGCGATAGGCAAGGATGTTGGCGACCATCTGGTCGGTCATATTGGGGATGGCCCGCAACACATCACCGGAGGCGGTATTCACGTTGATTTGGCCGGGCAGGCGGATCTTGTCGATATCGGTAGCGCCCCCCCCGATATCGATCGACGTATCGGCGACGCGATCGATGCACGTAATCTGATCGAGCAGGCGAGTTGCCCGGATATCCCCTTCGAAGACCGGTGCGGTACCGGTAACTTCATCGGGCGGGCACGCGCTGTAGATGCCGGGATGGGGCCGGAAATCAAAATAGATTTTGGCCTGTTGCTGGAACTGCATATTGGTAAAGGGCGCAGATGCGCTTGTGGACAGGAGATTATACATCTGGTCGGTGACAAGCCCGTTTGGAATTACGGCGTCGCCTGCAGCATCGATCTGGTGGCAGATCCGCATCGTTCGGTTGAATTCCGCAATGTTAGCGAAGCCCGACTGTTGGGCTCGCTGCATCGTGTACTGGGGTGTACCCGCAAAGCGGTCGTAAATCGCGAATCCCGTGGCTGGTCCCCCGTTCAATGCCCCCAACGTCGTGGTGCGAATGGCGGCAGTGGCGTTGTATGCACAACCCCAAGCGGTCGCGCTGGCATTTGTGTTGTCTCGGCCCCAAGACTTTCCAGCGGGGCTGTTGTTGAAATTGTTGCCGGGCGCCAACAGGGCGGCAAAGTTCATTTCATCAATCTGTGCAAAGCCGCTGAGCGTGCCGCCACCGACGGGGGTGTAAGGGCGGTATAGCTTTACCACTCCGGTTGTACCGCCCGTTGCCGGCAGGGTTGGAGACGCCCATACTTGGACGATGCCGCCACTTACGGGCGCGGGAGTAAAGTTACTCCCGTTTGAGGCAGTTGTGATTACAAAAAAGCCGTTGGCGGGGATGTACTTTCCCGCCGGGATCGAAATGGTGGTGGTATTGTCGATCGTCAATTTGAATCCATTCAAGCTCAGGGGCACTTGATATGGATTATAAAGCTCTATTGCGCAATCGGTTATAGCCGGTGGATTGGTTGGACTGGAGGCCGTCCCGTACAAGGCAACTTCGTTGATAAAAGGCTGGGCAGCATAGGCGACCAAAGTGTTGGTGGATGCTTTGACGTCGTTTGCGCCGGTGTAGTCACCGTTGACGAAAGCCGTAGCGCTTGTGGCGGTGCGAATGTGCACGCCGCTTACGTCCACGAAGGATGGTCCGTTTGGCAAGAAATAAGCGTTGGCCGCACCGGTAGCTGGATCTGGAATCATTCCGTTCCACCGGGCTCCAATGTAATTGATCGTGAACGCAGCAATTTCGTCTTGGGTAAACGGCGTGACGAGGGCGTTCGAGGGGAAAATCGGAGTTCCGGTACTGTCCGAGAGGACGTTACCTGCGTAGTCCTTGTCGGCTGTGAGCTTCATGGCGTTGGCCACTTCAGTGGCGACCTGATCGAGGACAAGCGGGTCTGAATTCAGAGAGAGGTTGATCGGCACCTTTGCATATGTCATAGGGTATGCCAAAGTGGGTGCGCCGTTGGCGGTGAACTGCTGCGAGGTTTGCAGGTCGGGGTAGGGTCGAATATCGCGGGAGTAGGAATAGGTGGTGTAATTGCGTCGGCGCGGGTTGCCTTTAACCTGGGCCGAAGGCGCGGCATTCGACTGATCCACACCCAAAGTATTGAACAGAAGCTGTCCCGCCGCGGTTCCCTGAACTGCGGGTCGGATGTGGTAAGGGGTGCCAAACTCGCCATATGCACGGAGTTCCAGTTCGTCGGTGAGATCGAAGAGGCTGATTGTCTGATCAAGTGGCTTCTCGATCCGCAGCATCTGAGTTTGCCAAGACTGCGACAAGCTTGGTGCACCGTACTGCAGGTTTACAGTGGCCGCGGAATTCAGTCTTCCAGTCCCAAAGGTGTTGTACTGGAAATGCGAAATGTTACCGGAGCTGGTAGGGGTGCCGTCGGCAAGGTCATAATAATTGTAATTGGGCATGGTGTTCGGGGGGTATGACCCCGTTGCGGGGTCGGGCGCGAGCCGCATGGAGGTGAAGTATTGCCCGAAGGTGTCGGTAACGGCATCGGCATCATTGGGGTCGCCCGTGTTCAGGTTCGCCATCCGATTGGTATCAATGATGCGAACGCCGAATCTATAGCGAATGCCGGAGGCATCGGAAAAGGGGAGAAGGTTGATATAGGAATCGGAGGGGGTGGCCGAAATAGTGTCAGGTTTGTCGGAGGTATTATCAACGGTGGTGTAGGGAGAGACTTTGTTCGTCTGGTCGAACATGACGTTAAACATCGCGGTTCCATAAGTCTTCGGATACGCGAGACTGTATGTACCGGCGGATGGATCATAGCGGTTTGCGGTGAGTTCGGTCATGTCAAAAGGAAAGGTGGCGGTGGACTGGACATGAAAGCTTCTTACAAGCCAGGGCTCGTCTTTCATTTTGTTGTTGTAAGCAGTTTGTCCGTAGTTGGTTGGGGTCGGGTTGATTTCCGGATAGTCGAAATTGCGAGCCGCGGTGAGAGTACCTGAGGTGCCGTATCCGCCGATGTCCGGTGTCGCGCGCCCGTCGAGCATGGCGTTCCCAATAACCTGCTGAACTTGAGCGTTGACGCTGTCGCGCGCGAGGTCGAGATTGAGCGCTTCCGACATGGCGTTCGAGGTGTTGCGTTCGGTGCGGGAGGAGAGGACGTAGACGGTCCCGATAACGGCAAGCAGCCCAAGCACAGCGACGACAAGAACCATGACTGTTCCGCGTGCGTGATGGCGTCTGATTTGAATATAGGACTTCATGGCAAAACACCTCGTTACGAGCTTGAGGCTCGACCGATGTCACTGAGGAAGGTTAACTACCTGAACGAAATCACGGCCGCTCGCGAGACGACCCGACGGGTCGGCAATATGGAAACGAAACCGAAGAGCGACGGGCCATTGGCTGCGGGGCGTGTCGTAGCTGAAAACGGCAGTGTAGTCGTCACCATTGTTCGGGGTGGCAGTCGTGCCGAAACTGCCGTGGTCAACAAAATTCTGCACGAGCGGAGCACCGGCCCCGCCACCTCTGGTCCAGCCGGTCGGGGGGGATGAACCATCGTTGTACAACCCGTACCACTTCGTGGCGCCTACCAGTTTCGTCGCGGCCGTGCCGGTAATCACATCCGTTTCAGTACCGTTGTATGTGGATCCGTCGGTCCAATCAACGGCGAACGATGTCACGCCTTGCAGGGCAATGGGATGCATCCGGAAGTATCCGTTGACCAGGCTGAGATTGCCGGCGGGGTCTTTCCCATCATAGGGAGAACGCAACGCAGCGAATCTGTAGCAGTAATGGTCCGCTTCGTAGCGATTGTTGAGTCCCGCGCGAACCGCGGGAATTCCAAGTGTTTGCCTCAAGTAGCTCATGATTTCGCTTGGCGTCGTTGCGGCGGCGTCAACGCGCGACTGCGTGATATTTGCAACTTCTGTCTGGCTGTCGAAGTTGAAGCCAGCGTTCTTCGCACCATAGTCTATTGCACTGAGGGGCGGGACAACTGTCGGCTGATTCGCGAACGCGGGGATCGGCGTTCCGCTCGGGGAAATATTGCATTGGACGCCCGAACCAGCGGCACCAAGCGCAACATCTTGCGGCGCGAGAATTATTGCGCTTCGGCCCAGAGTGTAGTCGGGTTCCGGGTGCATCGCGTTGGGGTCGGGCACTATTCCGGTCGGCACCTGGTTAAGCAAGAGCTGGACAGTTTCATTGGTGTTCAGGAATTTGGACGGGTTCCTCACGTCCGACGCGGCCCAGGCAGCCCCGGTTTTTTCCATTGCCAACTGTCCCCACCAGATGAAAGCCGTGGGGGTGCTGGTGGTGTCGGCGAAGGGCGTGTTGCTCACGGTTCCGGTTCTGTGTGGAAATGAGCCACGGGAGATGAAAGAAACCTGGTCGCAGCGGCGAACGATGGCCGGGCTTACGCTGTTATTGGTGCATATGCCGCAGCGAATCACTAGAAACGAATTCTTATCGACTCCTGAAACATCGCGTTGCAATTGCTGCTGCAGTGCACGCACGTTAGAGAGCATTTCGAGCGAGACCTGGGAGATGCCCACGGACTGGCCGGCTCCGCGGAAGACGATGCCGACGCTGAGGATGATGAGCACCAGGATGGAGACTGCGACCATCATTTCGATGAGCGTGAAGGCTCGTCGCCGGGTGTGAGCGAATTGGAAAAACTTCTGATTCATCATGCAGCTCAAAATGGAAGGGTGGTTTGGTAGACGTAAACCAGCGGGCTACCGGTAGTTCCATCAGCGGCAGGCGCGTAGATCACATTTTCGTTTGCGGTCATCAGCTTCGGCCGAGGGCTGGCCAGAGTATTGCTGATGTTGTTGTAATTAAAGGCCAGCGTCTGCCGGAAAACCGTTCCGGAAGTTACGCCCACGCCGATATAGCCGACCGGCGGGACTACGCCGGTGAGAGGCGGATTGTTAGAAGAATTGTAAGGGCCGGTGCCGGCGCTGTAAGGCTGAGAGACGAGCGTAGGTTCCCAAGCTGTTTTATACGTGGGGTAGTTCGGGAGAGAACCAGTGTCGGAGGTTCCATTAACCAACGACGATCCTGCTGGGGGATTGGAGAACGTTTGCGTCGCCTCTCCCTTCCGGAAGACAAAAATATACAAATCGTGACTTGCGCCCGGGCGGACGCCGGGCGGCGTATTTGTGGCTCGAACGAGCGCGGTCCAGTAAAACAGGCATGCGTTCGGATTCGCCGCCGGGTAGGGCTGCGGGTTTCCGAACTGATAGCAACGCTCGGAAAGCGGAATTCCCAATGCACCGACAAAATTGGGGAGTTTGCCCGCGGCAAGATCGGAGGGCGCAACCAAATAGAGCTGATTAGCGTGGTTTCCGTCTTGGCTGTTCGGACTATAGCGAGCCTTAATGGTTTCGACTGCGTTAAGAGCGATTGTTTGCGCGATCGAGTTTTCGGTTGATTCCCGGGTCCAGTTGGCGCCGACGGGGAAGACGGAGGCGACCATGATGAGGCCGATGCCGAGGATGAAGGTGGCGAGGAGGACTTCGAGGAGGGAGAAGCCTCGGCGGGAGCGGGTTGTGGGATGTGCGAGGTTCATCGGATCACTCCCCCGGTGTAGGTGTTGACGATGATTACCTGGGCGTTTTTCTGAAGCCAGTTGGCGCGGTCCTTGTCGGTGCTCAGGGAGGGGGCATCGGTGTCGTAGGCGGCCTTGTCGAAGACGATGAAGCCGGGAGAGGAGGCGGCGATTTTCGTGCTACCTGTGGCTTGGGAGTCCCCGGGTTGGGCAAGCTTCCAGTCGAGTTCCATTTGGGGGTATTTGCCAGGGGTGCCAATGGCGGCGTTACAGACGAGGCCGTTGCGGAGGGTGAGTTGACCGTCGGCGTCGAAGAGGATGACGCGGGTTTTGGGGGCGGTCGAATTTTGTGCCATCATGACGGAGTTGGTGGGATCATCGTTGAGTGTTGCGACCATTAGGCCGGTGGGGAGATATTGGCGGTCGTTGGAGTACGGGATGAAGCCGGTATTGCCGGCGATGATGCCGGGATATTTGGTGGTCGACTGATCGGGGTCTTCGACGATGAGTTGCATGGCGGTTTGGCCGGTATGGGCGAGGTTGTCGGCATTGGTGGAGGTTTCTTCGAAGAAGACGACGCCGGCCTGGCGGTGTTGGGAGACGGCGATGGCTCGGGCGTTGCTGAGGTAGGCGCGGACGAGGTTGGCGGCGCTGGCGGTGCTGTTGCTTTTGGAGAGGGTTTTGAGGAGGGGCGCGGAGACGGCGACGAGGATGATGACGATGCCCATGACGACGAGGAGTTCGATGAGGGTGAACGCCGGGCGTCGGGGGGTGGCGGAGGATGGCAGCAGACGGATGGACATTGAACCCTCGTTAGTGTGCTGCTTCGTAGGAGAGGACGTCGTCGGAGTTGGCAGCGGATTTGGATTTTGCCCAGATGGTGGTCTGGTCGGGGCCGGAGGAGCGGAGGTAGTCGCGGTCGGCGGGGGTGGGGGTGAAGTCGCTGCCGCCGGGGATTTTTGCGTAAACGAAGTTTTGGGGGATGAAGTTGATGGGGCGGCCGAAGGAATCGAGGATGTACATGGAATTGGTGCCGGGGATGGTCTTGAGTTTGTCTCCGGCGAGATGCACGAGCGCGTCTTTGGTTTTGGGATAAAGATAGAGAACATCGACGAAATTCGGTTGGTTTGCCGGCGTGGTTGGCAGCAATTGCTTAGGAGTGGTGCTTGCGTCGTCATTGTTGTAGATGGTGACAGGGGCCGGCTGATTGTTGTCCTTTTCGAATTGTTCGATGAGACCGGCGAGGCCCTGGAGTTCGGCGCGGGTGGCGCTGATCTGGGCGTTGCGGCGGACGTTGGACCCGACGGCGACGAGGATGGCGATCAAGACGAGGATGATCGCGATCGTGACGAGGATTTCGATCAGCGTGAAGGCGCGTGTGGATCGCGGGGCAAGATTGTAGGAGTTGTGGCTCATGTCACCTTCCGCTTAGTTGCCACCCGCGACGATGATGTCGTCGGCGGTGGTGCTGTTTACGTCGTACCGGGAATCGGTTGTGGGCAGGGTGGAGCGAGGTCCGTAGATGCGATCGGGGCCGGCGCTGACGAGGACGAAGCTGCCCTTGGGGGTTGCGCTCTTATTGGTGCCGGTACCTGAGAGGGAGAAGAGATCGTTGACGAGGGCCTGAGCGTAGGGACCGTTGCCGCCATTGATGTCGGTTCCGTTGGCACTCGAGTTTTGAGCGGCGTCGGAGGCCTTGAGGGCACCGGCGTTGCCGAACGTTGTGCCGGCCATTTTGGACTGCTGACTGAAGACATAATCGTTGGAGGCGCCGTAGAACGCGGCGAAGGGTGCGCTGCCGGCGTTTCCACTATCGCCGACTGCGCTCATGAAGCGGCCCTTGGAGTCCTGGACGCTTGGGTCGTATTTGCGCGCGGCGCGATAATAGAGGATTGGGAGGGCGTCGGCACCATAAGAGCTGTCGATCAACACGGGGATATCGCTCTTCTTTGGGGTGGTATTTGCGAAGAGGCCAATTGCGGAGGAAAGCTGGGGCGCCGAAGGGGTTAAGAGGGGCTGATAGGTTTGGCCGGTGCCAACGGAATAGTCTTTGGGACTCGCGGAGGGGTTGTCGCAGGTCCAGAAATTAAGGGCGGTGACTTGCAGTGTGAAAGTGGGCGGCGTTGCAGGAGAGGGTCCAGCGAAAAACTGCCGAGACATGGAAACCAGCATGGACTGAGATGACGAGAAGGTAATATTCGATGCGTTGTTGTCATACAGAGCGTCGGAAAGTGCTCCGGGATAGGCCTGGAAGTTCTGGTAGTAGGATTCGCAGGCGGTGGAGATGCCGCTCATTTGGGCGGTGGTGGCGGTCTTCTTTGCGGTGTTGCGGGCGGCCGAGAGTGCCGGGATCAGGATTGCGACGAGGAGCGCGATGATTCCGACGACGACGAGGATTTCGATCAGGGTAAACGCCGCGGTCCTTCTGGGAGTGTTCATAAAGAGCCTCAAATTTCCAAGCCGATTGTGTGTGGAATGGGAACGAGCCGGGAAGTCTGGCGGGATCAGCCGCCTTTGTCGCCGGAGTCGCCGCCGGAGACGGATTGGATGAGTTTGACGAGGGGTAAGAAGAGGGCGACGACGATGGTGCCGACGATGCCGCCGAGGGTGACGACCATGATGGGTTCGAGGAGGCTGACGAGGGAGCCGATGAGGACGTCGACTTCTTCGTCGTAGTTGTCGGCGATCTTCATGAGCATTTTGTCGAGGTCGCCGGTTTCTTCGCCGACGTCGATCATGTTGGTAACGATGGAGTCGCAGACCTTGGCCTGGCGGAGTGGGCCGGCGAAGGACTCGCCCTCGCGGATGGCGTCGTGGACTTTCTGGAGGGCGTTTTCGAAGACGACGTTGCCGACGGTGTCGCGGGTGATGTTGAGGGCGTCGAGGATGGGGACGCCGGCGGAGAGGAGGGTGCCGAGGGTACGGGTGAAGCGGGCGATGGAGGTCTTGGAGATGATCTGGCCCATGATGGGGAGTTTGAGCTTGATGTAGTCGATGACTTTTTTGCCGGTGCGGTTTTTACCGATGATCTTGATGCCGAAGAAGATGGCAAAAGGGGCGCCGAAGATGACGGCCCAGCCGTACTGGTTGGCGATCCAGTCGGAGGTATCAATGAGGAACTGGGTGAGTGCGGGGAGGGTGGTGTGGAAGTCTTTGAAGATGTCGCGGAACTTGGGGATGACGAAGATCATGATGCCGACGATGATGAGCACGGAGAAGGTGATGACGACGGCGGGGTAGATCCTGGCGCCGATGACGCGGCGTTTGAGGCGTTGGGCCTTTTCCATGAACTCTGCGAGACGCTGGAGGATGACGTCGAGCACGCCGCCGGTTTCGCCGGCCTGGACCATGTTGACGTAGAGGCGGTTGAAGGCCTTGGGGTGACGGGACATGGCTTCGGAGAGGGTGGCCCCGGATTCGACATCGCTGGCGACCTGGTCGAGGGTGTTTTTGAGGACGCCCGGGCGTTGCTGCTGCCAAAGGATTTTGAGGGAGCGGAGGATGGGGAGGCCGGCGTCTTGGAGGGTGGAGAGCTGGCGAGTGAACTGGGTGATGACCTTGGTGGAGACGCCGCCGAAGGAGAGGTTGAAGCTGCCCTTCTTTTTGGCGGAACCGCCGGAGGTGGCAGCGGCCGCGGCGCCGCCGGCGCCCTTTTGTTTTTTAGCGGCTTTTTCCTTCACCTTGGTGGGGAAGTAGCCTTGGGAGCGGATTTTAACGATGGCTTCGTCCGCGGTGCCGGCGTCAATTTCAGATTTGACTTCCTGTCCGGCGGCGTTCATGGCTTCGTACTGGAACGTGGGCATAGGGGTCTCCTGAGCAGCGATACGGGTCCGCTGGAGTTTTATCGGAGCGACGCGGGTTGTTCTGGAGGCCGAGCTGGGAGGGAATTGGGTGCCATCATCGCTCGTCCGCCGGGGGTATATACAGGTAAACCAAGTGTCCGGTAAGGGGGTGCGGCGGAATTTTTATGAAAATTTTCGGACGCGGGGCGTCCATCCACAATTGGGAATTCATCGGGCGAAGGGGGGTTTGAGGCGGACAGGCGTGGTGGTTACGAGCGTAACATTTGATGCGGTCGATGGTTGTGATTTCTTCTTGGCCAAGGCGGTGGGGTTGATCACTTGGGTGTAGCTGGTCCAGGGGCGACCGGGAAGGGAGGTGGAGCGGAGGAGGATGTTGGTGTGGCTTGGGGTGAGGGCGACGAGGTGGGTGAAGGTGAAGATGCCGGTCTTGCTGGACTGGGTGAGCGGGCCGCCGATGATGCCGGATTTGCCCGGGGTGACAAGAGTGACGGCGCCGGGGATGTTGGCGAGGAGGTTACCGAAGCGGTCGCGGGCCTGGACGACCAATGGGGAGAGGGTTCTGCCTTGGAGGATGGGGAGTGGTTGCCGGGTAATGATGAGGTGAGCGTGGGCGGTGTCGGGGGTGATGGTGAGGGGTGAGGAGGTGGCGAGGTGGAGGGGGCGGTCGGTCGCGTAGAGCCTGTAGGTGCCGGCGCGGGTGAGGAAGAGGTCAGCGAAGTGGGCGATGCCGTTGACGGCGGAGACGGTGTAGGTGCCGGAGAGGGCGCCGCCTGCGGGCCCGGAAGCGACGGAGATGGTGACGTTGGAGGTGTCGGTGGAGACGACCTGATTTTTCGCATTTTCGACAGCGACGGTGACGGAGAGGAGGCGGCCGGCGATGGTGGTGGCGGCGGGTTGCTGGGTGATCACGAGGTGGGTGGGGCCGAGAGGGGTGGTGGCGGAGGCGGTGTTGGAGAAGGTGGAGTTGCCGGCGGCGTTGAAGGCTTCGACGCGGTAGTAGTAGGTGGTGTTGGGGTGGAGGCCGGTGTCGGCGTAGGTGAGGAGGTTGGGGCGGTTGATGGTGAAGAGCTGGACGAAGTTGAGGAAGTGGGGGTCGGTGGCGCGTTCGATGGTGAAGCCGGTCTGGGTGGAGTCGGGCTCGTGGAACTGGAGGTTGATGGCGGTCGGGGCGGCGGGGTGGGCGGTGAGGTTAAAGGGGGCGGCGGGCGGGGCGGCGGAGGTGATGTTGACGGTGACGGTTGGGGCGGCGGTTCCGGTGGGGCTGATGTCGCCGAGGGTATCGACGGCGAGGGCGTAGAAGGTCTGGCTGCCGGTGACGCCGGTGGTGTCGAGGTCGATGGAGAAGTTGCTGAAGGCGGAGACGGGACGGAAGGCGAAGTCGCCGCCGGGACCGGTCTGGAGGCCGGGGATGTTGTTGGTTTCCTGGTAGAAGTAGACGCGGCGGATGGGAGCGTCGGGGTCGGAGATGCCGTTGGCGGTGAGAGTGAGGATGTCGCCGGTGGGGACGGGGTTGGGGGAGGCGGAGATGGAGGCGATGGAGGGGCCGGCGTTGGTTGGGGCGTTGACGGAGATGGTGATGGAAGGGGCGTCGGTGCCGGTGGCGGAGGCGGCGCCGGAGGCGTCGGTGACCTGGGCGTAGATGGTGAACTGGCCGACGGCGTTGGAGGTGTCGAAGGTGATGGCGTTGGAGCCGTCGGTGACGGGGGTGAAGGCGGTGTCGCCGCCGGGGCCGGTCTGGAGGCCGGGGAGGCCGTTGGATTCTTCGGAGAAGGTGACGGCGACGCCGGAGCCGGAATCGACGACGCCGTTGGCGGTGATGGTGACGGGTGTGCCCTGGTTGACAGTGGTTTGGTCGGCGGAGAGGAAGGCGCTGGAGACGCGGGGGGTGGGCGGGGTGGTGACGGTGGTGTTGCCGGAGACGAGGAAGGGGATGAGGAGGTTGGCCTGGGGGGAGCCGCGGCCGGTGACGAGGTCGTAGCCTGGGGCGGCGTTGAAGCCGTTGTTGCCGGTGGTGATGTCGTGGAAGTCGGCGGCGGGTGCGGCGTAGAGGAGGGGGAGGGTTTGGGAGCGGGAGTCGAGGGCGTTTTGGCCGGCGAGTGCGCGGCCCTGGTTGGCGACGGCGAAGATGCCGGCCCAGGCGGGTGCGGAGACGCTGGTACCGCCGATGACTTCCCAGGGGGCGGCGGCGCCGTTGTTGTAGGAGTCGTAGACGGCGACGCCGGTGCTGGGGTCGGCGTCGAAGGCGACGTCGGGGATGGTGCGTCGGGTGGAGGACTGGGTGACGATGCCGGATTGGTAAGAGGGCTGAGGCTCGTTGCGGGAGATGCCGCCGCCGGAGCCGCTCCATGCGGATTCGGACTGATAGGTGCCGAGGGAGTTGATGGAGAGACTGGTGCCGCCGGTGGCGACGACGTTGGGGGAGTAGGCGGGGTAACCACCGGGCTGGCCGGAGTCGCCGGCGGAGGCGACGAAGGTGACGCCGTTGTGGCCAGCGGGGGTGGTGAAGGTGGAATCGAAGGCGGTTTCGTTGGAAGTTTCGTTTCCACCGAAGCTCATGGAGATGACGGAGACGCCGGGGCGGTTGCGGGCCATGTTGACGGCGGCGAAGAGGTTGGAGGGGCTGGCGTCGTTGGCTTCGACGAGGAGGATGTTGGCGCCGGGGGCCATGGCGTGGGACCATTCGACGTCGAGTGCTTCTTCGCCTTCGAAATTGCTGTTGCCGCGGCCGGCGGGGTCGACGCCGGGGAGGTTGGCGGTGCTGCCGTTCTGGTTGACGACGGTGAGGTTGGGAGCGGGGAGGTTGAAGGCGGCGCTGAAGGCGCGGAAGTCGGATTGGATGTTGGGGTCGTTGTAGGCGTCGATGATTGCTATGGTCTGGCCGGAGCCGTCGCCGGTGACGGAGCCGAAGGTGATCTGGTTCATGCCGTAGGCGGCGCTGATTTCGGCGGGGGTGAAGCCCTGGGGGCCGGCGGTTTGGAGGGGTTTGAGGGAGTGGGCGGTGGAGAGTTTTTTGTAGGTGGGGAGGAGTTGGGTTTGTTGGAGGGTGGTGGCGGTGGAGTCGGGTGGGGTGAGGAGTTGGGCGGTGGTGGCGGAGAGGAGGACGCGGGATTCGAGGGATTCGAGGAGTTGCCGGGAACGACGCTTGTGCATGGCCATCACCGCCGAAAAACGGACTACGGTTCTCCGCGCGAACATCGGCGCGGAGGACTTACACCTTCCACCACAACCTTGAAGTATTCCCTCGAGGGACAGGGTACAGAAGGGGGTTGATGGGATGCAAGCGAAGTGGGGGAGAGTGGGGAATTTAGGGGGGAGCCCTATGGGGATTTGCTGGTTTTGATTTGGAACGCGATACGAATGTCGTCTCCGGAGTGACGGCACCGGTTGGGTGCGCGAGAGTTAGGTTGGGCCACCAAGGCACCAAGAGCACCAAGAGACCAAGGAAGGAAGAGAGTTGGAGCAGGTGATTGTAGGGGTGGACGGGAGAGGGTCGGGGGTCCGGGGGTTTGTGAATACGTTCGAGTAAGATGCCGCTATGTCGCGCCGCCATGTCATTCGCTGGGTCGCCGGTGTCGTTGCGCTGTTGTGCGTTGCCGCGCATGTCGTGAGCTATTGGAGAGTGCTCTATTTTGAGATTTTTCCCGTGTCGGGCGTTTCGATCGCGGGCGGATTCGCGGACGGAGAAATTGGGGGAGGTTCGTATCGCTTCAACGGACCCGCGAGCTCCACGAGTTTTAAGTTCTATCCGCTGTCCGCGTCGGAGAAGAAGTGGCAGCAAACGCAGCTCGAACGTTTTCCATTTCACGGGGCCGGTTTTGCCGCGCGCGGCTTCGAAAGCTCGTGGGACCTTGACCTGATCGTCCCGATGTGGCTGGTCACTGGTACTTCATTGGTATTTCTCTGGGCCGTGTGGCGTAAGACGCGGGTGATTGCCCAGCGACGCCCGTTCCCGATCGAACCGAAGCCGGTCGACGACGTTAACTCGGAAACGAATGCGGTAGGTTGATCGGATGCGGCGTCGCGATGTATTGATCTTCACCTATTGAATGGTTCGTTGATAATGAAGGTGCCGTTTGAGTGCACGAGAGTTGGATTGAACCACCAAAACACCAAGACTCCAAGACGGAAGGAGGCGAGAGAAGAATTAGGAAAGGGTGGTGGAGGCGTTCAATTCCTAGAAGCGATGAGGTGTCGCCCCTCCGGGGCTCGCCCGAATTTATTCCTCATAACTCGGCCCTTACGGGCCGAGCTACTCTTGTGACGGCCCGTCCGGGCCTGGGATTCCTCCCCCACCGCGGCCTGCGGGCCGACATGGGCGGGACGCCCATGCCACATTATTTGACGCCCCAGTAGTTCCATTTGGAGTGGTCGGTTTCGACCGGGGTGATGGTGGTGTCGGTGTTGGCGCCGGCGGGGGTGAGGAGCATGGTGTCGCCTTTTTTCAGATTCAGTTCGTACTCGTGGGGGGCGAGAAGTTTTACGGGGAGTTGGCCGCCGACGCCGGCCATGCCCATGGGCATGGGATTTCCATGTCGGTGACGATCTTGCACGGTTGGCCGGCGAGGCTCTTGATCTGGATGAATGATGTCTTGCCGTTTTTGCGGGCGGCGGTGACGAGGAAGGCGCCTTCGGCGCGGAGGTTTTGGAAGGTGACGTCTTTCCAGGCGTCGGCGATGCCGGGCAATATGTGCAACTTTCCGCCCCAGCTTTGGAGGAGCATGTCGTTGACGGAGGCGTCGGTGACCTGGGCGTAGATGGTGAACTGGCCGACGGCGTTGGAGGTGTCGAAGGTGATGGCGTTGGAGCCGTCGGTGACGGGGGTGAAGGGGGTGTCTCCGCCGGCGCCGGTTTGCAGGCCGGGGATGGCGTTGGATTCTTCGTAGAAGGTGACGGCGACGCCGGAGCCGGAATCGACGACGCCGTTGGCGGTGATGGTGATGGGGGTGCCCTGATTGACGGAAGTTTGATCGGCGGAGAGGAAGGCGATGGAGACGCCGGGGGTGGGCGGGGTGGTGACGGTGGTGTTGCCGGAGACGAGGAAGGGGATGAGGAGGTTGGCCTGTGGGGAGCCGCGGCCGGTGACGAGGTCGTAGCCTGGGGCAGCGTTGAAGCCGTTGTTGCCGGTGGAGATGTCGTGGAAGTCGGCGGCGGGTGCGGCGTAGAGGAGGGGGAGGGTTTGGGAGCGGGAGTCGAGGGTGTTTTGGCCGGCGAGTGCGCGACCCTGGTCGGCGACGGCAAGGATGCCGGCCCAGGCGGGTGCGGAGACGCTGGTGCCGCCGAGGACTTCCCAGGGGGTGGCGGCGCCGTTGTTGTAGGAGTCGTAGACGGCGACGCCGGTGCTGGGGTCGGCATCGAAGGCGACGTCGGGGATGGTGCGGCGGGTGGAGGACTGGGTGACGATGCCGGACTGATAGGAGGGTTGGGGTTCGACGCGGGAGATGCCGCCGCCGGAGCCGCTCCATGCGGATTCGGACTGGTAGGTGCCGAGGGAGTTGAGGGAGAGGCTGGTGCCGCCGGTGGCGACGACGTTGGGGGAGTAGGCGGGGTAACCGCCGGGCTGGCCGGAGTCGCCGGTGGAGGCGACGAAGGTGACGCCGTTGTGTCCGGCGGGGGTGGAGAAGGTGGAATCGAAGGAGGATTCGTTGGACGTTTCGTTTCCGCCGAAGCTCATGGAGATGACGGAGACGCCGGGGCGGTTGCGGGCCATGTTGACGGCGGCGAAGAGATTGGAGGGGCTGGCGTCGGTGGCTTCGACGAGGAGGATGTTGGCGCCGGGGGCCATGGCGTGTGCCCATTCGACGTCGAGAGCTTCTTCGCCTTCGAAGTTGCTGTTGCCGCGGCCGGCGGGATCGACGCCGGGGAGGTTGGCCGTGCTGCCGGATTGGTTGACGACGGTGAGGTTGGGGGTGGGGAGATTGAAGGCGGCGCTGAAGGCGCGGAGGTCGGATTGGATGGTGGGGTCGTTGTAGGCGTCGATGATGGCGATGGTTTGGCCCGCGCCGTTGCCGGTGACGTTGCCGAAGGAGATCTGGTTCATGGCGTAGGCGGCACGGATTTCTGCGGGGGTGAAGCCCTGGGGGCCGGGGGTCTGGAGGGGGGAGAGGGATTTTGGTTGGGAGAGGATTTTGTAGGTGGGGAGGAGTTGGTTTTGCTGAAGGTGGTTGGCCGTGGTGTCGGGGAGGGTGATGAGGGATGGGACGGACGAAAGGAGGAGGCGGGGTTCGAGGGAGTCGAGAAGGGGGCGAAGAGGTTTGCGTCGCATGGGGTCACCGTTTTCAAAATAACAAACGGGTTGCCCGCGCGATTGGAGGCGCGGAGCACCTGCAGCTTCCACCACAACTTTGAAGTTATTCCCTCGGGGACAGGGTACAGAAGGGGGAGTTGGGGATGCAAGTGCGGTTCAGGGGGGGGCGTGCGTTTCCGGGCCAGGGCCGGGGGACCGGGTTGCGTCGCAACGCCGCAACGTGGGGGTGATGGGTGGTTGGTGAAGGGGCGGACGGAGTTCGTCAGCCGGCGGAGGGGAACTTGAGGGTGTCGGGGGGTTCTTCTGCGTTGGCGCTTTTGGCGAGTTCGCAGTCGATGAGTTCGAGGAGGGCGGGCATGTCGACGGGTTTACGGAGGACGAGTGCGAAGGGGGCGACGTGTTTCACCTTGTCGATGTCGGCTTCAGCGGTCCAGAGGATGACGGGGATGCGGGGCCATTGGGCGTGGAAATCGCCGGCGAAGTCGTCGCCGTGGCGGCCGGGGAGTTGGACGTCAATGAGGGCAATGTGGACGTCGGTGTGGCGGAGGTGCTCGGCGGCTTCTTCGGCGGTGGTAAAGGGGACAACTTCGTAGCCGGCGTTGGTCAGGATGAAGGCGACGGCACTGCGTGTCGCTACGTGATCGTCGATGAATAGTATCTTTTTACCCACGACTGCACGGTACACCTTTGAGGGGAGTAAGCAACCGATGGGGATTATTTATGTATGGGTGTTTTTGCTCATAGACGTAGTGCAGGCGCGGGGGGGCGATGGAATGGGCCATGAACGAGGCTGGAGCCGTGTGGGGATAGGTCTGGCGCGCTGATGGGGGATTGCCCCCCCACCGGTTGGGCTGCGGGCAGTTATGGGCCGACGCTGGCGCCGCGTTATTTGACGCCCCAGTAGTTCCACTTGGAGCGGTCGGTTTCGACGGGCGCGATGTTGGTGTCGGTATTGCGGCCGCCCGGGGTGAGGAGCATCGTGTCGCCTTTTTTCAGGGTCACTTCGTACTCGTGGGGAGCGAGAAG
Organism: Phycisphaerae bacterium; assembly: GCA_051955985.1. Lineage (GTDB taxonomy): Bacteria > Planctomycetota > Phycisphaerae > WQYP01 > WQYP01 > DATKPA01. The sequence continues at coordinate 3,876 of JBQCGD010000112.1, read as the reverse complement.
TTTTACGGGGAGTTGGCCGCCGACGCCGGCCATGCCCATCGGGAAGGGGTTTTCCATGTCGGTGAGGAGTTTGCAGGGTTGGCCGGCGAGGCTTTGGATTTGGATGAAGGTGGTTTTGCCGTTTTTGCGGGCGGCGGTGACGAGGAAGGCGCCTTCGCCGCGGAGGTTTTGGAAGGTGACGTCTTTCCAGGCGTCGGGGATGGCGGGGAAGACGCGGAGTTTGCCCCCCCAGCTTTGGAGGAGCATGTCGTTGACGGCGGCGGCGCCGGAGAGGGGGCTTTCGATGACGGGTCCGGCTTCGACGTACATGGTGTTGGGGGTGACTTTGAATTTGGAGGTGGTGTCGAACCATTTGTTGAGCCAGTCGAGGGCGTCGTTGCCTTTGCCGAGGAGGGAGGAGAAGGAGGAGGCGCCGGTGTAGGAGAAGCCGCGGAAGGCGTTGGGCATGCTGGTCCAGTGGTCGATGGATTTCTGGATGAGGGGGAGGTTTTCGGGCTGATCGGGGGTGAGGAGGTGGAGGGGGTAGATCATCATGAGGTGGGAGTAGTGGCGGTGGGATTCCTTGTCGGCGACGCTGGCGGAGATTTTGAAGCCGGTGTCGTCGGTGGGGTAATCGACGAGATCCGCGAGGGTTTGTTTCCACTGGGGGACCATGGGGTCGTTGAGGTGGAGGTGGTCGGAGGAGGCGATGAGGGTTTGGAGGCCCCAGCGGACGAGGGCGAGGTCGTAGTTGGTGTCGGGGTCGGGGCTGGGCTGGCCGGGGTATTCGGGGGAGAGGCCCTTGGTGATGTGGAGTTTGCCGTCGGGGCCTTTTTCCATGAGAGAGACGGTGTAGGCGACGCTGCCTTTGAGGAGGGGGTAGAGGCGGTCGCGGAGCATGGGTTCGTCCATGGAGTAGGCGTACTGGAGCCAGTAGTTGTGGAGGGCCCAGGTGAGGTTGCTGACTTCGGGGAGGGCGGAGCGGGCGAGATCGTAGCTGCAGGAGCGTCCGATGGCGTAGCCGTCGTCGAGGTGGGGCTTGGTGTTTTTGTTGAGTTGTTCCTTATGGTCGTCGAGGATTTTGCAGAAGGGTTCGCCGAGCTCGAGGCGGTTGGCGGTGTAGATGGGCCAGTAGGTGAGCTGGATGTTGAGGTTCCACCAGATGCGTGGCCAGGGGGTGGTGCGGTACCAGGGGCCCATGAGGTCGATGACTTCGCGGTCGGCGCGGGTGGCGCTGGCGAGTTTGTACATCTGGATCCAGTAGAAGGATTCGAGGCGGGGATCGGGGAGGGAGACGAAGGATTCGGGGTAGTAGTGGTGCCACCAGTCGCGGTGGGAGTCGGCGAGTTGTTCGGCGGAGGATTTGATGGCGGTGGCGACGGCGGCGTCGGCTTCGAGCTTGGCGGCGTCGGCTTCTTTTGTGGAGTAGCCAACCGAGAGGTAGAGGGTGCTGGAGCCGCCGGGGTTTTGTTTTTCGGTCCAGACGGTGGCATCCCCCCCACCGGTGGTGAAGGGTTGGAGGGCGAAGTGGTTGTTGCGATCGGTGCCGAGGATGGGGTCGGGGTTTTTGTCTTCTTCGGGGATGGGTTTGGCGCCTTTGCGGGGGATGAGTTGGGCATTGCCGGGGACGAATTGCCAGGAGCAGTTTTTTTCGCCGTCGTCGGGGGTGATCTGGACGATGTCGATCATTTGATTGGCGTGGGTGAAAGCGCGGAACTTGATGTGGCCCTTGGTGGTGGTGATTTCGCCGACGGCTTCGGCGTTCCAGAGGTCGAGGCGGAGGTTGCCGGAGGTGATGGTGCCAGCGGTTTTGAGGACCATGTCGCCGATGGGCATGCGGGCTTCTTTGTAGACGACATCGGAGCGGCCGATGGCGAACTGGAGGTAGTGGCCGTCGTCGGTGGTGTAGAGGTTTTCACCGAGGAGGCCATTGCCGAGGAAGGCGGCTTCGTTCCAGTTGGCGGGGAGTTTGGCCCAGGTGAGGTCCTGGCGGGCGAGGAATTTTTGCCAGTTGATGTTGGGTTTTATGTCGGCGGCGCGGGTGAGGGGAGCGGTGGCGAGGGTGGCGAGGACAATGGAGGAGGCGGCCAGTTTTTGGGTGATGGTCGAGGGGAACATTGCGACTCACTCTTTATTATGACTCCCCGGCCCTAAGGCCGGGGCTAAACGGGGGTTTGTTGGATGACGATTTAGTTCAGGGGATCCAGAGGACGGGGGTGCGGATGGGGACGTTGCGGAGGACTTCTTCGTTGGAGTAGTCGGGGGGGAGGCTTTTCCATTCGTCGATCCACTGCTGGTTGCCGTAGGCTTCGCCGGCGAAGAGCAGTGAGGCGGAGCGCACCGGCCAGTTGTCCCAGAACATGACGTCGGGGCCTTTGTCGTGGCCGAAGGTGTCGGCGAGGAATTTGAGCCAGGCGTTTTTGTCTTTGATGTAGGGGGCCATGAACTCTTCGCCTTTTTTCATGTTGCGGCCGTCGGGGAGTGTGAAGGCCCAGAGGTTATCGTCGGGGGTGGAGGCGATTTCGCAGAGGGTGCACATGGCGTCGAGGTTGAACATGGAATAGGAGTAGGGCTTGGTGCGGTGGAGTTCGAGGGGGAAGCTGCCTTCGGGGCCTTTCTGCTTGGGGAGCGGGGCCATCTGGTTGGGGAGGAGGATTTCCTTGAAGTGGCGGCGGGCGTCGGCGAGGGTTTTTTCGTCGCCGATGAACTTGGCGAATTGCGCGGTTTGCATCCAGAAGCAGGTGCCGTGGTTGTTTTTGGCTTTGGCTTCGTCGCTGCCGTTTTTGGAGGTGGTGAGCCAGTGGACGTATTCGGAGAACCATTTTTTCATGGCGGCGAGGTTGTAGCCGGTGAGGAGGCCGTCTTTTTCGAGGATCATGGCGGCCTGGACGGGTTCGATGAGGTGGATGGTGTCGATGATGCCGATGCCGCGGCCTTTGAAGCGGCCGTGGATGGCCTGTGCGTATTCGAGGTTGGGGTTCATGCTGGTGTCGGGGTTGACGAACCAGGCGGTGAGGTGGTTGATGGCGGCGTCGGCGTATTTTTTTTCGTGGGTGATTTTGTAGGCGGCGGTGAGAGTGGCGACTTTGACGCTCATGCCCATGAGGGCGTTGCGGTGGTCGTTGAAGTTGTCGGGGTTGGTCATGCCGTCTTTCTGGATGTAGGGACCGTCGGGATTTTTGGGGTCGGGCCACCAGTAGTCGCCTTCGGAGAAGAAGTCGTGGAGGCCGCCCTGGGAGCGCGGGGAGTGGGAGGCGGTGACGGTGACGGGTTTGTCGTTGAGGAACTGGTCGGCCATTTTGAGCATGCGATCGTGCTCGAGGGAGTTGATGTCGAGGTGGATGGTGCCGGAGAAGTCGGGGTTGGGTTGGGTGGTTTGGGCGTGGGTGGTTGCGACCGCGAGGAGAAGGAGGGCGCAGGGGAGGGTTTTGAAGGTCATGAAGAGCTCCGCCGAGGGGAAATGAAACAGGTCAAAGAAACCTGTAAGAGGCGAACGCATTTTACGGGGGTTGATTTCATTGGAAAACGGAAATGGGGGCGGGCGGAGAGGCGGCGGGCTTGGGGCAAAAAAGCTGAGTCCTCGTAAATGTCTGTTGAGCAGACTTTTACGAGGACTCATACGAGGGCGACGGGGCTCGAACCCGCAACCACCGGATCGACAATCCGGTACTCTAACCAATTGAGCTACGCCCCCGGTTGGGAGTCCTATTTTTTACAACACCGGGGCATCGCAGTCAAGCTGCCGCGGGTGTTGATTGTTGTACCGGAGTAGAATTGTCACCCCTTAGCCGAAGTAGAAGTGTCACCCACCGAAGGCCGGGGTATACCGGCCAGGATGGAAAAACTGACAATGTCGGCAAAGGAACGTGTGCGGCTCGATGCGATGAGCCGGGTCAA
>JBQCGD010000111.1:0-13846 GCA_051955985.1 Phycisphaerae bacterium | reverse complement strand
CACCGTCACCGGCGACTTCGCCACCATCACCCCTGGCGTCACCACATCCATCTCCGGCACCACCCTCTACCTCCCCGCCGTCCCCGAACCCGCCTCCCTCCCCCTCCTCGCCGCCGCCGCCCTCACCCTCCTGAGAAAACGCCGCTAATCCTCACATACCCCAGCCCCCAGTCCCCAGACCCACTCGCGCTCCAAAAAACTTGAAAATCCCTGTCACCTACCGCGCTCCGAAAACCACTCCCATTCAACTTGTATAATGGGAGCCATTCATGTCCCAGCTCACCGCCCCCCCAACATCCGACGCCTCCCTCGCGCTCCAATCCACCGCCGGCGACAAATCCGCCTTCACCCAACTCGTCCAACGCTACCAATCCCTCATCTGCGCCATCGCCTACAACGCCACCGGCAACCTCGCCCACTCCGAAGACCTCTCCCAGGAAATCTTCATCGCCGCCTGGAAACAACTCCCCTCCCTCCGCCAACCCGCCCACTTCCGCCCCTGGCTCTGCGGCATCGCCCGAAACCTGATCAACAACGCCCGCCGCTCCTCCCTCCGCCATCCCACCCAATCCCTCGCCGCCCCAGTCGACAGCCCCATCGACCCGCCCGCCCCCACGCAAGACCCCGCCGCCTCCGCCATCTCGCGCGAAGAAGAATCCCTCCTCTGGCGCTCCCTCGAACGCATCCCAGATTCCTGCCGCGAACCCCTCATCCTCTTCTACCGCTAGCAGCAATCCATCGAACAGGTCGCCGCCGCCCTCGACCTCTCCGAAGATGCCGTCAAGCAACGCCTCTCCCGCGGACGAAAACTCCTCCAGCAAAGCCTCGCCGCCTTCGTCGAACACACCCTCCAACGCTCCAACCCCGGCAAAACCTTCGCCCTCGGCGTCGCCCTCGCCCTCCCCGCCGTCGCCGCCTCCACCTCCAGGGCCGCCACGCTCACCGCCGGCGCAGCCACCGGTACCGCCACCGCCAAATCCGCAACACTCCTCACCCTCCTCAGCGCACTCCTCACGCCCCTCATCATGATCTTCGGCATCTGGTCCGGTTACCGCCTCGGCCTCGAAACCGCACAATCCCATGCCGAACGCCGCTTCATCACCTCCTTCTACCGCCGCCTCTGGATCGGCATCGCCACATTCACACTCTTCTTCTGCCTCCTCCTCGCCTTCGGCCCCTCCCTCCGGCACGCCAACCCGCCCCTCCTCGTCGCACTCGTCCTCGCCCTCATCGGCGGCTACCTGCTCTTCACCCTCTTCCTCGCCCTTTGGTCCCGCAGAAACCGCCGCGCCATCCGTGACCTCGCCGACCCCGCCACCCACCCACGCCCCACCGAAGAATACCGCTCCCCGCGCACCTTCCTCGGCGTCCCTCTCCTCCACATGCGCCGCCACGGCGGCCTCGACGATCCCCCCGCACTCGCCTGGATCTCCTGCGGCGACAACGCCCGCGGACTCCTCTTCGCCTTCGGTGGCACTGCCATCGCACCCATCGCCATCGGCGGACAAGCCATCGGCCTCTTCGCCTGGGGCGGCCTCGCCATCGCCCCCTTCTCCATGGGCGGCATCAGCCTCGGTCTCTTCTCCCTCGGCGGTATCGCCCTCGGCTACCAGTCCTTCGGCGGATGCGCCCTCGCCTGGAAATTCGCCGCCGGCGCCGTCGCCCTCGCCCACGACTTCGCCGACGGCTTCCTCGCCATCGCCCCCCACGCCAACGACCCGCTCTCCAGCCATTTCCTCAACGCCAGTTGGTTCTTCCACGCCGGCAATACCTTCGCCGACTACTCCCTCTGGTTCAACGCCCTCTGGGCCCTCCCCCTCTTCCTCTGGTGGCGCACCGTCAAAAAAAGAAAACACCAACCCCGCCAACCCTGAGCCATAAGCATCCCTCTAGGACCCGCAAAAACAGATTACACGCTTTCGCGCCGTACTTAACCACTTAACTTTTAACCGCTTAACCGTCTTCCCCCAAACCCAAAGGAGCCCCCCCAAAGGCCAGTTCGCCGATCTCTCCCAGGCCTACACCTCCTTCATGCAGCAAATGCTCCAACGCCACCAACACCCCACCGGCGAACTCCGCCAACGCACCCTCTACTACGAATCCGAATCCTCCCCCAACAACGTCGTCATGATCGAAATCCAAACCACCGAATAACCATCGCGCGACTCCCCCCATTCTCAACACCCCTCCGATTGTCTCCGCCGCGCCCACGCCGTAAACTCCGCCGCCTCCCAATCAAACCTCCGCGACACAAAAAGAAAAAGCGCCTCGATCTCCGCCCGCGAAAGCCCATCCAACGCCGCCCCCGTCTCTTCGCACCTTCCCGTCGTCAAGAATTCCCGAAACGCCCCCTCCGTCTCGAACACCGCACGCGGCAACCCCAGCCCCCTCAAAAACCCTCCATTCCTTTCCCGAAACTCCACCCACCCCTCATTCCGATTCTTCTTCCGTCCATATCCCATGTCTCGCCGACCCTCAGCTTAAAAAGCAGACTGTCGAAACAGCCCCACTCCCGCCAACCAACTCCATCCCTTCGTGGTCCTTCGTCTCTTCATCTCTTCGTGTTTTCGTCGTCGGGGGGGGGGGGGGACGGTCGGGAAGGAACCTACTTCCCCACCAAATCAGCATACACAAAGAAATGATCGCTCGGCCAGATCCCCTTCTCCCCGCCATCCCGCACGATCGTCGTCCCCTCCGCCTTCCACGCACCGTTCGTAAAGATCAGATCCGACGGCCACGCACGCCGCGAAATCCCCGTGAACGCATGCCAGTTCCCCCACGCCTCACCAGGCCGCTTCTTCGAATAATCAAACGTATCCGTCAACACCCCCAACCCATCGGCCGCCCCCGCCACCCCTTCCAGCGCCCGGTACGGCGCCTCCGTCCGGTCATGATTCATGTCCCCCATCACAATCACCCCCGCCCCCGGATACTTCTTCAAATACCGCGCGACATCCTCCCGCAACTTGAGCGCACACTTTACCGCAAACGCCGCCTGGTGCCGTATGTGCGTATCCACTACGATCAACATCCGCCCACCCCCTCCTTCATTCTTGCTTCTTGCTTCTTGCTTCTCGCGCAGAACCGCCAGCGTAAAAAACGTATTCTCCGACGCCACCGCCTGCGGCTGGTCCGGCAGCACCAGCCCCGCCACCCCATCCACCTGCTCAAACCGATCCGCCCGGTAGAACAGTGTGTTCAGCGAAGCAAACGACGCCGTCACCTCCCCCAGCAACTGCGACGCCCGCGACCCATTCTCCCCCTCGATCTTCCCCACCCCCGCACGCGGCGCGTACGAATACCCCGCCGCCAGTTCCTTGATCAGATACGCCCCCTGCGCCGGCGACACTTCCTGGCACCCGATCAGGTCCGGGTTGTACTTCAGCAACGTCTTCACCAGCAACTCGCGCCGGTTCGGCCATGCATTCACCCCATCGTCCGGCATCGAAATCCGCACGTTGGCCGTCATTACCCGTACATGTTGTGGGTTATTTCCGTCCGAAACCGTACTTTTTCCGTCCGGAACTGCACCCTCAGCCGGTGAGATTTGGCGCATCTCTGTACCAAATCCCCACCATCCCCATACGCCAAGCCCCAGCGCAATCACCAAAATGACAAGAATAGTCGGAAGCCCGCGCGGCACGTCACCCACCCCTCATTCACGCGGTTGCTTTGCTCTCATGCGTCGCAACATACCGTGCAATCGCTGCTTGCGTCATCGTCGGAATCCGCACGAAACGCATCGCCACCTTGTACGGCCCCTGCGGAAACTCCGCCAGGTCGTCGATCCGCACCACTTCCGCCGCCACCGCATACGTCGGCCACTGCTCCTCGCGCAACCGCCCCAGCCCAGCCACTTTAAGTTCAAGCGTCACCGCCTGGCCGATCGGAATCATGTTGTCGATTTCCACCACGACCCCCGTCTCGCTCAAATTCACCGCATGCCCCTCCAGCGGCTCATCCCGCCGCGCAAGCACCCGCACCGACACCGCCGTGTACATCGGCTGCAGGTCCACGCGCCGCCGCCGCCGGCGATCCTTAAACTCTTGTACGCCAGGACCTAACCGCACCGGCGAAGCCGCGGGTGACGCACTCAGACGCTCCACTGCCGGCATCGGCATCGACCGGCTGTGCGTCCCCTGTACAATGTCCCGAGTCGTGGCCATGGGCCCGCTCCAACTTGACTGACGGCTGATACCCTGACTATCGACAGAACCAATAGGCCTCATCAATACTTCGTCCGAAAAACCCCGAAATCCCGCCTCGGAATTTCGGTTGCTCTCGGACCCAGCGAACCGCCGCCTCTCTAATAGTAGGCCGGACAGAACGGAGATATCGATGGCAAAACCCGCGCCCGGCGCAACACTCGAGTCCCAAGCTCTTGCGTACGGTGTCCCTAACATTCGTCGTCACCTTTTGTTATGCCCCGGTCCCGACTGCGTGGATCCTGCACGGGGCGATGCCGCCTGGACTTACCTCAAAAAGCGCATCGCGGAGCTGAAACTGGATCAAGCCCCGACTCATCTCTTCCGTACGAAAGTGCATTGCCTGCGGATGTGCATGCGCGGCCCCATCGCCGTCGTCCTTCCCGAAGGTGTCTGGTATCACTCCGCCGACCCTCCCATTCTTGAGAGAATCCTGCAGGAACACATTCTGGGAGGGCATGTTGTAAAAGAATTCGTCTTTGCGGAAAGTGTGTTGGATGGCGGCATTCCCCTCGTGCACAACGACGCCGCCTCTGCCTGACAATTTGTCCGCTTTTTCCCCCTCCCCCATGTCGTCACGGCGACTCTCAACCCCACTCCCGGACGGGTTTGACACGTTTTCGCCGCATCGGTATAAAAGCAAGACTCGGCTTTTCGTGACCGGGCATCGCCTTTGTTCACGCTTCACGCCGACTGTCGATCATTCATCGCAAGTCTTGTGCTTAGGGCGACGTTCACATGGCGCAGCAGAAAGCAATGGCAAAAAAGACGAAAAAGACAGCCCCCAGCCGCAAGGCTGCGCCCGCCGCCAAGAAGTCCAAGCGGGTTGAGGAGTCCAAATTGAAATCCAAGCCGAAGGCCGCTGAAGTCAAGGTGGCCGCGAAAAAGGCGCAAGCCCCGGAGCCCGCCAAGGAAACAAAAAAGGAAAAAGTTCCTTCCGGTCTTTCCAAGTCCGATCTCCAGTATTTCCGTAATCTCCTTCTCGAAAAGCGTCGGGAAATCCTCGGCGATGTCGGCTCCATGGAGTCCGAAGCCTTCAAGGGCGGTTCCAACCTCTCCAACATGCCCATCCACATGGCCGACGTCGGCACCGACAATTTCGAACAGGAATTCACGCTCGGCCTCATCGAGTCCGAACGCCAGATCCTCCGCGAAATCCAGGAAGCCCTCGTCCGCATCGAAGACGGCACCTACGGCACCTGCCAGGGCACCGGCAAACCGATCCCCCGCGTCCGCCTCGAAGCCGTTCCCTGGGCCAAGTACACCATCGAGTACTCCCGCCTGCTCGAGTCCGGCAAGATCGCCCGCGACAGCGCCTCCTCGTCCGATGACGACGGCGATGACGACGAGGACTAAGTCCCCGATGCCTGCTGACTTCGCGGAGGTGCGGTCATGAGCGATTCTGCAAAAGAGCCGATTCGCGACGCTGCCGCCCCGGACGACTCCTCCAAGCACAACACCGCAGAAACAGGCCTTCTCGCCTACCGCTCGGTTCGCGCCTGGTTGCTACTCCTCCTCCCGGCCATCCTCGGGCTCACAGCGGACCTGTGGCTGAAGGCCTGGTCCTTCCCCGATGGCGTTCCCCCTGTTGCGGATGCAGCCCAGGTTGCCGCCGGGCGCAACCCCGCGCAGCTCAACCCGCCGGAGCCGATCATCCCACATTTCCTCGGCTTCACCACGATCATCAATCACGGGGCGGTCTTCGGCGTTTTCCAAGGGTACGTCACGTACTTCCTGCTCTTCAGCATCATCGCGATGGCGATGATTCTGTGGGTCTTCGCCACGAGCAAGGCCCGCCAATGGGTCGTGCATCTCGCGCTGGGGATGATCACCGCCGGCGCACTGGGCAACCTGTACGATCGCGCGATCCACAACGGCGTTCGAGACATGCTGCGCTTTTATGTGAGCTGGTATCCGTGGATCTTCAACCTCGCCGACGTGCTGCTCTGCATCGGCGTTCCACTTCTCATGCTCTGCTGGATCCTTGCCAAACCCGACACTGCGGCCGCCAAAACGTCCGCACCGCGCCGCCCCGAGCCCACGCATGAAGCCCCGCACGGCATGGAATCCCTCGAACGCCGCGTCGAATAGCAGCGCTGCCGGTGGCGGGGCATCGTCGGAACGGGCACTCAAATTGGCAGGGGGGTTACGACGGCTCTTTCGGCAGCAAATATTCCTTCAACGCCTGCCGTGCCCGAAAGATCCGCGACTCCACCGTCCCTCGCGGCAATTCCAGCACGGTCGCAATTTCCTCATACGACAGGCCGTCAAACTCCCGCAGCATCAGGATTGCGCGCTGATCTTCCGGCAGTTTCGCCAGCGCCGCCTGCACATCCAGCCGCACATCCACCGATGCCGCATGCCCCTTGCCCCCCATTGTGCCCGGATCGGCCGTGAGTGATTCATCGTCGCCCAGCATGCGAATCGGGTTCTTGTTTTTCCGCCGGAGCAGCGCCGCCTGCCGGTAGCAGATCGCAAACAGCCAGGTCTTCACCGACGAACGCTGCTGGAAGGAATGCAACGCCTTGAACGCCGCCGCGAATGTTTCCTGCACGACGTCCTCGGCATCGTCGTGCGTTCTCACAAGGGTCGTGGCGAGCCGAAACAGGGGCGCAGCGTGCCGGTCGACCAACCGGTGAAACGCATCCGTGTGCCCTTTCTGGGCCTTGGCCATCAGTTCCAGGTCGGTTTCTTCCAATGCCACTCCGCGTGAGTCTGCTGCCCGATTCAGGGGGCGTAAGAGCAATGCGCGCCGGGTGCCTTCGATTGCATCGTTCCCGCCCACGCTTGTCGCTTTCAGCAACGGGCATCGGTGGAGGTCCATACCGGTGGGTTGCGGAAACCGGCCTCGAACCGCCGCCGAAAGCGATGCCTGACGTGGCGCGGGGCCGCCCTTCCCGGGCGGGTTCCCTTTTCCCAACCGCCACTTAAGCGACAAGGACAAAACGACCGATAAATCATGCGTGACACAGTCGCTGCAGTCCAGTTTCGAGCGGGGGGGAATTCCTCCCTGGAAGCGCGCCGGGAGGGGCGGCCTGATTCTCTCTGCGCAGATCGTGCTGCTGGCGCTTGCGTTCTGGCTTGCCCTTGCGGTCCGCTTCGATTTTTCTTTGACAATTGTCGGCCCCGGCGCAGCCGCCGGACGCAACTGGGCGATCGCCTACTTCCTTCCGCTACTCCCGCTCGTTTTGGGCATCAAGCTCGCCGTCTGGTGGACCATGGGTCTGCACCGCGGCACCTGGCGGTACGTCGGCCTGGGCGACCTCATCAGCCTTCTCGCCGGCTCGCAGATCTCCCTTGGCCTGGTCTTCGCCGCGTACTACCTCTGGCAAAGCCTTGCCCTGTGGTTGCACGCCAAGCCCGCGGCCATTGCCGGAATGCCGGAAACGGTCTTTCTGCTCGACTGGCTCTTCGGCGTGATGCTTGTCGGCGGCGCTCGCGTCTTTGCGCGCCTCATTCACGAGGAATCGCGGCCGATCGCCACCGGCGGACTTGTGCGACTGCTGATCGTCGGCGCCGGTGATGCCGCCGAAGCCGTTCTCCGCGAAATCCGCCGCATGCCCGAACAGCGTTACCGCGTCGTCGGCCTGCTCGATGACAATCCTGCGAAGGCCCGGCTGCGGATCCATGGCGCTCCGGTGCTCGGTCCCATCTCCAGCCTTCCGCGCCTTTGCCATGAAGAACAGATCGGCGAAATCCTCATCGCGTTGCCCAGCGCTTCGAACCAGGAGATGCAGCGCATCGTCTCGCTGTGCCGCGCGACGCAGATGGCCACGGACATGCGCGGCGCCGGCGCTCCCGGCAGCGGCCCCGCACTCCGTTTCCGCACGATCCCAAGCCTGCAGGACATCCTCGCCGGAAAAGCCGCCGCCACGCAGATTCGCGACGTCGGCGTGAACGATCTTCTCGGCCGCGACGCCGTGCAGACCGATCTCGCCGCCGTGGGCGCCATGCTTCACGGCCAGACGGTCCTTGTCTCCGGCGCCGGCGGGAGCATCGGCAGCGAACTCTGCCGCACGATCTGCCGCTATGAACCGGCATTGCTCGTCCTGCTCGACAAAGCCGAGAACGCGATTTTCGAAATTGAGCGCGAACTCAAAAAGACTTTTCCCACCGTCAAACTCGCCCCCACCATCGGCGACATTTCCGACGCCATCCGCATGGACCAGGTCTTCACGGATTACCAGCCGAGCATCGTCTTCCACGCCGCCGCCCACAAGCACGTCCCCCTCGCCGAATCCAACCCGGGCGAAGCGATCCGCAACAACGTGTTCGGCACCAAGACCCTCGCCGACGCCGCCGCGGCGAACGGCGTGAAGAACTTCGTCATGATCTCGACCGACAAGGCCGTGAACCCCTCCAGCATCATGGGCGCGACGAAGCGCTGTGCCGAGATTTACACCCAGGCCCTCGCCCGCCGCAGCCACACGAACTTCATCACCGTGCGCTTCGGGAACGTCCTCGGCTCGAATGGCAGCGTGGTGCCGATCTTCAAGCAGCAGATCGCCGCCGGTGGCCCGGTCACTGTCACCCACCCTGAAATGCGCCGCTACTTCATGACGATCCCCGAAGCCAGCCAACTTGTTCTGCAGGCCGGCGCCCTCGGCCAGCGCGGCGAAATCTTCGTCCTCGACATGGGCCAGCCCATCCGAATCCTCGACCTGGCGCGCGACGTGATCATCCTCTCCGGCCTCCGCCCCGAGGTCGACATCCCCATCGTCTTCACCGGCCTGCGCCCCGGCGAAAAACTCTACGAAGAACTCTCCATCCGCGGCGAGAACATGGTCGCCACCCGCCACCCCAAGATCGCCATCTGGAAAAGCGAACCCGCGCCCAACGCACACGTCCAGAAAATGATGGACGAACTCGAACCGCTGCAGCACTGCACCGTGCGCGAACGCGTCCTGTTCGCACTCAAGCAGTTCGTTCCCGAAATGGTCCCTTGGCAGGCAACGTCCACGCCCGCCTCCGCCCCCAAACAAGAATCCCCCAACAACTAAAAACCGGTTTGAAACCACGGAGCTCACGGAGAACACGGAGGGAGTTCCAAAGTTCTTCTCTCCATCTCCGTGCTCTCCGTGTTCTCCGTGCTCTTGGTTCCATTAAGCCCTCCCGTTCCACTCAGTGCCCGTTGCGAAGCGATCCCCTATAATGCCCGCCTTCAAAAGCACTCTTGGCGGAACCACAAATGTCCAAAGCACTCCTCGCGCGTCTCCAGAAAAAACAATCCGTCGTCGGCGTCCTCGGCCTCGGCTATGTCGGACTGCCGCTCATCCGGGCGTTCTCCCGCGGCGGTCTTCGCTGCATCGGCTTCGATGTCGACCCCACCAAAATCAAAAAGCTGCTGGCCGGCCAAAGCTACATCAAGCACATTCCCTCCTCCTTCATCCGCGAACTGCTCGAACAGAACCGCTTCGATGCCACCGCCGATTTCTCCCGCCTCAAGGAATGCGACGCCCTCATCATCTGCGTCCCCACGCCGCTCACCAAGAACCGCGACCCGGACATGACCTACGTCGTCAAAACCGCCGAGACCATCGCCCGGCACCTCCGCCGCGGCCAGCTTGTTGTTCTCGAGTCCACCACCTACCCCGGCACCACGCGCGAAGTCATCCTTCCCGCTCTCGAGAAATCCGGCCTCACCGTGGGCAAAGAGTTTCTCCTCGCCTACTCCCCGGAGCGCGAAGATCCCGGCCGCACCGACTTCGACACCGTCTCGATTCCGAAAGTGGTAGGGGGGTACGACCGCCCCAGCCTGGAAGCCGCCACCGCGCTCTACGCGCACGCCGTGCAGACGGTCGTTCCCGTAGACTCCTGCGAAGTCGCCGAGGCCGCGAAGATTCTCGAAAACTGCTACCGCTGCATCAACATCGCCTTCATCAACGAACTCAAGATCATCCTGGATCGCATGGGCATCGACGTCTGGAAAGTCATCGACGCGGCTAAAACCAAGCCCTTCGGTTTCCAGCCGTTCTACCCCGGCCCCGGTCTCGGCGGGCACTGCATCCCCATCGACCCCTTTTACCTCTCCTGGAAGGCGAAACGCTACGATGTCACCGCCCGCTTCATCGAACTCGCCGGCGAACTCAACGTCGCCATGCCCTACTACGTCATCTCCAAAATCGCCGACGCCCTCAACGAAAAAGGCAAAGCCATCCGCGGCAGCAAAATCCTCGTCCTCGGCCTTGCCTACAAAAAGGATGTCGACGATCTCCGCGAATCCCCATCGATCATCCTGATTGAACAGCTCGAACACCGTGGCGCGAAGGTCGACTACAACGATCCGCACATCCCCACGACGCACAAGCAGCGCGAACACGACCTCAAGAAAAAGAGCATTCCCATCACGCCGGCGAATCTGAAAAAATACGATGTCGTCGTCATTTCCACCGACCACACCGCGTACGACTACAACACCATCGTTAAACACGCCCGCGTGGTGGTTGACACGCGCAATGCCACGAAGAACGTCACGGAAAGCCGGCAGAAAATCCTGAAGGCCTAATCGCCAATCACTCCTGAGGCGGCGGCGATTCGTGGTCCGTCACGCACAACACCGCCACATTCACCGACGCCGGCCGCAATTCCTTCGGCAATTCCCGCAGCGCCGCCCCTGCCGCATGCAGCGTTGCTCCCGTCGTGATCACATCGTCAACCAGCCAGACATGCTTGTCCGCCACCGCCTGCGCATTCACGCACACAAACGCCTCCTTCACATTCTCCGCCCGCGCCGTCGGCGCTGATATCCGCGCCTGCGCACTCGTCCCGCGCACCCGCTTCAACACCCGCCGCACCTCCCAGCCACCCATCCGCGCCGTCTCGCGCGCCAGCTCCTCCGCCTGGTTGAATCCCCGCCGCGCCCGCCGCCACCAATGCAGCGGCACCGGCACGAGACAATCCACCCGCCCGCCCGTCTCCTCCGCCACGCGCACCATCGCATGATGCAGAAACGGCGCCACCACGCCCGCCACCTCCCACGCGCGGCCAAACTTCATCCGATGCACCAACCCCACCAGCGGCTCGCTGAACGTCCCCACGCGCGCCGCGCGCGAAATGCCCGCCAGCCGCCCCGCACATCGCCCGCACCGGAATTCCGCGTCATTTCGCGCAAACGGCCCGGTCGTCAGCCCGCACCGGAAACAATACCCCTGCGCCGCCAGCCGCCCGATGCGCAACCGCGCCCCCTCCGAAAGCCCCGCCAGCGCCTCGGGCGCCTCCCCATCCGCCCAGCACGTCTGCGGAAACAGAACATCCGCAACGCTGCGTACCGGGCCGGTAATCGTTCGCAAAATGGACATTCTTGGAATTGTGATTCCCCGCCCGCTCGCCCGCAACGAAATTCCCCCGCCGCCGCTTACCCCACCGCCTTTTGCAACCTCTCCACAAAATCCCCCACAATTTCCCGCGCCTGTTCATCGGAGAATGCGGTCGTGCGGTACGTCACGCAAAGGCTTAACCGCTGCCCGATCGTCGTCAGCGTGAACACCAGCGGAATCAACGGCCCCGTCGGCGAAATACGCAGGTAATCCAGCACCCGCGGCTTCCCGCTCTCATCCCGCGCCGACACCGTTCGATCCACCCAGCTCCCCGTCATTTTCACGTTTGAAATCCCCGCCACCACAGGCACCATCTTGTGCAACAGGAGCGCCCGGTTGCGCGGCGACGAGTTCATGTCCCACCAGATCCGCGCCATCGCGAACGCCCAGAACCCCTTCACCGTCGCAAAGCTCTTCTTCAAACGCGACGTCGTCGACGCCACCTCGCGTGTCACCGCATCCACGTCCCGCCGCTCCGGCTGGTCCAGGACCACCGTGTAGCTCGAAAGATAGAGATTGAACACCCGGTCCAACGGCTCGCTCGCCGCGTCCCGGATGTCCACGATCGTCCCAATCCCCACCTGCCGCCGGGGAAAATGAAACTTCTTCTTCCGCCGCTTGAGCCGCTGCTCGTGCGTGTAAACGCCCATCGTCTGCGACAGCACCGCGATGAACATGTCGTTGACGCTCGCCCCGCGCTGCTTGGCGAAGGCATGCACCCGCTCGATCAATCCCTCGGGCATCTGCCGCAGTAGGAACCGGCTGTGGAAATCCAGCGGATCGGGAATATTGATCCGAAATCCTCGCCGGTGCCGCCAGCAGTTTTTCAAACTCTCGCGTAATGCCGCGCACCGCACCAGCCGTCCCACGTGCTTCTGGAAAAGTTTCCGGAAACTTGGCGCTTCCAGGGTCAGCGCTGCCAATTTCGTTTCGCCGCTGCGATACCGTTCGAAAATGCGATGCATCAGCTCCCGCATCGCCCGCGAATCGGCGATCCAGTGGTCGTACACCGCCGCGAAATAATGCGATTCCGTCGAACCGTTGCGTCCCACGTACGGCAACACGCAAAAACGGACCGGCACATCCCCCGCCGCAAACGGCCGATTCAGCTCTTCTTCAAAAAACGCCGCGAGTGTGGCGCCCGACTCCTCGATCGCCACTTCCGGCACGCCGAAAAATGACGCATGCTCGTCCCGCTCGTCAATGGTCGCCGGACCCAGCCCCATCTCCCCCAGCACTTCCTGGGTGGCGCGCTTCCACCGCTCGATGTCCGCAACCCCGCTCACTTCCATCACTTGTCCCGCGTTGTACGGGTGCATGTGCGACCATCGCCGCATCAGCCGCTGGAAGGCGTTCAGCCGCACCCGCGCCCGCGGCGCCGTGTCGGGAAGGTTCGGCGAACTCGGATCGCGCGGCAGCCTCACCGCCGACTCGATTTCGCCTGAGGGTGTCGCAACGACCTGCGTCACTTCCAATCCTTCTAACGGTTGAACTGTAACACTCCGAGCATCTTACACGACAAACACCCGTGGAACGAAGCGCCCCACGGAATTCTTGTAATTTGCGTAAACCGCCCCGTGCTGCAATTCCATGTACCTCTCCTCCCGCCGAGCTTCCAACTGCAGCAAAAGGAAATCACCCCCCGCCGCCAACAGCACCAGCGGCACGGGAGCCATGACAAAAAGACACACATCCATCAGCATTCGCAACGCATAAATCGGATGTCGCACAAACCGGTACGGTCCCGTCGAGACAAGATCTAGCTTCTCCCCCGAGTTAATCCCGATCCGCCACGACTTTCCCATCTTGCGCCAGCAGACAAACGTCAACGCCGTGCACACCACCGTCACCACCGATCCCACCGCCGCCAACACCGCCCACACGCCGTTCGGTTCCCACAGCCACGCCACCCCCACCCAGTGCCAGTGCCGGCACGCCACCAACCACAACCCCACCAGCAACGCCAGAATGCACGGATACCAGATCAGCCGCGACCACAACTCCTCGCGCGGCAGGGCGTTAAAGGCCTTCCCGTGCTTCCGGCGCAGCCGGTACCCCTTGATCGGCACGTAACCCCAGTAGATCGTCATGCAGATGGCCGCAACAAGTGCAGGAATTCGTTCCAGCATAGCCCCCAGTTGTAACCCAAAGCAGCGCAACGTGGAAGCCTCGATCGTCGCTCGATGTTGTACCGGAGTAGAATTGTCACCCCTTAGCCGAAGTAGAAGTGTCACCCACCGAAGGCCGGGGTATACCGGCCAGGATGGAAAAACTGACAATGTCGGCAAAGGAACGTGTGCGGCTCGATGCGATGAGCCGGGTCAA
>JBQCGD010000110.1:0-8397 GCA_051955985.1 Phycisphaerae bacterium | reverse complement strand
CCTTTCCGCACCCGCTCGCTTCGCTCGCCGGTGCTACAAGGCCCCGGCGGCGGAATTGCTTGCGGTGGGTTTTACAGAAGAGAAGTTACACGAGCGCTAGAGGATGGGAGCCTCTATGAAAGCGATTCCAACAAGGTCGTACAGTTCTACAATCGGGCGGTAATTGGGTATACGGGGTGCGCAAGGATCGGCGCGCTCGTGACGGATTATTGGATTGCATCGCAAGTCGAAGAGATTGGGCGTGAGGAACTCGAAAGAGTGCCGGAGTTGCTTCGAAAAAGGGCAACGCTTGCCTTCAAGCATTTGAAGCGTCCTCACTCGTTTGTCATTGCCGGGTGGGCTGGATCTCCTGAAAATAGCGCGCCTCAAATATGGATCGTTTCCAATTACGAAAACGGGATGGGGAACATCAACTCACCCTCGACGGAGTTCTCCACCAACACAATTTGTGGGAAGGGCGAATTAGACATCGTCAGGACCGGCGCGAAGCTAAGTTCACGAATCCAAGCCAAAATGGATAAAACAACCAGGCAGCTCAACAAAAGAGATGTGCTGACAAATCCTGACAATGTGCTCCGTTGGTTCGTAAAGACAATCCAAGAAACATCAAAGATCAATTCCAGCGTGGGCGCGGATTTGTTGGCTGTCTTGCTGCCGAGAGAGGGAGCCTTCCAGCCGTATTCGTCGGGAATCAGCCTTGGCGCCACGGGGCCGATGATTGCCGGTGGGGCAAGGTTCGGGACAGCAGAGTACAAACAACTCCAAGATTCGACTGCACAACTTGAAACCATTGGACCTGTTTTCTTACATCTCACGACCGCAGAACCATGGCGACCGAAGTACTACATGCCCATGATGGTTCAAGAAAGGTTAACGATGAAGGTGGTAGATGCCTATCCAGGGGTGATGACCAGAGAAGAATTCTTGAAAATGTGCGAGAAGTACAACCCATTCCGACGGTGATAAGCCTGGGCGCCGCGAAAAGGCGGGCTGTGACGTCGGGACTCCGTGCGTTGAGGCACCGGCCGTTTGTGGGGGGGCGGGAAACGTCGCCGCTACGGCGACGGCTAACGGCGGCTCTGAGGTGAGTTGCGGGGGGTCATTCCCATTCGATGGTGCCGGGGGGTTTGGAGGTGATGTCGTAGACGACGCGGGAGACGCCGCGGACTTCGTTGACGATGCGGTTGCTTACGCGGGCGAGGACTTCGTAGGGGATTCTTGACCAGTCGGCGGTCATGAAGTCGGAGGTGTCGACGGAGCGGAGGGCGATGACGTGCTGGTAGGAGCGGCCGTCGCCCATGACGCCGACGGCGCGGATGGGGAGGATGGCGGCGAAGGTCTGGGCGGTTGTGCGGTAGAGGTTTTCGGCGACGATTTCTTCGAGGAAGATTTCGTCGGCGTCGCGGAGGATGGCGAGTTTTTCTTCGGTGATTTCGCCGATGCAGCGGACGGCGAGGCCGGGGCCGGGGAAGGGGTGGCGCCAGACGATGTGTTCGGGGAGGCCGAGGAGGGTGCCGAGTTTGCGGACTTCGTCTTTGAAGAGGTCGCGGAGGGGTTCGACGAGTTCGAAGCCGAGTTGTTCGGGGAGACCGCCGACGTTGTGGTGGAGCTTAATATTTGCCGTGGTCTTACCTGCCGTTATTCCGTGGCCGGATTCTATGACGTCGGGGTAGAGGGTTCCCTGGGCGAGGAAGGGTTTATTTTCGATTTTCGATTTTCGATTTTCGATTTGGGTGGCTTCGCGCTTGAAGACGTCGATGAAGGTTTTGCCGATGATTTTGCGTTTTTGCTGGGGGTCGGTGACGCCGCTGAGTGCGGTGAGGAATTCTTTGCTGGCGTCGGCGGTGACGAGGTCGATTTTGAAGTGGTCGCGGAAGGTGGATTCGACGGTTTGGCGTTCGTTTTTTCTGAGGAGGCCATTGTCGACGAAGATGCATTTGAGCTGGTCGCCGATGGCTTTGTGGAGGAGGGCAGCGAGCACGGAGGAGTCGACGCCGCCGGAGAGGCCGCAGATGACGGTGTTTGAGCCGACTTGTTTGCGGATATTGTCGATGGAGGCATCGACGACGTTGGCCATTTGCCAGGAGCCGGTGGCTTTGCAGATGCGGTAGAGGAAGTTTTCGATGAGTTGTGTGCCGTGGGGGGTATGGGTGACTTCGGGGTGGAACTGGACGGCGTAGAAGGGTTTGTTGGTGTGTCGCATGGCGGCCATGGGGCAGGTGGGGGTGGAGGCGAGGGGGAGGAAGGCGGGGCCGAGGTCTTTGACTTGATCGCCGTGGGACATCCAGACGGTGGTTTCGGAGGGGATACCGTGCATGAGGTCGGCGGAGGTGTCGGTGATGTGGAGTTTGGTGCGGCCGTACTCGCGGGCGGCGGCGGGTTTGACGTCGCCGCCGAGGAGTTGGGCGGCGACCTGCATGCCGTAGCAGATGCCGAGGACGGGGATGCCGAGCTCGAAGATGCGGGGGTCGCATTTGGGGGCGTTTTCTTCGTAGACGGAGGCGGGGCCCCCGGAGAGGATGAGGCCGACGGGGTTGAGCTTGCGGAGGTCTTCGAGGGAGATGTCGGGGGGGACGAGGACGGAGTAGACGCCGGCTTCGCGAACGCGGCGCGCGATGAGTTGGACGTATTGGGCGCCGAAATCGAGGATGGGGACGGTTTGGTGGGTGAGGTTGTTATTCATGCGGCGATTGTAGCGGGGGAGGGGCGGGGCGTGAAGGGAGGGGGGAGGCTTGGGGCCTGGCGGCCGGGCTTGGAGGCTTGGAGGCTTGGAGGGTCTGGGGTCTGAGGGACTGGGATTGGGGGGGCTGGGCAGGGTTAAGGATGTGTGGGGGCCTTGTTATTTGATAACTGGTTGTCGATACTAGACGGAACGTGGTTTTGCATTCTCGGGTACCCAGCGGATGGGCTACGGGGCAGATGAGCTCCGGTGGTCCCGGAGGTTTGTGCACCCTGAGAAACGGTTACACGTTCCAGTGAGGGACGTGGTTTCAACGGAGTTCTTTCTATGGCAGCAAGAGCGTTCAACAGGGCTTTGTGCATCATGGTTGCTGCAGCGTTTGCGTGTCCGGCGTTGGGTGCGGATTCGTCGTCGAGCGGGGGGATCGAGGCGATCACGAAGCCGAGCCAGGATGTGACGCTGTCGTTTGTGCGGCCGGGGCGTGTGGTGGAGATTTTGGTGAAGGAGGGGGACCACGTGGAGAAGGGGCAGCTTCTGGCGCGGCAGGACGATTCGGAGGAGCTGGCGGCGTTGGCGTTGTACAAGAGCAAGGCCGAGGACATGACGCAGGTGGATGCGCAGAAGATTATTGAGCAGCAAAGCAAGACGGATGCGGAGAACCTGAAGAAGACTGGGGCATCGAGCCAGTATGAAGTGCAGCATGCGGTGCTGCAGCAGAAGGTGGACGCGGCGAAGATCCAGATTGCGGAGAAGCAGCACGAGCAGGATGTGGATCAATACCAGCAGAACCAGGCGATCGTGGAGAAGACGAAGCTGTATGCACCGTTTTCGGGGACGGTGGAGGAGCTGCTGATTCACCAGGGGGAGAGCGTGGACACGCAGAACATGAAGGTGATGCGGTTGGTGAAGACGGATCCGATGTGGATGGACGTAGCGGTGCCGTATGCAGAGGGGGAGCGGTTGAAGGAGGGGGACCCGGCGGAGGTGAAGTTGTCGAACAATCAGACGTTGTCGGGGAAGGTGATCCACGTGGCATCGGTGGCGGATTCGGCGAGCGACACGCTGCGGGTGCGGGTGGAGGTGCCGAATCCGGAGCATCGGAAGCTGGGGGAGCGGGTAAGCGTGAGTTTCAGCGCGCCGAAGGTTGCCGCCGCGAGCCAGCAGTAAGTGGTTGGAATCCGCGAGAAGAGAAGAGCACAAAAGGATCAGGGATAGAAGACGATGACGACGTTCAATGTAGTGGCTGGCGGCAGGCCGCAGGTGCTGGTGGATCAGCAGCAGCTTACGCAGATCCAGGAAGAGATGAATCGGCGGGGGATGGAGCTGGAGCGGTTGAAGTCGGCGTTTGAGACGCTGGCGTCGATCAATGCGCCGGCGAAGTTCATGGCGGCGTCGATGGCGCTGTGCAACGAGCTGGCTTCGCGGTGGAAGGCGGAGCGGGTGGGGATCGGGTTTTTGAAGGGGCGGTACGTGCGGCTGAAGGCGTTGAGCCACACGGAGAAGATCACGCGGCACATGCAGCTGGTGCAGGATATTGAGTCGGCGATGGAGGAGTGCCTGGACCAGGACCTGGAGATCCTGTTTCCGCCGCCGAAGGATGCGAGTTTCGTGTACCGGGAGACGGAGAAGCTGTCGACGAAGCACGGTCCGGACGCGGTGTGTTCATTTCCGCTGCGTCGGGAGGGGAAGGTGGTGGCGGTGCTGACGGTGGAGCGGAAGCTGGAGCAGCCGCTGACGCTGGACGAGATTGAGACCTTGCGGCTGACGTGCGATTTGTTCACGGCGCGGCTGGTGGACTTGTACGAGCATGATTTGTGGCTGGGGGCGAAGGCGGCGAAAGCGACGCGGAACGGGCTATCGTGGGTGGTGGGGACGAAGCACACGTGGGCGAAGGCGATCGCGATTGCGGTGACGGCGTTGCTGGCGGTGTCGATTTTTGTGAAGGCGGATTACAACGTGGAGGGGTCGTTCACGTTTGAAGCGGAGGAGAAGCAGATTGTTTCGACGCCGTTCGACGGGTTCCTGAAGACGGTGAACGTGCAGATCGGGGATCCGGTGTGGACGAAGAAGCGTGCGTCGGCGTTTGACGAGCTGGCGGGGCGGGAGAGCCTGGTGCCGCTGCTGATTCGGCGGCCGGCGACGGTGCTGGCGACGCTGGAGACGGCGGAGCTGGAGAGCCAGTTGGCGAAGGCGAAGGCGGATGCGGAGGGGCACCGGCAGCAGGCGAAGGTGTATGAGAGCCAGGGGAAGATCGGGGAGCGGAACGATGAACTGGCGCAGGCGCAGGGGTCGGATGCGCAGGTGGCGTTGTACCAGTGGCGGATCGATCACGCGACGGTGGAGACGCCGATCAACGGGGTGGTATTTGCGGGGGATTTGAAGCAGAAGCTGGGTGCGCCGGTGAAGACGGGGGATGAGTTGTTTGAGGTCGGGGAGCGGGAGAAGCTGCGGGCGTCGATCACGGTGCCGGAGGACCAGATTGCGGAGGTGAAGGTGGGGCAGACAGGGGAGCTGGCGACGAGCACGTATCCGGGGGATCGGATTCCGTTCACGGTGGAGCGAGTGGATCCGCTGGCGGTGGTGTCGGAGCAGCACAACGTGTTCAAAGTGCGGGCGATGTTTGCGAAGAAGGACATACGGACGTGGATGAAGCCGGGGATGGAGGGGATAGCGAAGGTGAACGTGAGTTCGTCGCCGGAGATTGGGAAGGCGCGGTTGATCTGGATCTGGACGCACCAGCTTGTGGGCTGGGTGCGGATGAAGCTGTGGTTGTGGCTGTGAGGACGAAAACGGCCCACAAAAGGGCACCGATGGCCACGAATGGATTTGTGCGGGTTGGAAGTTGTCAAAGGATTGCGGCGCGAGTCGCATTAATTGCGGGATTTGAGGGTGTTAGAGATATTCTCGCGGGTTGATAAAACGGAGAGGCAGCGGTAAAGTGCGGATTCTGGCTCGCCGACATGACATGAACGCCGCAGGGTAGAGAGCCGCGAGTCCGGTTCAGGCGGCCCATATCAGATCGCGTTTTCACACAGTTCAGGAGCATTCCATGCCGATTTTTGATAACTACGCCCCGGTGGTCATTCAGGCGCTGCAGACGCGCGGTCTGACGGGCGATTGCCCGATGTGCAAGAAGAACCAGTGGGTGGTGCATGAGGTTCCGGTGTCGGTGCCGGTGTATGAGACGTCGGGCCAGGTGAAGTTTCCGGGGACGTCGATGCCGATGGCGGCGATGATCTGCCGGAGCTGCGGTTTTTCGTCGTTCCATTCGCTGGGCGCGCTGGGGTTGATCAACAACCAGGGTCAGCCGGCGAATCCGCAGGCAGCGGGCGGGGAAGCGCCGGCGGCGAGCGGGGCGTCGAACGCCTGATTGCCGATTGAGTGAATTTAAGATGAGAGCGGCATGCGCGTGAGCACGTGCCGTTTTCTTTTTTTTTGCACGGATGCTTGGGACGGATGCAATGAGTGATTTGCGTGTCCGAGCGGCAAGCTTTGGCCTTGAGGTTGGGCCATAAGCATGGCACACCGCGGTTTCGCGTGCGGCTTTTTTTTGCCGGGGGACGCGAAGTTGCAAGCGTTGGCGGGAGTCCACATGTTGGGCGAGAGAATTTTCTTTGATTCGAAATAGCCGACGGGGGCGTCGGCTCCACCTTATTCCATTTGGGAGTCGCGGGGTTTGGAGGCGAAGGGGCCGCGTTTGTGCTGGCGGTACCAGAGGAGGCGGCGGATGACCTGGGGGGGGAGGAGTCCTTCGAGTTGCTGGGGTTGTCCGCCGAGGGTGGCGATTTGTTTGATGAGGGAGGAGGAGGTGAAGCCGAAGTCTTCGCGGGTCATGATGAAGACGGTTTCGACGGAGGCGACCTTTCGGTTGGTGAGGGCGATGCGGAACTCGTAGTCGAGGTCGGTGAGGTTTCGGAGCCCGCGGAGAATGGCGGCGGCATTGCGTTTTTTGACGAGCTGGACGGTGAGACCTTCGTAGGCTTCGACGGAGACGTTGGGGAAGCGCTTGGTGAGAGTTCGGAGGAGCTTGAGGCGTTCGTCGATGGGGAAGAGGAATTCCTTTTCGGGGTTGATGCCGACGGCGACGATGAGCTGGTCGAAGAGTTTTCGGCCGCGGTCAATGATATCGATATGACCAAGCGTCGGGGGGTCAAAAGTGCCGGGGAAAACTGCGATTTTGGGGCGGGAAGTGGGCACGGGGACCTCGAAGAAGAGGGGAAAACACCGGTTCAGCCGGGGGATAGAGGGAAGTGTAGGGGGAGCGGGAACGGGGGTGCAAGGCAGGAGGTAGAAGAATTTGGCAGAGTTGGATTGACTTAGGGACAAATGCGCGTAATGTACCGGGCGTCTGAGGCCTGCCCGCCTCTCCTGACGTGTGGAGGGGATCGGGGGTGGGAGCGGGCCGGAGCGTGCAAGGGAAAACAGGCAGAGGGCAGGGCGCTCCGATAAAAAAGCCCGCTAGCTCACGAGAGGTAAGCAATGTTCATAGAGAATGGAACGGAAATGGTAGGGACGCAGGAAACGGTGTTGTGCACGGTGCCGGAATCGCAGTGGACGGCGGTGGCGCGGGTGCTGTCGGCGGCGGGGGTGGAATGCCGGCTGGTGCCGGACTCGGAGGGGTTTGTCGTACTCGTGGAGGAGACGGACGTGGAGATTGCGGAACTTCTTCTGGCGAAGAGGAAGAAGGATGTTGAGGAGGAGGAGGAATTTGACGATGAGGAGGAGGAAGAGGAAGACGACGACCTCGAGGAAGAAGACGAGGACGACGACTTCGAAGAAGAGGATGAAGACGAATTCGAAGAAGAGTTCGACGATGACGAGCTCGACGACGATGACGACGACATCTTCTACGACGATGACGATGATGAGTAAGAGTTGACCGGTCTTTTCCTCGGGCTGGTTGACGAGGGAAAGAACATGAGTCAGCAGACGACCGATTCGCAGTATTTCGTGGAAACTGATGCGGCCGCAGCGGTGAAGAAACCGCTGGCGGCCGTTTCTGTTGCGCCCGTGGCGCCGGTGGAGCCAGCGCCGAACGTGGCGCTGGAGGCGTGCGAGGAGGAGGAGGGCCCGCCGGCGGATCGGCGGAAGTCGGATGGAGCGGGGTTTGACGGGGTGGACAAGCGGAAGAACGTGGTGGACCGGCGGTCGGGGCTGAACCGGCGCGTGCTGGACATCGGTTCACCGACGGGACTGGAACGGCGGCGAGGACCGGGGCGGCGGCGGTCGGACGACCGGCGGAGTGCGGAAGAGGGGGAGATGACGGACGAGCAGTTTGAGTTTGTGATGGCGATCGATACGTACAAGCGGTTGAACAACCGGCCGTTTCCGTCGTGGACGGAGGTGCTGGAGGTGGTGAAGCAGCTTGGGTATCGGAAGGTGGCGGCGAGTTCGATCAAGCTGCCGAATAATAATGGGCGGGCGGAGAATCAAGAGTAGTCAGAAGCCAGAAGTCAGTAGACAGAAGATATGCGGCCGGCAGGAATACCGGCCGTTTTGTTTTTGCTTCTGACTACTGATTACTGTCTTCTGACTTCTTCCTCGGGTGTTCGTGGGTGGGGAGGAAAGAGTTGTGGTTGGTGCAGTCGATGTGGACGGAGAAGAAGTCGGGGTGGGTGCGGTTGGGGGGGTTGAGCATGATGGAGTGTTTGCGGGCGAGGGGCCAGATGATGTCGCGGTCGGTCTGGGGGATGGAGAGGGAGGGGATGATGATGGGG
>JBQCGD010000109.1:0-2999 GCA_051955985.1 Phycisphaerae bacterium | reverse complement strand
CCCATCCAACCCCTCCCGCCCTCACCCAATCCTTAGATTTTTCCCCTCATGGACTCCCAAGAAAAATTCCGATACATTCTGCAGTCACTCCCGCGAGAACTCGATGCCAGATGTGCCGATAATCATGTGATTATCAGCCTGGACACGCCCATCGTTCTTCTTCACGGATGCAGGAATTCGGAGAATTCGCCATGCTCTCGATCAAGTCCCTCGTCGCCGCCGTCGCCCTCGGCACCGCCCTCATCGCCGCCCCCGCGGCCGTCAGCGCCAAGGTCACCCACAAGCACACCACCACCACCTTCACCCACAAGAAGCCCTCCAAGCTTCACAAACACGTGAAGCACACCCACAAGCCCCTCGTCTCCAAGCACGCCAAAACCACCAAACTCGCCAAGTCCACCAAGCATGCGGCACACAAGTCCACCAAGCTCACCGCCCACAGCAAGACCAGCAGCCACAAACTCTCCGCCGGCTGGAAGCACCACCGCTCGGTCTAAGTGCTCGCAGCCAATTCACCAACTTAAAAAAACACCAACGCGGCCCCAAAAGCCGCGTTGCTCTTTTTTGCCCCCCGCTGCCTCCAAACCTGCACCCTCGCACAACGCTCGGACCCCGATCGGGCTTACCTCATCGCGATCCCGCTCACCCCAGAAAGCCACCTAACTCCCCAACCCGCCCGCGTACGCTATCGCCCCCCCTTCTTCCCACCTGCCAACCCCGCTCCCTTTCGCAGCATCTCACCCAGCCCCCCGTGCCCCGCCACCTTCCCCTCGCAGTCGACTAGCACCGCATGCGGAATGTGGTCCAAATGGTAAGCCTTGAACAATTCTCCCCACGCCGCTTCCGTCCCCACATCCACGTACACCGGATAGTGCATCTTGAACTCCCCCATCACCTTATCGATCGCTTCCCGCTTTGACCCCGCCGTGTGAATCCCAATGATCGTCACCCCATTTTTCTCCCGCCCCTCATAAACCCCCTCCGCCACCGGCAAGTCGTTCCTGCACGGCCCGCACCACTCCGAAAAAAAATCCAACACCACCGGCCTCCCCCTCAACTTCTCCCAAGTCAGACCGTCGCTATTGATCCACACCCCCGCCCCAAACGCCGGCGCTGCCGTTCCGATCATCGCATCCTCCGCCGCCTCCACCGCCTTGTCCCGATCCCGTGCCGCCCGTGCATTATTAACCATCTCCTCCCACTCCGCCGGCGTCCGATCCTTCTTGTACTTATACGACATCGGCGAATCGTACGTCTCATCCCACACCGACGCCCCTTCCTTCATTTCCATTCGAAACATTTCCTGGGGCAACGCCTTGTCCAGTTCCAACGACACGATCCGCGTCTCCGTCTGATTCCTCACCCACGGATGCTCCCAATCCTCCCGCACCGGCTTCCCATCCTTCTGAAGCCGATAGCCCAGCAGCAGGCTTCCCTGCTTGAATGGATACCAGCACCCCGCCTTCACCTCCCTGTAGTCCCCCATGAACGATTGAATCGGCGCAATCGCCGTCGCGTTCACCGTCGTCAGCGCTGCATCCGATACGCGATCCTGCTCCGCCCGCGGCAATCCCTTCAACCACTTCGTTAGCTCTTCTTGTGTCGTAAGCGAAACTCCATGCTCCTCGGCCTCTTCCGAATACGCCGCCAGGATCGCCTTCGCTGTCGCGAGGCTTCCCACCTCCACCCGGTGCAGCAGGTGATCCTTCGCCCCTACCGACCACCTTTGCAGATTCACTCCCCGCACCCCCAGCACATAGCACTCGATTCCCTCCACCGTCTCGTTCCGCAGGTACGCGAAATCCTCCGCCTTCGGCCTTTCTTTCAGCATCTCCTTCGCCCGTTTCTCATCCCACCACATCACGTGAGTATCACCCAACGGCCACGCGAACCAATTCGGCTCCATCTCGCCGACATCTTTGTCTCGCCGTATCGAGTACTCCTCCTGCGAATGCGAGTAATAGACCGTATGCGTCAGCGCTCTCTCCCCATCCCAAAGCCATGTATCGTCGGCGGACAGCGGCTGGTGCGTGTGGAAATAAAACCGATCGGCGCTGAATGCCATTTCGATCGTCGAAGTGCTCCGCTCCAGCAATTCCGGAAACGCCTTCGTCGTTATCTCCATCTCCGGAAACCGCTTCTGCAGATCCTCCCGGTCCGCACCAATCGCCTGCTGGCTTTTCGTCCACACCGTTTCCCCGGCCACTCGAAACGACCGCACCTCCTCAAACCACTTCTCTCCCGCCCGAACCTCCCGCACCAGCCCCGCCGCATCCACCCCCGCCTCCCCGCGCACCATCCCCTGCAGGATCCCGCTCCAACACGCCACCATGCAAAGGACCCGCAGTTCCTTCATTCGCTGCTCCTCACCAACAATTCTCCCCTCCCATACGGACGTTCCCCCGCTCTCCCTCTTTCACAAATTCCCACGACCCACGTGTTCCCTGCTCACGACCCGCCCCACCTCGCGGTGAAATATCCCGCGCGGTCATCATCACTTGGGGACATTGGTCTTCATTTGTTGGCAATTTGTGTCGCCGCCGAGGGGGACACTCGCGGCGGCGCGCCGCCACACCAAAGCTTGACGTTAGTAAAAAGTAAGGGTATACTCAAACAGAAATTCGGGGCCCACATTCATGCACACCTCCACTTTTGGTACCGCGACGGTCACGGAGCGCCCGTCTCCCGCGCACCCCACCGGCTTTCTCCCCGCGCAGGCGCCCCAACCCCCCTCCCTGCCCTTCATCAAATCTCAAATTTCAAATCCCTCCCAAACACGCATCCCGCTGCGCCTCACCCCCTCCACCCTGCACCCTGTTGCGGCCACCCACCCTCCGAAGGCGCATCCGCCAGCGCGTCTGTCCACCCCCACCCTGCACCGCTGGGCCGCCCGCTTCCCCACCCCCCCCAGTGTCCCCGCCAACACCCCCACACTGGCCCCCGGGGCAGCGAACCTCACCAAACCCCCCCCGCGCCCCGGCCCACCCCGCCCGGCGCCC
>JBQCGD010000108.1:0-36107 GCA_051955985.1 Phycisphaerae bacterium | reverse complement strand
CGCCGGCGTGCAGGCGTTGGCGTCCGAGCAGGAGACGGCGATCCCGTCCGCCCCCTGCCGCGCCAGTTGCTCGATCGCGTCCGCCTGCTTCTGCGCGTCCTCGTTCGGCGGCGTCTGGATGTTCACCGTCACATCCACCCCGTACTTGTCCCCCAATTCCTTGGCCGCGTCCCTCGCCCCTTGATGGGCCGCCTGGAAGACCGGGTTGCTCTGGCTCTTGGCCACGATGCCGATGACGATCTTCGGTTTTTCCTGCCCGAATGCCCCGAGCGTCAGCGACAGGCATGTCGCGGCCGCCAGTAGAAGTGTGCTCGCCCGCATGAATGCTTCCTCCAAAAATGTTTCCGAGAAATGAGGGTCTGTTGGATCAACGCCCGGCGGCACGCGATCGCGCGGCACGCCGCGCCTGCAGCCACATGCTCACCTGGTCCACCGCCACCGCGAGGATGATCGCCACGCCGAGAATAAGCTGCGTATCTTCCTTGACGACGTCCACCTTGGCGAAACCGAGGTTGAGTTTGCCGACGACAAAAATGCCATCCTCGATGAGTGCCAGGATCAGCATGCCGAGCACCGCGCCCAGCGCTGTTCCGCGGCCGCCGGTGAGGCTCGCCCCGCCGACGACGGCCGCCGCGATGACATCCAGTTCGTAACCCTTGCCGGTGTCCGTCGAGGCCGACTTGTAATACCCGCAGTTGAGCATCCCAGCGATCCCCGCGCACAGCCCGCTGAGGGCATAGACGCGCATTTTCACCCACGGCAGGCGGATCCCGCTGAAGCGCGCCGCTTCTTCGTTGCCGCCCACCGCGTACGTCTCCCGCCCCCAGATCGTGTGCCGGAGATACACCCACCCCGCCGCAAGGCAGACCAGCATCACAAGGATCGGCACGATGCCGAGCGATTCGACCATCTGCCCGCCGTAGCGCGTGTACTTCCATTCCCACGCGACAAAGTGATCCGTAAATGCCGGCGGCAGCGGGCGGTCGCCGAACGGCTGGCTCGCCCCGTAGAGCACCCCGAGCTTCAGCGACACCCACCGGAAGATGCTCAACGTCGCCAGCGTCACGATGAACGGATGCATGCGCAATCCCACCACCGTCGCCCCGTTGATCAGCCCGCAGATCAGCCCCGTACCGAGCGCCGCCCCGATGCCCACCAGCAGCACCACCAGCGGCGACGACCCCTGCGGCAAATGCAGCAGCGCCAGCGCCGTCACAAACGACGACAGCCCCATGATGCTCCCCACCGAAATATCAATCCCCCCCGCAATGATCACGATCGTCTCGCCGATCGACATGATCGCCATCCAGCTCATGACGGTGAGCACGCTGTTGACGATGTTGGTGGTGCGAAGGAAGCCGTTCTCGTGCACCACCCGGAAGGGCATGTGGACGCCGTTGACGGTCTTGGGCAGCAGCGTGAGGTTCACCGGCCGGCTCGCCTGCCAGAGGAAGAGCGAGAGCAGGAGGATGACCACGACGAGGCCCATTTCCTGGATGGCGGGAAAGCGGCGTCGTGCGGCGAGCGCGGGCGCCTCGGCGCGGGCGGGGGTGGGGGGCGGGGGGGCGGTTTGTGTCATTCAAGGCTCCTCAACTGCCGGGAACCCGTACGCTACGCCAGTGCGCGCCGCCGCTCAACCTCCTTTTTGCAACTTCCTTTTCAAATTTGGCGACATGGAGCGGCAGACATTTTTGACAATTTGCCGCGGGACAAAGAGCCGCCGACGCGAAACCGCGTTGCCAGACTTGTGCACCCCCTTTACAATCTCAGCCCAACGCAGACGCCAGCTTTTAGCAGTTTCGGCGGAAACTGGGCGGAGCCCCCCAGTTCTTTGGATTCCCTACACCTCCCGCGTCTGGTCTCTTTGATATTCTTCGTTTTGGAAGCGAGAACACGATGCCCATCACCCAGATCCTCGGCCATCTCTCACTGCTCGCACAGGACACGATGGCCGCGCCCGTTGTCCAATCCGTCACGACTGCCGCCAGCTCCGTCACCGCCCAGGCCGTCGCCGCCGGCAAGCACATCGAGATGGGGACCGTCGATTACATCATCCTCATCATCTATTTCACCTTCGTCATCGGCATCGGCTTCGTCCTCAAAAAGTTCACCAAGAGCTCCGAGGATTTCTTCTCCTCCGGACGCTCCCTCCCCGCCTGGATCTGCGGCCTCGCCTTCATCTCCGCCAACCTCGGCGCCCAGGAAGTCATCGGCATGGGCGCCTCGGGCGCCAAGTACGGCATCATGACCTCCCACTTCTACTGGGTCGGCGCCATCCCCGCCATGGTCTTCATCGGCATCTTCATGATGCCCTTCTACTACGGCTCCAAGGCCCGCTCCGTCCCCGAATACCTCAAGCTCCGCTTCGATGAGAAAACCCGCGGCCTCAACGCCATCACCTTCGCCATCATGACCGTCTTCTCCTCCGGCATCTCCATGTACGCCCTCGCCAAGCTCCTCGAACTCCTCCTCCACAAGCCCGAAAGCCGGTTCCTCATCATGGGCGCTGACTTCTCCATGTGGAGCTTCAACTTCTCCCTCATCGCCTCCGCCATCATCGTCCTCGCCTACATCACCCTCGGCGGCCTCACCTC
This sequence comes from Phycisphaerae bacterium, assembly GCA_051955985.1. Lineage (GTDB taxonomy): Bacteria > Planctomycetota > Phycisphaerae > WQYP01 > WQYP01 > DATKPA01. The sequence continues at coordinate 33,513 of JBQCGD010000108.1, read as the reverse complement.
CGCCATCTACAACGAAGTGCTCCAGTTCTTCCTCATCGTCCTCGGCTTCATCCCGCTGGCGTTCCTCGGCCTCAAGGATGTCGGCTGGTGGCCCGGCCTCAAGCAGAAGCTCGAGGTCGTCGCCCTCGCGCAGACCAGTCCGATTTCCCACCAGCCTTATGGCTCCGGCGCCTTCTACCACTCCTGGGCCTACATGGACCAGGCGGCGAAAAACCCCCTCGGCCTCAACTGGTTCGTCATCGTCTTCGGCCTCGGATTCGTGCTCTCCTTCGGCTACTGGTGCACCGACTTCCTCGTCGTCCAGCGTGCCATGGCCGCCCGCGACATGTCCGCCGCCCGGCGCACGCCTCTCATCGCGGCGATTCCGAAAATGCTCTTCCCCGCCCTGGTCATTCTCCCCGGCATGGTCGCCGTCGCCCTCACTTACGCCGGCTCCCACGCAGGCTCCAGCTTCTCGCTTCCCCCCAAAGGCAACTCCTACGACTACGACCTCGCCACGCCCCTCATGCTCGCCCACTACTTCCCCCAGGGCCTCCTCGGTCTCGGCCTCACCGCCCTCATGGCCTCCTTCATGTCCGGCATGGCCGGAAACGTCACCGCCTTCAACACGGTCTGGACCTACGACATCTACCAGTCCTACATCGCCCCCAATCGCTCCGACCGGCATTACCTCACCGTCGGCCGCGTGACCACCGTCGTCGGCATCATCATCTCCCTCCTCACCGCCTTCGTCGCCAACAAGTTCAACAACATCATGGATGTGCTGCAGTTGGTCTTCGGCTTCGTGAACGCGCCGCTCCTGGCCACCTTCCTCCTCGGCATGTTCTGGAAGCGGACCACCGGCCACGGCGCGTTCTACGGCCTCCTCGCCGGCACCCTTGGCGCGTTCATCCACCATGCCGTCACGATCACCGCCGGCAATGACCCTGGCTTCATCACCGGCGGCTTCTTCGGCGTCGTCCACACCTACCCCGTGGACATGGCCCGCGCCTTCACCGCCGCCCTCTGGGCGTTCGGGGCCTGCTTCCTGTTCACCGTCGTGATCTCCGTCCTCACCCCCCGCACCAAGTCCGACCAGGATCTCGTCGGCCTCGTCTACTCCCTCACCCCCAAGATCAAGGAAAGCCACCTCCCCTGGTACAAGCAACCCGCCGCGCTCGGCATCATCGTGCTCCTCGCGGCGATCATTCTCAACATCATCTTCTGGTAACCCGTGGCACGGGCCTCGCGCCCGCGTCCCCACATCGGCGGACTGCCGGTGCGTCTCTTCAAGAAAGGAGTTTCCATGAGCGGCGGTATGAGCGGTATGGATATCCGGCTCCCGATGGGCCTCATGTTCGCCATCATCGGTGCCGTCATCGCCATCTACGGCATGATGACCGGCGGCGACCCCATGTACACGCAGCATTCCCTCGGCATCAACATCAACCTCTGGTGGGGCCTCGTGATGGCCGTCTTCGGCGTCATCATGCTGATCCTGGCCCTCCTCCCCAAGCAGCCCGGCGCCTGAGCCCCCCTCTACGTCGATCTCCTAAAAAGCGCCTGCCCACCCCGGCAGGCGCTTCCCTTTTTGCCCCGCCCTCCCCCTTCACACCCCCGAAAACCCCATTCCGCTCAGGAAATCGACTATCGGCCTAGGGGATTTCCCCCTCCGAACCTCAGGCTCCCGCCCTATTTCGCCCCAAATCCCCATCGCCGATGATAATGCCATTGCAGCAGCCCTTCGCCCCCTCCCGGTGCCGGTAGGGGGGTGACGGGCTCCCAGGGTGCCTCAACATGCTTGCGTTTGTCTCCTCCTTTTTTGCCGTCTTCCCCCCACAGTCGATGGCCCTGACCTGTTTCATCCTGGCGGTCGTCGCCGCCACCGGGCTCATTCTGGGCTCATTCAAGGTCAAGGGCCTCGCGCTGGGCATCCCCGGCGTGATGTTCACCGGCCTGATCTTCGGCCGCCTCCTCGGCAAGGCCAACCTCAACCAGCCGGTGATCTTCTTCATCCGCGACTTCGGGCTCATCCTCTTCGTCTATGCCGTCGGCGTGCAGGTCGGCCCCGGCTTCCTCGCCTCCCTGCGCAAGCGCGGACTCCCCCTCAACCTCATGGCCGTCGCCATCATCCTCATGGGCGCCGCCCTCGCCGTCGGCATCTCTTACGCCACGCACACCGACATCAAGGCCGGCGTGGGCCTCTTCGCCGGCGCCTCCACCAACGCCCCCGCCTACGGCTCCGCCGAAGAAGCCCTCAAATCCATCCACCCCGCCACCATGCCCGGCGTCCCCATCCCCGGCGGCGAGGAGGCCTCGCGCATCACCCTTCCCGCCTTTGCCATCGCCTACCCGTTCGGCCTCGTCGGCGTCATCATCGCCATGGTCCTCATTCGCATCCTCTTCCGCGTCAATCCCCAGGCCGAGGCCGACGCCCTCGACTCCGCCGAAAAAGCCAGCGCCAGCGCTCTTTCCACCATGAACATCGAGGTCGCCAATCCCAACCTCCACGGCATCGCCGTCAAGGATGTCCCCGCCCTCGACAAAACCCCCGTCGTCATCTCCCGCGTCCGCAAAGGCCCCACCACCCGCATCCCCACCCCCGACACCACCCTCGAAATGGGCGACGTCGTCCTGGCGGTCGGCGAGCCCGAGGAACTCCACGAATTCCAGATGATCCTCGGCAAACCCTCCACCGTCGATGTCCGCGCCGCCTCCTCCAACCTCTCCACCCGTACCATGCTCGTCACCCACCGCGAGGCCCTCGGCAAAACCGTCCAGGAACTCGACCTCGCCCGAAAACTCGGCGTCGCCGTCACCCGCGTCTCCCGCATGGGCCTCGAATTCACCGCCGTCGGCAACCTCCGCCTCCAGTTCGGCGACCGCCTCCGCGTCGTCGGCGAGCCCGCCGCTCTCGATGCCACCGCCAAACTCCTCGGCGACTCCACCCGCGAGCTCAACCTCCCGCGACTCCTCCCCATTTTCGTCGGCATCCTCCTCGGCGTACTCCTCGGCTCCGTCCCCTTCCTCCCCTCCGCCCTCACCGGACTCCCCGCCCCCATCAAGCTCGGCCTCGCCTCCGGCCCCATGATCATCGCCATCATCCTCGCCCGTATCGGTCGCGTCGGCCCTCTCATCTGGTACATGCCGCCGAGCGCCTCCGGCCTCCTCCGCGAGCTCGGCATCATCATGTTCCTCATCGGCGTCGGCATCAACGGCGGCGACGGCTTCTTCGACAAACTCCAGACCCCCGAAGGCCTCTACTGGCTCGGCTACGGCGCCATCATCACCTTCGTCCCCCTCTTCACCGTCGGCCTCTTCGCCCGCATCTTTATGAAAACCAACTACCTCCACATCTGCGGCCTGCTCTGCGGCTCCATGAACTCCCCCTCCCTCGCCTTCACCCACACCATGACCCCCAGCGAAGCCCCCGCCGTCGCCTTCGCCACCGTCTACCCCCTCACCATGATCCTCCGCGTCCTCCTCGCCCAGCTCATCGTCCTGATCTTCGCCAAATAAGAAGCATCAAGCACAAAAACCACCAAGCCCACGGCTTCCACGCCGTGGCGATTAAAGGACGACCCACCTGCAAGGTTCTTCGAACAGAAATGAACCTCGCCTCTCGCTTCTCCATGGTTAAAGAATGTGCGCATCCATAATCCCCACGGCACGGAAGCCGTGGGCTTGGTGCTTCTCCCAGATCACCGCAAAAAACCACCAGGCCCGCAACCTTCTCAGCCGCGGGCCCGGCGTCTAATCTCCCCTGCACGTCGGGAGTTCGATAGGGGGCATCGATTCAAATCACTTCATCGACACCGTCACCGTCTTGATCTCCGTGTAATTCCGCAACGCATACTCACCCAGCTCGCGCCCAATCCCGCTCATCTTGAACCCGCCAAACGGCGCCGCCGCATCGAACACGTCGTAGCAATTCACCCACACCGTCCCCGCCTTCAGCTCCGCCGCCATGCGATGCGCCTTCGCAATATCCCGCGTCCACACCGCCGCCGCCAGCCCATACATGTTCTTGTTCCCGCGCTCGATCACCTCGTCCACATCCTTGAACTTGATGACCGACAGCACCGGCCCAAAAATCTCCTCCTGGCAGATCTTCATGTCATCCTTGACATCCGTGAACACCGTCGGCTCGATGAAGTACCCCTGCTTCCCCACCCGGTTCCCACCCATCAACAGATTCGCCCCCTGCTCCCGCCCGGAGTGGATGTACCCCATCACCTTGTCGAACTGCTCCTGCGACACCTGCGGCCCCTGCGTCGTCTTCATGTCAAACGGATCGCCGACGCGCTGCTTCTTCACCCGCGCCTGGATCTTGTCCACAAACTGGTCATACACCTTGCTCTCGACAAACAGCCGCGACCCCGCGCAGCAGCACTGCCCCTGGTTGAAGAAGAGCCCAAAGAACGCCCCCTCCACCGCCGCATCCATGTCCGCATCCGCAAACACCACGTTTGGCGACTTGCCCCCAAGCTCCAGCGTCACGCGCTTCAAATTCGTCCGCGCCGCCGCCTGCATGATCAACTTCCCAACTTCCGTCGATCCCGTGAACGCCACCTTATCGACGTCATAATGCTCCGCAATCGCCGCCCCCGCCGTCTCGCCGAAGCCGGGAATCACATTCACCACCCCCTCCGGAATCCCCGCCTCATGCGCCAACTCCGCCACGCGCAGCGCCGAAAGCGGCGTCTGTTCCGCCGGCTTCAAAACAATCGTGCACCCCGCCGCCAGCGCCGGACCCCACTTCCACGCCTGCATCAACAACGGGAAATTCCACGGAATGATCTGCCCCACCACGCCCACCGGCTCGTGCCGCGTGTAGCACATGAACGGCCCATTGATCGGAATCGTCTTCCCCTCAATCTTGTCCGCCCACCCCGCGTAGTACCGGTAGCAATCGATCGTCAGCGGCAGATCCGCCCCCATCGAATCCGCCAGCGGCTTCCCATTGTCCAGCGACTCCAATTTCGCCAGCTCTTCCTTGTTCTTCTCAATCAACTCCGCCAGCCGATACAGGCACGCGCCGCGCTCCCGGGCCGTCATCTTGCGACGCCACGGCCCTTTCTCAAACGCATTCCGCGCCGCCACCACCGCCTTGTCCACGTCCGGCTTCTCCCCCTCCGCCACCTTCGCGATCACTTCCCCCGTCGCCGGATTGATCGTCTCAAACGTCCGCCCGCTCGTCGAATTCTGCCACACCCCGTTGATCAGCATCTTCGTCTGCCGAATCTTCACCGGCAGCTCGCCCTTCCCCTTCTTCTCATTTTTCTCACCCTTGGCGCGCGTGGGCGCAGAAGACATCGTCGTCATGGAAACGCTCCTCCGGATTAGAAGTGAAAGAAAAGAATTGTCTCGTTGAAATGCAGGCGAAAACCTGCATTCGCCAGTCCTCAACCTCGCACCATACCCACCCCGCCCCATCAAAATCAATCTTTAATTCCCCAGAAAGTCGGGCCGACGCCCCCGTCGGCCAATCCCCGCTAAAATAGTTGATCCATGGCCACCGGAACCCGCGTATCTCAATTCCGACCCCCGGCATCCAATCCCCGGAGAACCAATACCATGAAACGCCTCTTCTTCATCCTTATGACGATCCTCGCAACCGCCCCCCTCGCCGCCTGCGACTCAAGCACCGCCACCGTCGCCCAACCCCCCGCCACCGCGCCTACCATTACACAGAACTCACCACCTACACCGGAGCCCCCCATGTCCACCACCAACCCTTCCGCCGACAACTTCCCCGTCCACCACACCGACGCCGAATGGAAGAAAATGCTCACCCCCCAGGAGTATTCCGTCCTCCGCGAAAAAGCCACCGACCGCCCCTTCACCAACAAATACGACAACTTCTTCCAGCCCGGCACCTACTCCTGCGCCGCCTGCGGCCAGGAACTCTTCTCCTCCGACACCAAGTTCAACTCCGGCTGCGGCTGGCCCGCCTTCTACGCCGCCAAGGCCGGCGACAAAGTCAACCTCGTCCACGACTACTCCCACGGCATGGACCGCATCGAAGTCCTCTGCGCCCGCTGCGGCTCCCACCTCGGCCACCTCTTCGACGACGCCCCCCAAACCCCCACCGGCCAACGCTTCTGCATCAACTCCACCAGCATCAAATTCACCCCCGCCCCCACCACCCAACCCGCAAAGTAACAATGGACCGCCACCAAAAAAGGGTGCCATGCTTATGGCCCAACGGGGGGGCTCGGGGCCATAAGCATGCCACATGGACAAGCAAAAACACCTTGCACACGTTCCCACCCCGCAATCGAAAATCGAAAATCGAAATTCGAAAATCCCGCCGCCTCCTCACTCCACACTCACCCCCCGCATCCGCCACCGCAGCATCGCCAACCCCATCTGCGCCGCCCTCAACCGCACCCCCTTCCGATCCCCCGGAAACACAAACCGCCGCGCCTCCGTCCCCCCCTCATGCGCCAACCCAAGCAACACCGTCCCCACCGGCTTCTCCGCACTCCCCCCCTCCGGCCCCGCAACCCCCGTTGTCGAAATCGCAAAATCCGTCTCCGCAAAACGCCGCGCCCCCTCCGCCATCGCCCGCGCCACTTCCTCCGACACCGCCCCATGCTTCTCAATCACCTCCGGCAAAATCGCCAGCTCATCGCTCTTCGCCTGGTTCGCATACGTCACCCACCCCCGCATGAAATACGCCGAAGACCCCGCCACATCCGTCAGCATCTTCGCCATCAATCCCCCCGTGCAACTCTCCGCCGTCGCCACCGTCCGCCGCCGCTCCTTCAGCATCTTCCCCACCACCTCCTCAATCCGCTCCTCATCCTCCCCAAAACAAATCTCCCCCAGCCGCTTCTTCACCTCCTCCTTCACACGCAACGTCATCTCCCGCACCTCCGCCACCGTCCCCGTTGCATAAATCCGCACCGACACAATCCCCTCGTTCGCCGTCGTCCCCACCGAAGGATTCGCCCCGCGCACCATCAAATCCTTGATCGCCTCCCCAATCACCGACTCCCCGCGCCCGAACGTATTCACCTTCGAAATCATCGTCACCCGCTCCCCGCTGATCCCGTTCAACCAATCCCACACGTACGTCGCAAACATCATCTTCATCTCCCCCGGCACCCCCGGCATCACATAAATCCGCATCCCGTCCCGCTCCACCCGCAACCCCGGTGCCGTCCCCGCCGGATTGGGAATCACCTCCGCACTCCGCGGCCGCAGCGCCTGCAACCGGTTCGACCCCGACATCTTCCTCCCCCGCGACGCAAACCACTGCTCGATCTGCACCACCGCCGCCGGATCCTCCACCAGCTCCTCCCCCAGCGCGTCCGCCAACCCCTGCCGCGTCAAATCATCCTCCGTCGGCCCCAACCCCCCCGAAATCAAAATCACCTCCACCCGCTTCTCCATCGCCCCCCGAATCGCCTCCACAATCGCCAAAAGCCGGTCCGGCACCGTCACCTGCGCCACCGTCTCAATCCCCAGCCCCGCCAACTGCCCCGACAACCACGAAGCATTCGTGTTAATCGTCTGCCCGCTCGTCAGCTCATCCCCAATCGAAATCACAATCGCCGCCATGCCCATCCTTTCAAAATCACCGCCCGGATTGTATCCACCCGCCTGTCGCGCAACGACCCGTGCCGCGCCGCGAAAGGCGAAGGCTCCCGCTTCCGCACATCACGCCCCCCTCCCCGGCCAAATCCCGCCAAAATTCCCTTCCCCCCGCCCATTCCCAAGGTATATTCACCTCATCGGGAAGTGACAAACCCTCAATCGGAAGGAACGCCCATGAAAAGCGCTCTCGCGTTTTGCACCGTCGTTCTCGCAATCCCCCTCACCGCCCACGCACAACCCTACAACTTCCCCTTCTCCATCACCTACCAGGGCGAATCCCTCACCGGCATCCTCATCGCACTCGACCTCGACCCCAACGGCAACGCCTCCAACATCGACCCCGCCCAAATCCTCATCACCCACGTCCCCGCCAACGTCGGCATCTCCCCAACCCCCAACAATCCCTACACCTTCATCCCCCACACCTTCGAACAAATGCACGAAGACCCCTTCTCCCACGTCGACACCCTCCTCACCACCACCACCCCCAACATCTACGGCTTCAACGTCACCAACTTCCAGATCTCCCCCATCATGGACCTCGCCCTCCTCGACAACAACCAGGTCACCCTCGCCTTCAACTCCGGCGGCTTCACCACCAACACCGCCCCCGCCTACGGCGTCTCCGCCGACGGCGAACGCGACTGGTTCGTCCCCACTGTCAACTCCTTCATCTCCTTCGGCCCCGCCACCCCCACCCCCGAACCCACCACCGCCCTCCTTCTCGCCGCAACTCTTCTCCCCCTCACAAAACGCCGGCACCGCTGACAACCCCGCCCCGAGGGCGCACAAACGTTTTGCCGAACAAGCCCACCCCTTCCACGGGGTGGGGATCATGGACTCTCCCACCCGCACGGCACCCGCCGACTTTTCCCCAAAACGTTCATACCCCCAACGCCATTCCTCCGCGCACCACCCCCTTGCCGCGCACCTCGCGCGCATTTAAAATCGTTTGCAAATAGATCCCCCAAACAGGAGCCCCCATGAAATCCGCCGCCCTCTCCGCTCTCGCACTCCTCCTCGCCGCCTCTCCCCTCCCCGCCCAAACCACTTCCGCCCCTTCCCCACAACTCCACCTCCCCTGGGACTACTCCCTCATCATCGGCACCGGCCAAAGCCTCTCCGTCGGCGCACGCGGCGAACCCGTCCTCTCCACCTCCCAACATCTCGGCAACCTCCAACTCTCCACCGGCAACCTCCCCTGGCCCATCGACCCCGACAACCCCGCTCTCCACCTCGTCCCCCTCGTCGAACCCATCGGACGACACGCCCACAGCTTCCCCAGCGCCTGGCCCGACAACATCGACGGCGAAACCCCACACACCGCCATGGCCGACCAACTCTCCACCCTCGTCCGCGACAACTTCCACCGCCCCTTCGTCTCTATCCACGCCGCCGTCGGCGAGGACGGCCAGGGCATGATCTATCTCCGCAAACACCCCCAGCCCAACCCCATCAACGGCCATTCCTACCAGGCCGCACTTACCGAAACCAAAGCCATCACCCGCCTCGTCATCGCCGACCACAAATCCCTCGGCGTCGGCGCCATCGTCATCACCCACGGCGAAAGCGACTGCGGCAACGCCCACTACGAAAACGAACTCTTCCAGCTCTGGTCCGACTACAACACCGACCTCCGCGCCATCACCGCCCAGCACCAGAACATCCTCATGATCCTCTCCCAGCAGAACTCCCTCGTCGATTTCTCCCCCTCCACCGTCGCCCAATGGAAAATCGGCCTCGACCACCCCGCCGACATCGTCTGCTCCGGTCCCAAATATCAGTACCCCTACGCCAACGACCGCATCCACCTCACCCCCAACGGCTACCGCGAACTCGGCGAAAAATACGCCCAGGTCTATTACGAACGCCTCCTCCTCAACCACGACTGGCAACCCCTCCAGCCCACAAGCATCGACCACCACGGCCCCACCCTCACCATCCACTTCAACGTCCCCGTCCCCCCGCTCGCCTGGGACACCTCCATGGACAACCCCCACCCCTCCATCAAGGAATGGGCCAACGCCAAAGGCTTCGAAATCACCACCGCCGACGGCAAACGCGTCCCCATCCACGCCGCCGAAATCACCCCCGCCGGCGACGCCGTCACCCTCACCTGCGAATCCGACCCCGCCCCCGGCGACCGCCTCAGCTACGCCATGGTCGCCGAACCCACCCCCATGAAATCCCCCTACCCCGGCACCGTCCGCTGGGGCCAACTCAAAGACTCCGACCCCTTCACCGGCGCCGACACCCACGCCCCCCAACCCAACTACTGCGTCGCCTTCCAACTCCCCATCCCCTGAACACCGCCCCCGCCCTCCCCTCCCGCGCACCCAAATCCCCACAACATTTGCATATCGTCATCCCGCCCCAAAAAACAAACATCCCTTTTAGCGCCGCCGCAACGCGGCGTTTCTCGCCAACTCCAGCGAGCGCCGAGCCGCGGTAGCGGCGTGTGAACATAGCCCAAGACGAAGTCGTGGGTCCTAATATCGCGGAAAACATGCGAAGCCGCGGCTAGCGGCGCTTGAATCATTTGCGACATCAGCAAGGCAAACACCAATACTCGAGATCGCGCCGCAGCGCGTTTAGCGCCGGTCCAACGGACCGCCGGTAAATGCCAATGCAAAGCGAGGCGCAAGGGAACCCGCAGCGTAAGCGCCGGTGTGCCAACGCCGCCCCACACCTGCACTCCCCTCGCGCACGCGGCGCACAAACCCTCCCAGGAAAACAAACGCAAAGGAATCGAATCCCCCCGCTCCCCACCTGCTAAAATCCCCGCATGAAAATGTTCCTCCGCCTCTCCCTCGTCCTCTTTCCCCTCTAACTCCATCCCCTGGCTCTGGTTCTCGTTCCACCCGCAGATCCCCTAGTCTCCTGATTTTCAACATCAATACGATATGGGCCGCGGTACAACGATGTACTGAGAATCGACGCAGGCGGGCCATCCCGATAACGGAGCGGGTTTTGAATAATATGGCACTTCCCCAAACCGCGTCGATCGGATAGCATTTTCTTCAAAGTATGACATCTCTGGAAGCCGATGGTCGATTTATATGAAGAGCAATAAGAATCCCCTCAGAAGAGCTAAACGTGCAGCTTCATGTAGCAACATAATGGTTCGCTTCGAAGCGACCAAGCCGGATGCGTTATTTCCGGTCCTGGACGCGATTGCATGGCTAGACCTTCCAACCATCGCAACCATTAGCCAATTTGCCGGTATCGACCCCCGCACCGCGGGAAAGCTGCTTAAAAATTGCATTCTTCTCGCCATAGTCGAAGGAATTAACGACTCGAAATACAACCTTCGCGTTCCGTATCCAGCTAAAGGTAACACGCACGAGAAGGAAGCGGTCGTTCGCGAAGCATTGGTTCGGTTACCGCTCCTTGCCTCATATCACCAATTCAGAACTCTCGGTGACTCCTCCGACGTCGCATTACGAAAGGCGGCGACTGTCAACGGGATTGCTCCCTATGCTCCTGGTAACTTGCAGCCATTGCTCGACTGGGCGAAGCGATTTCAAATACTTGAGGCAACGCCCCGCATTGAAGACTTGGTTAATGAAGCAACGCGAGAGAAGGAACAAAGGCACCAAGCCTCTGTGAATGAGAGAATTGTATTCATCTCACATAGTTCTAAAGACAAACCGTTCATCCGCCGACTCACGTCGGATCTCACTAAGTCTGATGTTAAAGTTTGGCTGGACGAACAAAATATAATGGTCGGTGACTCAATATCGGAGCGAATCAGCCAAGCCCTGGCCAAATCCGATTTCTTCGTAATTACAATTAGCAAACACTCAACAGGTTCCGATTGGGTCCAGCGAGAGCTTAACGCTTCGATCATGGCAGAGCTATCGAAACGCTCAATTCACATTCTTCCGATCCGCTTGGATGATAGCCCGATGCCAACGTTGCTAACGGATAAAATGTACGCAGATTTTTCGACTTCCTATGACGAGGGGCTGAAAAAGCTCGTCTACGCGATCAAGGCAAAGAGTGAGGGCATTCAATGACTGATTCTGACAAACCCCGTCAGATGCCAAAAGGCGGGCGTAAAGGCGGGACGCAATTCCCACGTATCGGGCTCGAAAAGGCCGCGGTATATTCAAAGAAGCTTGTTTCAAAGACGCATACCGGTCCGCAACCGGACTCTGTCATCCTAAAAGGCGTGTTCGACGCGCGCGGCGGCGAGGGCCAGGTCCGGGCAGGCGCTATGAAACAATATGGATTGATGACTGGGAATGCTGAGGCGTACGAAGCCTCCGAGCGAGCTAAAAACCTGGTCGCCGCACCGCCCGACGAAATCAAAACATATTTGCAAGAGGCGTTTCTGAATGCAAAGGTCTTCAAAACGCTTTACGACACGTTCGTCGGCGACACCATTTCCCGAGCGAAGATTCGTCAGCAAGCAGCAGCGCTGGATGTTCATCCGGAAAGTCTGGATAAGGCAACTCAATTATTTTGCGATGGCGCCGTATATTGCGGGCTAGCGTCACCCAATGGGGACGACATAACGATTCTGCGACCCAACTCTCCCACCGATCCGACCGTAACTCCACAAAAGGAGGGGGATGTCGACCTTGCCAAATCAGAGGCCGCGCCCGAATGCGACGGCGAAAGCGTAGAGGAGCCTTTGGAACTGCCCGAGGAGCGGACTGAAAACATTCCCAAATCTTCAGCACGTGCGGTGGCGTCCGTGACCTTCAACGTCGATTCAACAATGGATACGGACAAGTTGGAAAAGCAACTCAAACTGCTCCGAAAATTCGGGGTTATCTGAGTATACGGCGCTAGCCCGCATAATGATTTCCCGAAACGAACCGTAGCTGCACCACAAGATTCCTCGCGCCGTAAACCCCTCCACCACTCGATCCCCCGCATTCCTCACCCCCGCCGCCTCAAACAGCAAAACCTCCCCCTCCCGTCCCGCCACCGTCCGATACTACACCCCGCGCGCCTTTCGCCTCGCCGCCGCGACCCCCCCTTCACCTGCAACCCCTCCTCCCCCGCTACCACCGCTACACCAATATCACTGCTCTCACTTCAATCCCCCCCAAATCGAAACTCGAAAATCGAAACTCCAACGTAACCCCCCGCCCCGCCACCACTCCCCTCCACAGGTTTTGCCTTTTGCGTTTTGAGTTTTGTGTTTCTTCCCGCTAAGGTTTCCCCAAGGGCCGCACCGCCCGAACCACACCCCAACCGGATGCCCGAACCATGAGCAACTCCCCCTCCACTCTCCCAAACAACCTCCTCCTCCAACCCTCCGCGCACAACATCGCGCGCACCGCCAAACTCCTCCACGACGGCCACCTCGTCATCCTCCCCACCGAAACCGTCTACGGCATCGCCCTCAACCTCCTCTCCCAAAACGCCCGCAACGCCGCACGCGCCCTTAAAGGTGCGGCGGGGGGCGGCGCCAACCCCCAGTGGGTCCTCCACCTCCCCTCCCCCGACGACCTCCTCACCTGGGTCCCCAGCATCTCCCAGATCGGCCGCCGCCTCATCACCAAGGCACTCCCCGGCCCCGTCGCCTTCCAGATCAAACTCACCCCCGAAGACGCCGCCGCCGCGCGAAACCGCCTCGGCGACGCCGCCAATGAAACCATCTCTGCAGATAACTTCATGACTTTCCGCGTCCCCGAGCTCTCACCCACCCAACAAGTCCTCGCCGACGCGAATGTCCCGATCGCGATAATCGGCGCCGGCGGACCCGGCGGTGGGGGGGCCGCGTACGAGGTCGCCGACCTCCCCGAAACCCTTGTTTCCCTCGCCGCAGACCCCACACCACCCCGCCAAGACCTCACCACAGACCCCACATCACCCCTCTCTTCCCTCACCGCCGACCCCAACTCACCCCCCCGAACCCCTGCACCGATCCCCCAGATCACCGCCATCCTTGACGCTGGACGCACCCGTTATCGCAACTCCTCCACCGTCGTCCGCCTTGAAGGCGACCAGTTCCACGTCGTCCGCCCCGGCGTCATCGACGAACGCATCATTCAGAAAATGGCCGACTTCCTCCTCCTCTTCATCTGCTCCGGCAACACCTGCCGCTCCCCCATGGCCGCCGGAATCGCCACCCGCATCCTCGCCGACAAGCTCCGCATCGAACCCTCCGAACTCCCGCTCCGACATATAGTTGTGCAATCCGCCGGCGTCCACGCCGCCCGCGGAATGCGCGCCACCCGCGAAGCCGTCGCCGCCGCTAAATCCCTCAATGCGGATCTGGGTCCCCACCTATCCCAACCTGCCTCCGTTGACTTATTGCGGCGTGCCGATGTGATCTATACAATGACCGACGCTCATCGGGAAGAAATTCTCTACGCCTTCCCCGGTGCCGCCAAAAAGACCCAACGCCTTGACCCCGAAGGAGATATAGACGATCCCATCGGCGCAGGCCCCGAGGTCTACCAACAAGTCGCCGGACACCTGGCCGATCTCCTCCAACACCGTCTCAGCGAGTTACAATTATGAAAGTCGCAATCGCTTGTGATCACCGTGGTTATAGCGTTAAGCAACGCATCATCGCCCAGATCACAGACCGCGGCCACGAAGTCATCGACTTCGGCACCGACACCCCCAAAGCCTGCGACTACCCCGACTACGGCATCCCCGCCGCCAAAGCCGTCGCCTGCGCCCAAGCCGACCGCGGCATCCTCATCGACGGCTCCGGCATCGGCATGTCCATCCTCGCCAACAAAATGCCCGGCATCCGCGCCGCCATCGTCCACGACGAACTCACCGCCGAAATCTCCCGCCGCCACAACAACGCCAACATCCTCTGCTTCGCCGCCGACCTCCTCGGCGACGAACTCATCCGCCGCATCATCGACGCCTGGCTCCTCACCCCCTTCGAACAGGGCCGCCACTCCCGCCGCGTCGAAAAGCTCGCATTGCTGGAAAAGCAGCTCTATGGCGAGAACCCCGCGGAGATCCTGAAGCACATCCAGGCGCCGGGCTCTCTCCAGAACTCCAGCGGCCAGTAAGATTTGCGCGAACTCGGTAGGGGGGCTCAAACCCCCGGCGACAGAAAAATCGAGAAAATCATCTTCCAAGTCGCTTGATAAATCGCCAAGGGTACCTTAATATTCTTCCTCTGCCGACGACGAAACGGTTAACAATCATGCGAGTCGCATAGGTGTTGACCAGTCGCCCCGGACCGAAAGGACTGGAGTGACCAAAAACGTCTGTCTCCCGCAACCGTGAAGTTGTCGGCAGTCGCGACAAGTGAAGACGAATGACTCAAAAAAAATCATTCGAAGTGCTCTTGACGCGAGCTGAAAACCTGATAAGATCTCTCCTCCCAAGTCGGACAGAAATGAACGACAAGGACGCGAGAAATCGCAAAACAAGCTAAAAAACTGCGGGAAACCGCGGGATTTTAAAAAGCTCTTTGACAAGTGAACATGGTTTGGACGCCACGAGGATGTGGTAATTCGGACAGCTACACGCAGGGTTGTAAAATCCTGATGCTGATCGGGTTACATAGATCCGGTGGGTCGAACAGCTAGTTCGGCTCGCTTTTTCAAAGCATCACTCGTGTGCGTGATCTATATACTCTTTCCCAAGAGAAATATGAGCAATCACTTTGATGCTTTGAGTTTACTCTCGATGGATGAACGTTTAGCCACGGTCTCGGAAGTCGAGGGGGGAATTTGAGTTGCACGCAAGTGGAATTCAGGTTCTTTAGCAATTTGCCAATAGGCAGATTCTTCTATTTTGAAACGAACCGATTGAAAGGCCCGCAAGGGATAAGTAAATCGGACACGACAAATAATTGAAGAGTTTGATCCTGGCTCACAGTGAACGCTGGCGGCGTGGCTAAGGCATGCAAGTCGCACGGGGCAGCAATGCCCAGTGGCGCAAGGGTGAGTAATGGATAGCTAACGTACCTTTAACTGGGGCATAGCCAGTCGAAAGATTGGGTAATTCCCCATAAAGTCATTATTCAGCATTGTTTGATGACCAAAGATGAGGACCGCAAGGCTTATCGGTTTTAGAGCGGGCTATCTGCTATCAGCTAGTTGGTGAGGTAACGGCTCACCAAGGCGATGACGGCTAGCTGGTCTGAGAGGACGACCAGCCACATTGGCACTGAGACACTGGCCAGACTCCTACGGGGGGCTGCAGCAACGAATCTTCCCCAATGGGCGAAAGCCTGAGGGAGCGACGCCGCGTGAAGGACGAAGTACTTCGGTATGTAAACTTCTGTTAGGGTTACGAAAGTGAAGAGACCTAATACGTCTCCAATTGATCTAGCCCATAGAAAGGGACGGCTAACTCTGTGCCAGCAGCCGCGGTAATACAGAGGTCCCAAGCGTTACTGAGAATCACTGGGTTTAAAGGGTGCGTAGGTGGTCCGTTAAGTCAGTTGTGAAATCCCCGGGCTCAACCCGGGAACTGCTTCTGATACTGGCGGACTTGAGGCCAGTAGGGGTCACTAGAACTGACGGTGGAGCGGTGAAATGCGTAGATATCGTCAGGAATGCCGGTGGTGAAGACGGGTGACTGGGCTGGTTCTGACACTGAGGCACGAAAGCGTGGGGAGCGAACGGGATTAGATACCCCGGTAGTCCACGCCCTAAACGATGCAGACTAGATTGCAGCGGGTTACACCCCGTTGCGGTCGTAGCGAAATTGTTAAGTCTGCCACCTGGGAAGTACGGTCGCAAGGCTAAAACTCAAAGGAATTGACGGGGGCTCACACAAGCGGTGGAGCATGTGGCTCAATTCGAAGCAACGCGAAGAACCTTATCCTGGACTTGACATGGTAGAAGTAAGAAGCAGAAATGCTTATGACCGGTATCCAATCCGGAACTATCACAGGTGCTGCATGGCTGTCGTCAGCTCGTGCTGTGAAGTGTCGGGTTAAGTCCCATAACGAGCGAAACCCCTATCGTTAGTTGCCAGCATGTAATGGTGGGCACTCTAACGAGACTGCCGGTGTTAAACCGGAGGAAGGCGGGGATGACGTCAAGTCCTCATGGCCTTTATGTCCAGGGCTGCACACGTGCTACAATGCCGATGACAAACCGAAGCAAGACCGCAAGGTGGAGCAAATCGGAGAAAAATCGGCCCAGTTCAGATTGAGGGCTGCAACTCGCCCTCATGAAGTTGGAATCGCTAGTAATCGCGGATCAGCTATGCCGCGGTGAATGTGTTCCTGAGCCTTGTACACACCGCCCGTCAAGTCATGGAAGCTGGTAATGCCTGAAACGCCCCAAAAGGCGCTACGGCAGGACCGGTGACTGGGACTAAGTCGTAACAAGGTAGCCGTAGGGGAACCTGCGGCTGGATCACCTCCTTTCTAGCGGATACTGCTAGATCTTGGTCATCCGCTCATTCAAGATCCAAGTCGCGATGCGACACCAAACCCCTCCTTCCCTCCGAGGTGAGCCTCTATCTAGGCCATCGTTGACGAGTGGGAGCCAAGGTGGTTCGGCCAGCGTGGTGTAACTCCACGAGATCGAGAATAGCGAATGAGTTCGAGGAGCAATCCTCCCAAGAATCGTGTAAGCATCGTCGTTCTGAAGACTTCGGTCTTCAGAGCCAGTCGCAGCAATGCGATGTTCGGTGGCGTCCAAAATCCAGTTCACAGCAATGTGATCCGGACCGACAACAAACCATGTTCAAGTCAAAAACGAACAGCCCGTCTCTCACGAGACGGGCTGTTTTTGTTTTTGCATCGCCTGCCATTTCTCGGCGATAGCCACGCAATCCCAAGCCGCAGGAACCCCATGGTCGGTCACGTTGAAATCGGCATCCGCTACTACGGCAAAACCGCCGCCGTCGACAAGGATGCGGTCTACACTTCGTTTCTCGTCATCGGCATCCCGCTGGTCCCCACCGCCTGCCATTTCGGGGTCCGCTACGGCAACCGCTGCGAAGACCTCCGCGGCCGCCGGATCCGCTGGCACTTCCGCAGCGTGCTGCTCGGGTATCTTCGCTGGGCTGCCGTCGTTCCGCCGGTCATCGCCTTCATCTTCGCCGCCCCCGACAACAACCGTTTCCGGTGGAACATTCCGTTCGTGTTTCTGAGCGTCGCCCTCGCCGGCGTTTACGCGGCGCTTTTGTTTCTCTTCGTCAAAGCCTCGCCGCGCGAAACCCGCCAGCGGAAGCTCCTCGCGCAGATCGTCCGCACCACGGTCGATCCCGACTGGCTGCCGCGCGCGGAATGCGAGCAGGTCGTCAACAACCTGCACCCCGTGCTCGAGTCGCTCCATGTGTCACTCGATCCGCGTGCGTGGCAGCTTCGCAAACCAGATCCCGAAATCGCCCCCTTCATGTACACGTACGCCCGCTACATGCACTGTGTGCAACCCGATAATGACTGGGACGACGCCGCCCGGCGCGTGTGGCAGCAGATGGAGACAGACGCCGCCGGCACCGGTTCCCCCCCTCTGGCCCGCCTTGCGTAGTTCCCCGGACGCCCGCTTTTTTTGCTCCACATCCTCCCGAGGCTGCGGTAGTATTCCGAATGGCCTCGAGGCCGAGTTGGGAGAACACGTCGATGTCCGCAAGCTATCTTCGTTGCCGTCATTGCCGCGGGTTCTACGAATTGGCGCTCTCGCACTGCCGGTATTGCGGGAAGGATGTGCCGGTGTGCAGCGCGGATGGATCGCCCAAGGTCTATCCCGATCGCGAGACCTGCCGCGCGCTGCAGATCGCCGAGTACGAGCAGCTCCCGCCCGAAGCCCACAAGGATTGCATGCGGCCCGACCCGCAGCTCCTCGATCGCCTCTGCTACTGCCTACACTGCGGCCCCGAGGGCGGCCTCTTCGAAGCCGTCGAAATGCGCTGGATGCCCAACGAAGACATGTGGGCCTGCCCCTGCACCACCTGCGGCGGCCGCGGGTTCACCTTCGACATCCACCCCGTCGAACGCCTCTGGCAGTGCGCCGACTGCCAGCACTGGTACACGCCGGCCGATGACGACTACCGCCGCTCCAACGCAAAGTGCCCCAAGTGCGGCTGCACCGAAGCCAGCGGCTGGTTCGATGATGAGGAAGATGAGGAGGACGAACTCCTCGAAGAAGAATGGGAGGAGGGCGAGGTGGAACTCGGCCTGCCCGTTGAAGACGCCGATCCGCTGCCGTGGGAGGAAGAAGATTCCGACGTCTTCGATCCGCAAATGGACCACGACGAGGCGGAGCGCATGCCCGACGACATCGATTATCCGCGTACCCGAGCCAGGCATCCCGCCGAGGGCGAGTTCCGCGACGACAACGACATTCCGTTTTGATTCCACGCATACCCACAATGACGCGGCAACTGGCCGGCGCCGGTAGGGGGGCGGAGTGATTGGAGCTGTTCATCCATGAAGCGGGTTTTGTTCCTCTGTACCGGCAACTATTACCGGAGCCGGTTCGCTGAAATTCTGTTCAACCATTTAGCCAAAGAGCGCCATCTCGACTGGCACGCCGACTCCTCCGGCCTCAACGTGCAGGCCGACGGCATCGTGAACAGCGGCCCGCTCTCCCGCTTCACCCGCGAATACGTCGCCAGGAAAAACCTTCCGCTCGAGGAACCCTGCCGCGATCCGCGCCAGGCCACCGACGCCGATTTCGCCGACGCCGATCTCGTCATCGCGATGAAGGAAGCCGAGCACCGCGCGATGATGGAGGAAAAGTACCCGCGCTGGATCGAAAAAGTTCATTATTGGCACATTCACGATCTGGATGTCATTCCCAACGGCGGCGGCCTCGCCGATGTCGAATCGCACGTGCGGCGCCTCGTCGATCAGCTCGCCACCGGTGCGCCCGTCGTCGAATAATCCCGGACCTTCCCGCCGCTCCGAGCCCGATAAAGAACATCGGACTGCCCAACTTACCACGGCCCCGATTTCGGTCGATGAACAAGACCATGCGCAAGGGCCTGGGAAGAATTCTGCTGATCGCGACCGCACTCGCCTTACGCGCCTCGGATCCAGTCAGCCTCGCCGCCGCCGCCCCCGCGGTGATTCCCAATGCCGCCGCACGCGCCCGCGCCGCCTGGGCCCTCCTCGAGCACAACGAGCGCGCCGAGCTCCCCGGGACGCTGATGATCGAGCCCACCCACGCCGTCGAGGCGCGCCTCGGCTTCGTCGCCGAAACGCCGAACCTCACCCCCACCGCCTGGATTGCCTACGCCGCCATCCCGCCCAATCTCCCCACCCAGCGCGTCGCGACCTTCAGCATCACCCGCAGAACAATGGAACTGCCCGACATGCGCGTCCCCTCGCGCCGCTTCCTCGTCGCGGTCTCCTCGGGCGAGTCCGCGCACACGTTCCAGATCGGCGCCGTTTACCAGCTCCAGCTTTACAAACGCACCTTCATCGCCGGCAGCTTCAAGTCCCAGCCCGCCGCGCCGGCCTCCAAAGCGCTCAACGCCGAACTCGCCCAGGCCCTCGTCGCCAGCGAAACCCTCGACTTCGACACCCCCGCCTTCCAGGCCGCGCTCGAACAGAACGACCTGCGCCCTCACCAGGATGAAACCGAACTCGATTTCGCCCGCCGCGCCTTCACCACCCTCCGCTCCCAGCTCCACTACGAATACCGCGCCGACCTCGACCGCCGCTCCTCCGCCGTCTGGCAATCCACAAAATCCGACTGCGGCGGCATCAACGGCCTCTTCGTCTCCGTGATGCGCGCCAACGGCATCCCCGCACGCACCCTCTGCGGCCGCTGGGCACGCTCGTCCAAAGACTCCGACACGCTCAATGGCCTCCCCTACGCGCAGTGGCACGTCAAGGCCGAATTCTTCCTCCCGCGCGTCGGCTGGATCCCCATCGATCTCTCCGGCGCCGTGCAGTGCGCTCCCGCCAACGATCCCGGTCTCGCCTGGTTCGGCTCCGACCGCGGCGATTTCATCACCATGCACACCGACTTCGACCTCATGGTCGATGCCCTCCGCTTCGGCCGCCAGCACATCGTCGCCGATCAGGGCTTCGCCTACTGGGTCACCGGCACCGGCAACATGAACGGCCACACCAGCCACGAGACCTGGCAGGTCCGCGAACTCGCCGGAATCGCCAACGCCCGCCCCTGAATCAACCCGGCGCAACAAAAGAGGAAGGCACGCACTCTCGCGCCTTCCTCTCGATTTCTGAACCTGCCGTCGCCCTTACTGCGGCAGCTTGTTCCAGTTGGGAACGTCCGTCGCCGGATGCGTCGGCCGCTGGTAATTCACCGACCACTGCTGGTTCCAAAGGTCGTTCAGCTTGACGTTGTCGGCGTGGCCATCCATGTAGGACATGTTGATCGAATGGTTCGAATGCCGGTCAATGCACAAACGCGCCATGTACTTGTCGCCATTGCCTGGCCGCGCGTTGGTGTTGCCCATGATGTTCGAGCCGTCCGGGTTGTACATGCCATTGGCCTGCACCGGCACCTGGTCCCACTTCTTGTAGTTGTTCGACACGTTCGTGTAGCCCGGCCAACTGTCCGACCAGACGGAATCAAAGAACACCGGCACGCGGGCCTCGGTCACCGGCGCAGGCCAGGGCACAAATTCGTCCGGATACTTCTTCGGACCGCTGTCAAACTTCCGCTTCGGATCGTAAGGATTGAAGAGCCACGCGTTCTCCCCGTACGAGCCCGCCCAGTACTGCGGCGTGGGATATCCCTGGAAAGGCTGCCCCGGCGCGTTCATCGATTTGATGAGATTGCCGCCGTCGTTGTGGCTCAGCGTGCCGCTCCACGCGAGGGAGGCGGTTCCCGCCGGCGGCGCGTTGCCGCCGTCTGTCACCGGGATTGAGGCGCTCGGACACAGCCGCACCTTGTCGACATTCCCGTAAGGCAGCAATGCCGTGAGCCACATGTAAACACCGACTGACTTGTCCTGATAGGTGCTGATGTACTTCGTCTGCTGGTCGGTGATGTACATGCGCGTGCTCATCGCCAGTTGCTTCACGTTGTTCAGACACTGGGCGACCTTCGCCCGTTCGCGCGCCTTGCCCAGCGACGGCAGGAGAATCGCAATCAGCACCGCGATAATCGCCACCACCACCAGCAGCTCAATGAGGGTGAACCCTCTTCGCCGCGGATGAACCCATTTCTTCGAACACGACATGCCTCACTCCTTCTGCCCAGAACGGGCATAAATGAACGCCTTCCGCCGAGATGAAGCGTTGGTGAGACAACCGAGAAATGAGCAGCGAACAACAGCCATCGGAGAAATGCTGCGAACGCCAGGATGTCGCCCCACGACACGCCTAACGGATTGGCGAATCTCACCATATGAGATAATAAAATTCTTTGACATTTGCAATACGTACTTCCCGCAATATTCACTCCCTTTTGCACCAACCCGCATCCACGCCCCCCTCCCCGCACCCTTTTTCCCTTTGGATGCTTCTGCTGTACCATGTCCCCCCATGACTGCAGCACTTACGCCCACCCTCTCCATCGTCTCTCCCATGTACAACGAGGCCGAAAACGTCGCCGAGTTCGTCCGACAGGTCCACCTCGCCATCGATCCTCTGGATCTCCCCGCCGGGAGAGGGTGGGAACTCCTCCTCATCAACGACGGCTCCAAAGACGCCTCCCTCGCCGTCGCCTCCCAGCTCGCCGCCGCCGACCCCCACGTCCGCGTCGTCTCCTTCTCCCGCAACTTCGGCCACGAAGCCGCCTCCACCGCCGGCCTCCGCTACGCCCGCGGCAACGCCATCGTCCTCATCGATTCCGACCTCCAGGATCCCCCCGCCGTCATCGCGCAAATGCTCGAAAAATGGCGCGAGGGATATCAAATCGTCTATGGCGTCCGCTCCAAGCGCAACGAAGAAACCGTCCTCAAAAAAGTCACCAGCTGGCTCTTCTACCGCCTCATGCGAAAGCTCGCCAAGATCGACCTTCCCAAGGATGCCGGCGACTTCCGCCTCATGGACCGCAAGGTCGTCGACGCCTTCAACGCCCTCCCCGAACGCAACCGTTTCGTCCGCGGCCTCGTCTGCTGGACCGGCTTCCGCGCCACCGGCGTCCCCTTCGAACGCGCCCCCCGTTTTGCCGGCAAAACCAAGTACAACTACGTCAAACTCGTCAAGCTCGCCATCGACTCCCTCACCGGCTTCACCACCGCCCCGCTCAAGCTCGCCACATGGCTCGGCACCGTCATCTCCGGCGCCGCCATCGCCTGGATCGCCGTCGTTATCCTCCAGTTCTTCTTCTGGCCCAACTACCGCCAGCCCGGCTACACCTTCCTCGCGATCGCCGTCCTCTTCCTCGGCGGCGTGCAGATCTTCCTCATCGGCCTCGTCGGCGAGTACCTCGCCCGCACCTATGAACAAGTCCAGGGCCGCCCCCTCTACATCGTCGACGACCTCGTCAACTTCCAGGACACCCCCGCGATAGGGGGGGCCAACGGCTGCCTCCTTCCCGCCCCAGAATAACCCCATTCCCAGCATCAAAAACGGCGACTTCAGGACATCTCCTGACCTCCCCCTCCCTCCTTTCCCTATACCCAAAACAGAACCCTGACGCGTTTGACACCCCTTCGCGTTTTCCTATACTTTGCTCTTCTTTTCCGGCCCGGGGAGGGGCGGACGAACTTTTTTTAACCTCGCTGCTCAGGGAAGTCGGCCCCGCGCGGCCCCTTTTTTCTCGGAGGAAACTCACAGTGGCCAACAAAATGGTTTACTTCTTCGGTAAGAAGTCCGAAGGTTCCGCGAAGGACAAAATGCTCCTCGGCGGTAAAGGCGCCAACCTCGCCGAAATGTGCAACATGGGGCTCCCGGTTCCCCCGGGCTTCACCATTACCACCGAAACCTGCGGCGAGTACTACAAGCAGGGCGAAAAGTTCCCCGACGGCCTCGTCGAAGAAATCGAAGCCAACCTCAAGCGACTCGAAGAAGAGACTGGCAAAAAACTCGGCGACCCCGCCAACCCCCTCCTCGTCTCCTGCCGCTCCGGCGCTGCCGTCTCCATGCCCGGCATGATGGACACCGTCCTCAACATCGGCCTCACCGAAAACATGATCGAAGGCTACGGCAAAACCGCCGGCAATGAACGCTTCGCCTGGGACTCCTGGCGCCGCCTCATCAACATGTTCGGCGACACCGTCATGGGCGTCGACCACCACCACTTCGAACACGAGCTCACCGAAGTCAAAAAGAAGCGCAAGGCCACGCTCGACACCGACCTCGATGTCGAAGGCCTCAAGGAAGTCTGCAAGCGCTACCTCGCCGTCTACAAGAAGTACACCAAGCAGAACTTCCCCTCCGATCCCAAGCAGCAGATCCTCGCCGCGGTCAAGGCCGTCTTCCAGTCCTGGAACGGCGCCCGCGCCATCAAGTACCGCCAGATGAACGAGCTGTACGGCCTCGCCGGCACCGCCGTGAACGTCCAGGCCATGGTCTTCGGCAACATGGGTGACGACTGCGCCACCGGCGTCTGCTTCACCCGCGACCCGTCCACCGGCGAAAACGTCTTCTACGGTGAATTCCTCATCAACGCCCAGGGCGAAGACGTCGTCGCCGGCATCCGTACCCCGCAGGAAATCGTCCGCATGGGCGACACCCTCCCCGACGCCTACGCCGAACTCCTCCGCGTCAAGGACATCCTCGAGAAACACTTCAAGGACGTCCAGGACATGGAATTCACCGTCGAGCACAACAAGTTCTACATGCTCCAGACGCGTAACGGAAAGCGCACCGCCGGCGCCGCTGTCCGCATCGCCGTCGAAATGGTGAAGGAAGGCCTCATCGACCAGAACACGGCGCTCCTCCGCGTCGATGCCTCCTCGCTCGACCAGCTCCTCCACCCCTCCTTCGATCCCAAGGCCAAACGCGACCAGATCGCCAAGGGCCTCCCCGCTTCCCCCGGCGCTGCCGTCGGCAAGCTCGCCTTCACCGCGGAAGAAGCGGAAGACCGCGTTCATGCCGGTGAAGCGGTCATCCTCGTCCGCAAGGAAACCTCGCCCGAAGACATCGGCGGCATGAACGTCGCCAAGGGCATCCTTACCTCCACCGGCGGCATGACCTCCCACGCGGCCGTCGTTGCCCGCGGCATGGGCAAGCCCTGCGTCGCTGGTTGCGGCGAACTCAACATCGACGCCAAGGCCGGCACCGTCACCGTCATGGTCAACGGCAAGGCCCGCAAGTTCTCCCGCAAGGACACCCTCTCGATCGATGGCTCCACCGGCATGGTCTTCGCCGGCGAAGTGCCGACGACGAAGCCGAAAGTCTCCGGCGACTTCGGCACTCTCATGGGCTGGGCCGACAAGACGCGCACCCTCAAGGTCCGCACCAACGCCGACACCCCCCACGACGCCCAGGTCGCCCGCGACTTCGGCGCTGAAGGCATCGGCCTCTGCCGCACCGAACACATGTTCTTCGAAGGCGACCGCATCATCGCCGTCCGCGAAATGATCCTCGCCGACAACCTCGAAGACCGTAAAAAAGCCCTCAAGAAACTCCTCCCGTACCAGAAGAAGGACTTCGTCGGCATCTTCAAGGCGATGGATGGCCTCCCCGTCACCATCCGCCTCCTCGATCCCCCTCTCCACGAGTTCCTCCCCCACGAGGAGAAGAACCAGAAGGAGATGGCCAAGGAAATGAAGGTGCCGCTCGAGAAGATCAAGCGCCGCGTCAGCGAGCTGCATGAAGCCAACCCGATGCTCGGCTTCCGCGGCTGCCGCCTCGCCGTCATCTTCCCGGAAATCCAGGAAATGCAGATCCGCGCGATCTTCGAAGCCGCGGTGGACGTCGCCAAGAAGGGCATCAAGGTCGAGCCCGAAGTGATGATCCCGCTGGTCAACACGGTGAAGGAACTCGAGTTCCTCCTCCCGAAGGTCCGCGCCGTCGCCGAGGAAGTCTTCAAAAAGGCCGGCAAGAAGATCAACTACAAGGTCGGCACGATGATCGAAGTCCCCCGCGCTGCCGTCACCGCCGATGAGATCGCCAAGCAGGCCGAGTTCTTCTCCTTCGGCACCAACGACCTCACCCAGATGACCTTCGGCTTCTCCCGCGACGACGTCGGCTCCTTCGTGCCGAAATATGTCGAGATGGAAATCCTCCCCAAGGACCCCTTCCAGTCCCTCGACCAGGATGGCGTCGGCCAGTTGATCAAGGGCGCCTGCGAAAAGGGCAAGTCGACCCGCAGCGACATCAAGCTCGGCATCTGCGGCGAACACGGCGGCGACCCCTCCTCCGTCGAATTCTGCCACAAGGTCGGCCTCTCCTACGTCAGCTGCTCCCCCTACCGAGTCCCGATCGCCCGCCTCGCCGCCGCCCAGGCCGTCGCCCGCCAGACCGCCGGCAGCGGTTACTCCACGAAGTAACGTAGCGGAAAATAACAACGGCAAAAACCATGGCCCGTGTCGCAGGACACGGGCCTTTTTTTATCCTTCCCAACCATCGCTTGCCGAACCTGTCTCCGACGGCGCACTGGCCCTGCAATCCCGCGAATTCCTTCAGAACTGACAAACTTCGGCCCCAGCAGACTTTTTTGTTGACTGCCCCCGCACGCATCCTTTATCAAACACCAACCAGATCGATTCCGTGGGGAGAAGCCGCGCCATGAAAACCACCCGTCTCCGGACAGGCACATCCTCCGCCGCCATCTTGACAACCCTCTTTTCCATCATCGGCGCCGCGTGCCTGCCAACCGCAGCCGCCGGCAACCCCATCGATCCCCACCCCTATCCCAAGCCCGCCCTCCTGTCCGACGTCGTCACCGCCGCCGATTACGCCACCATCATCCTCTCCCCTCCCCTGCAGGCCGCCCTCAAAGTGACCGACCACCAGCGCGCCGTCTTCGACGCCATGCGCAAACGCTTCGATGCCAAATTCAACAACGTCATGGGCATGGACATCAACCCCGCCCTCAACGTCGCCCGTATGAAACGCGTCCTCGATCTCACCGGCAACCAGATCCGCGACCAGCTCACCGTCGATCAGGACAAGCAAGTCCAGGATTACTTCGCCAAAAAAGTCCTTTCCCCCGTCACTGTCGAATCCCAGGATTCCGACACCCCCGTCTACAATCCCCACCTCGTCTACATCCCCGGCTTCGGTCCCCAATACGTGCAGGGCACCCTCCTTCATTCCGGGTCCATCACCGTTCACTACACCAAGTTCTCCGACGCCAACGCGGCGATCGCGCCCAAAACCGGCGACGCGCAACCCGCCGCCCCCATCGCCTCCGAAACTGTCGATCCCAGCGATCTTCCCCCCCTCGATCCCGATGCCCAGAAACACCGCGACGAACTCCGCCAGCGCACAAGGGAACATGCCGCTCATTTCCGCGCCCAATCCCAGTCCCCCGGCTCGCAAAACCCGCCCGCCGCCCCTCAGGTCGCCACCGCCACCCCCGTTGCGCCCGCCGCGCCTGAACACGCCCCCGCCATTTCCCCCATGCCCCGCGCCCGTTCCGCCATTCTGCGCCCGCTGCAAACCTCGCCCCTCCGCGTCCCGCCCATCCAGCCGCTCAACGCCTCCCCCACACCCTCCACCGACAAACTCGCCGACTCCTTCCTCCAATCCCTCGCCACCGCCTTCAGCACCAACTCCTTCGTCACGACCCACGCCGTGGGCGGCGGGTTCGCT
This sequence comes from Phycisphaerae bacterium, assembly GCA_051955985.1. Lineage (GTDB taxonomy): Bacteria > Planctomycetota > Phycisphaerae > WQYP01 > WQYP01 > DATKPA01. The sequence goes on along the minus strand of JBQCGD010000108.1, from coordinate 6,401 downwards.
GATCAAACCGCCTTCGATCTTCCCGCCAGGCCCGGTGTCCTCATCGGCTTCGAGCTCGGCACTGGCGACTTCATGCGCACCAAAACCATCCAATCCATCACACCCATCTACCTCACTGCTGCCGGCGAAGTCCGCGGCCATTCCTACGGCAGAACCGGCCTTCCCACCATCACCCTCAAAGCCAAAAATGGCTACGCCGTTGGTGGAATCACCGCCCGCGGCGGCGGCGGCTTCGATGGCCTCTCGTTGATTTACATGAAGCGAACCCCCACTGCCCTTGACCCCAATGATCACTACGCTTCCCAGGCCGTCGGCGCTGACCTCGCCGAACGCGCGGAAGATCTCTCCGGCAATGGTACCCCCGTCACCGGCGTCTTCGTCAAAGTCGGCGACCGCGGCTTCCTCGGCCTCGGCCTCGTATTTGCAAATTCCCCAAAGGAATAACCACCCCGCCCGCCTCCACCCCGGCCAGGGTATCATCTCCACCGCAGCTCCCCCAACATCGCCCACGCCCGCCATTGAATAAATTAACATCCCAAATAAACTGTCGGAATCCCTTCAAAAGCCCTATCCTCTCATCATTCGATCTGACAGGAGACGAGTCCCATGCTGATGCTCAAAACCCACGGCTTCGCCCTCGCATTCCTCCTCGCCGCAGGACTCTTCCTCCCAAGCTGCGGCAAATCCGACGAAGGCACCACCGCCACCCCCCCCGCCACCACCAACGCCACCCCCGAAGCCGCAACCCCCGACGCCAACAAGCACCTCCAACTCGCCTTCGTCACCAACAATGCCGCCAACTTCTGGACCATCGCCCGCGCCGGCTGCATGAAAGCCAAGGAAGAAATCCCCAACATCGATGTCGATTTCCGCATCCCCAGCCAGCCCACCGCCGCCGAACAAAAACGCGCTGTCGACGATCTCCTTTCCCGCGGCATCGACGGCCTCGCCATCAGCCCCGTCGATCCCACCAACCAAACCCCCATGCTCAACAGCGTCGCCGCCAAGGCTTTGCTCATCACCCAGGACAGCGACGCCCCGCGTTCCAACCGCGCCTGCTACATCGGCACCAACAACCTCGACGCCGGTAAGCAAGCCGGCGAGTACATCAAGAAGGCCCTCCCCAATGGCGGCAAAATCATGGTCTTCGTCGGCTCCCGCGACGCCCAAAACGCCCGCGACCGCTACCAGGGCATCGCCGACACCCTCAAAGGCTCCAACATCGATATCCTCGACGTCCGCACCGACGACACCGACGCCGTCCGCGCCAAACGCAATGTCCAGGACGCTCTCGTCAAATACCCCGACATCGCCGGCCTCGTCGGCCTCTGGTCCTACAACGGCCCCGCCATCCTCCGCGCCGTCCAGGACGCCAACAAGGTCGGCAAGGTCCAGATCATCTGCTTCGATGAAGACGCCGCCACCCTCGACGGCGTCAAGAGCGGCGCCATCTTCGCCACCATCGTCCAGCAACCCTTCGAGTTCGGCCGCCGCTCCGTCGAAATCATGGCCAAAACCCTCCGCGGCGACAAAACCCTCATCCCCGATTCCAAAACCATCTACATCCCCACCCTCGCCATCACCAAGGACAACGTCGAAGACTTCTCCACCAAACTCCACCAGATGCTCGACTCCGCCAAGTGACCGCTGCTCCCGGTGACAATATTTAAAAAGAATCGCAACTTCACATACCCCAGACCCCAGGCCCCATACCCCCTCGTTCGCCTCCACATCTTACTTCGTGTACAAACCCGTATGCCCGAACCCCTCCTCCAGCTCTCCGGCATCTGCAAACGCTTCCCCGGCGTCATCGCGCTCGATGACGTCAACTTCTCCATCCACCCCGCCGAAGTCGTCGCACTCATCGGCGAAAACGGCGCCGGCAAATCCACCCTCATGAAGATTATCGGCGGCGTCTATCAACCCGACGCCGGCGAAATCCGCATCGACAACAAACCCGTCTCCATCCGCTCCGTCGCCGACGCCGTCGCCCTCCGCATCGGCTTCGTCCACCAGGAACTCAACAACGTCGACAACCTCGACGTCGGCGCCAACATCTTCCTCGGCCGCGAACCCCGCAAGTGCAAAGCCGCCGGACCCCTCGCCCTCGTCGATCGCGCCGCCATCCGCCGCAACAGCATCCCCTACCTCCAGCGCCTCGGCCTCGACATCGACCCCGCCACCCCCCTCCACACCCTCTCCCTCGCCCAGCAGCAGCTCGTCGAAATCGCCAAGGCCCTCTCCCAGAACGCCCGCATCCTCGTCCTCGACGAACCCACCAGCTCCCTCACCCAGAGCGAAACCCACCGCCTCCTCTCCATCGTCAAAGATCTCCGCACGGAAGGCGTCTCCATCATCTACATCTCCCACCGCCTCGGCGAAATCCACGAAATCGCGGACCGCGTCGTCGCCCTCCGCGACGGCAAAAACGCCGGCGATCTCCCGCGCGACCAGATCTCCCACGACAACATGGTCCGCCTCATGGTCGGCCGCGACCTTCGCAACTTCTACGTCCACGGCTCCACAAAACCCGGCGATACGCCCCTCCCCGTCCGCCTCTCCGTCCACAACCTCCGCACCGCCGCCAAACCCCGCCACGCCGTCTCCTTCCACGTCGCCGCCGGCGAAATCCTCGGCTTCGCCGGACTCGTCGGCGCCGGCCGCTCCGAAGTCGCACAGGCCCTCTTCGGCGTCGACCCCCTCCTCGAAGGCCAGATCCTCCTCGATGGAAAACCCCTCCGCCCCTCCTCCCCGCGCGACGCCATCCGCCACGGCCTCTATCTCGTCCCCGAAGACCGCCGCCGCACCGGCCTCATCACCGACATGTCCGTCCGCGAAAACATCTCACTCCCCGCACTCCTCCGCAACGCCTTCGCCGGCCTCGTCAACCGCTCCCACGAACGAAAAACCGTCCTCGAACAAATCGCCTCCCTCCGCATCAAAACCCCCACCCCCGACACCCTCGCCCGAAACCTCTCCGGCGGAAACCAGCAGAAAATCGTCCTCGGCAAATGGCTCTCCCTCGGCCCAAAGGTCCTCATCGTCGATGAACCCACCCGCGGCATTGACGTCGGCGCCAAGGCCGAAATCTACGCCCTCCTCCGCGCCCTCGCCGACAAAGGCCTCGGCGTCATCGTCATCTCCAGCGACATGGAGGAAATCCTCGGCATCTGCGACCGCATCGCCGTCATGCACGAAGGCGCCATCGCCGGCATCCTCCCCCGTAACCAATTCTCCGAAGAGGCCGTCATGAATCTCGCCGTCGGCCGTCCCGTCACCCCTGCTGCCTGAGAGCTTCAATGAAAAAAGAAATCGGTATCGGCCTCCTCGTCTTCCTCGTCGCCGCCATCGTCGCCGCTCTCCAGCCCCGCGCCTTCCTCAGTACCGAAAACCTCCAGAACCTCGCCACCCTCATCGGCATCTTCGGCATCTTCTCCATCGGCTCCGGCATCGTCATCATCACCTCCGGCATCGACCTCTCCATCGGCTCCGCTTTCGCTCTCCAGGGCGTCGCCTTCTGCATGCTCGTCTCCGATGCCCACATGTCCTGGCCCCTCGCGCTCCTCCTCACCACGCTCGGCGTCCTCCTCCTCGGCGTCCTCCACGGATTCCTCATCGCCCAGTTCAAACTCCAGCCCTTCATCGTCACCCTCTGCGGCCTTCTCATCTACCGCGGCGAAGCCAGCGACATCGCCCACGAAGAAACCAAGGGCCTCGGCGATCTCAACCTCGGCTCACTCCAGTTCCTCGCCTCCGGAAAACTCGGCCCCGTCCCCATGCCCTTCGTCCTCCTCATCATCGTCTCCGTCATCATGGCCATCCTCCTCCACCGCTCCGTCTACGGCCGCTACCTCTACGCCGTCGGCCGCAACGAAGAAGCCGCCCGCTACTCCGGCATCAACACCAAGCTCGTCATCGGCACCGCCTACGTCCTCTCCATGCTCACCGTCGCCATCTCCGGTATCCTCCTCGTCTTCTACTCCGGCTCCGTCGTCCCCTCCAACTACGGCAGCTTCTACGAACTCTATGGCATCGCCGCCGCCGTCCTCGGTGGCTGCTCCCTCCGCGGCGGCGAAGGCTCCATCCTCGGCATCCTCTTCGGCACCACCCTCCTCCAACTCCTCCAGAACGCCGTCAACCTCCTCGGCTGGCGAAGCTCCCGGACCCTCACCGTCATGGGCGTCGTCATCCTCCTCGGCGCCATCATGGACCAGTACCTCCAAACCCGCCGCCGCAAACCCAAGCCCGAACCCGCCCTCGCCGCCTCCCCTGCACGGCCCTGACGGGTGCATAAACGTTTTGGGGAACAAGCCCACCCCTTCCATGGGGTGGGCATTATGGACTCTCCCATCTGCAAGTCGCCCGTCGAGTTTTCCCCAAAACGTTTATGCACCCGGCTCTGACGACCGTGCCCTTTCTCCAGGCCAAATTCGTCGGCCTCTTCAGCGTTGTCGCACCCCTTACACTCTGGCCCGCCCCTTGCACTCTCCCAATTCTCGATAAATTCAGCTCTGCCATTCCCCCGGCAACGCGTAGAATTTCCCAATCGCTCGATCATCACCTTTCGGAATCCCACAATGTCCGACCCCATCCTCCTCCAGCTCGCCGCCATCCTCGTTATCGGCATCGCCATCCAATGGCTCGCCTGGCTCCTCCGGTTCCCCGCCATCATCCTCCTCCTCGCCACCGGTCTCCTCATCGGCCCCGGCACCGCACTCCTCGCCCGCCACGGCATCCTCCACACCCCCTTCATCGACCCCGACAAGCTCTTCGGCGGCATCCTCCTCCCCGCCGTCTCCCTCGCCGTCGCTCTCATCCTCTTCGAGGGCGGACTCACCCTCAACCTCCGCGAACACCGCGCCGCCGGCGGCGTCATCTGGCTCCTCGTCACCGTCGGCGTCGCCGTCACCTTCATCATCTCCACCATCGCCGCACGCCTCCTCCTCGGCTTCAACCTCAACCTCGCCGTCCTCCTCGGCGCCATCTTCGTCGTCACCGGCCCCACCGTCATCGGACCTCTCCTCCGCGATGTCCGCCCCGGTGGCAAAGTCGCCGCCATCCTCAAGTGGGAAGGCATCATCATCGACCCCGTCGGCGCCATGGCCGCCATCGTCGTCTTCGAGGCCATCGAATCCAGCAGCGCCGCCCCCATCCCCATCCTCCAGACCGTCTTCTCCATCATCGCCGTCGGCACGCTCATCGGTGCCGCCGCCGCCGCCATCATCGTCCTCCTCTTCCGCCGCCACTGGGTCCCCGACTTCCTCCAGAGCGTCTTCGTCCTCGTCATGGTCCTCGTCGCCTTCGCCTCCGCCAACTTCCTCCGCTCCGAGTCCGGCCTCTTCGCCACCCCCATCATGGGCCTCATCCTCGCCAACCAGCGCCGCGCCAACATCCACCACGTCATGGAATTCAAAGCCTCCCTCTCCATCCTCCTCATCTCCGCGCTCTTCATCGTCCTTGGCGCACGCCTCACCCTCGATCAGCTCGCCGCCATCCCCTGGCTCCGCACCTTCGCCTTCCTCGCCGTCCTCATCCTCATCGCCCGCCCCGCCTCCGTCTTCCTCGCCACCCTCTTCTCTTCCCTCTCCTGGCGCGAACGCACCTTCCTCGCCACCCTCGCCCCGCGCGGCGTCGTCGCCGCCGCCGTCTCCTCCGTCTTCGCTCTCCGCCTCAACGCCGAAAATTTCCCCCAGTCCCACATGCTCGTCCCCGTCGCCTACGCCACCATCATCGGCACCGTCACCATCTACGGCCTCCTCGCCTCCCCCCTCGCCCGCAAGCTCGGACTCACCCGCCCCGGCGCCCAGGGCCTCCTCATCGCCGGCGCCGGCCGCTTCGCCCGCGCCCTCGCCGAAGCCCTCCAGGCCGAAAACCTCCCCGTACTCCTCGTCGACACCAGCCACGAAAACATCGCCGCCGCTCGACTCCAGGGCCTCCCCGTCCTTCAGGGCTCCGTCCTCTCCCGTTATGTCCTCGACGAAACCCACCTCACCCCCATCGCCTCCTTCCTCGCGCTCACCCCCAACGACGAAGTCAACGCTCTCGCCGCCGTGCAATACCAGCGCACCTTCTCCCGCTCCGACGTCTACCAGCTCCCCCCCGCCCCGCGCGCCAACGCCCGCGAAGAAAAAGTCACCACCGACCTCCGCGGCCGACTCCTCTTCTCCAAGGACACCACCTACCCCGCCCTCGCTACCCGCCTCCTCGCCGGCCAAACCATCAAGAAAAGCCGCCTGGCCGCCGAATTCTGCGGGGTGCGGTGGAGGGGGGGCGGGGGCGGGGGGGGGCGGCGGGGGGGGGGGGGGGGGGGGGGCGGGGGGGGGGGGGGGGGGGGGGGGGGTGGGGGTATTGGTTGTTGGCGCGGCGGGTGTGGGCGGGGGTGGTGGAGGAGAGGAGGCGCG
>JBQCGD010000107.1:0-20182 GCA_051955985.1 Phycisphaerae bacterium | reverse complement strand
CAAAAAACCCCCCCCGCCACAACCGCCTTAAATCCCCCCCACTGCAGCCGGTTGAGCCCCACCCGCCCCCCCTTCCCAAAAATCCCCCCCCGGTTAACCCCCAAAACTTTTCGCGGGGGCCCGCGGGGCCCCGCGTCTCCTCCCCCACCAGCATACACCTATATCGCCAAACGCCCCCCAACCCCCTCAGTTACATCAAATCCGCTAGTCCCCCCACCCCCCCACCCGCTATACTGTCGCCCCGTAACCACGTTGTAGCAGGAAGACCATGGCACAAGCCGATATCAGCGTCGTCACCGAGCAGCAGCTCCCCATGATCGTGGAGCTCTACAACCAGATCTTCCGCCCCCCCGAAACCGAAGACTACTTCCGCCGCCGCTTCCAGGGACGCTACAACGTCCTCGTCATGCTCGCCTCCCTCGACACCCGCCCCGTCGGCTTCACCATCGGCTTCGAACTCAAACCCTTCGTCTTCTACAACTGGCTCACCGGCTGCCACTCCGACTTCCGCCGCAAAGGCATCGGCCGCCAACTCATCGAATCCCAGGCCGAATGGGCCAAAAACCACGGCTACGAATACATCCGCTTCGAAGGACTCAACCGCCACAAACCCATGACCCACCTCGCACTCGTCGCCGGCTTCGACATCGTCGGCACCCGCTGGGACTCCATGCGCTCCGACCTCCTCATCCAATTCGAAAAAGCCCTCATCGACGACCTCGGCTGATCCGCCCGCACAACCCCTCACCTTCCATCCCTGCGCTGACGCTCCCACAACCCTCCAACACCCGCGAGCCGAATGCGCTGCCCCGACGAAATCCGCCCCATTTTTGACGCAATTCGCGCATCGCGCCACCAGTCCAAAACGCAAACCAACTGTAAACTACCCGAGTATCCACTCATGGAGCGAACCGGCATGACGAAACGAGCATTGCATGGTCTGGTAGGAATCGCCGCAGCCTTCTACGCCGCCTCGAGTACGTGGGCCGCCCCCGTCGCCGTCAGAAGCCCCGATGGCACGCTGGAAGTACAAGTAGCCGTGATGGGAACCGCCGGTGAACAAAAACTCTCCTGGACCGTCCGCCGCCAGGGCAACATCGTCCTGGGCCCGGCACCCCTCGGCCTGACCGTCGACGGCGAAAACCTCGGAACCGGCGCATCCCTCGGCGAAGTGCGGCGGCAGACTATCGACGAACGCTACCCCACCTGGGGAAATCACGCCCTCGCCATGAACCATTGCAACGAGTCCGTCGTGGACGTGACCAGCGGCCAAGGCAAAAAATTTCAACTCGCCGTGCGCGCCTATGACGATGGGGCGGCGGTGCGGATAACCTTGCCCACCCAGGGAACGCATGCCATTGCGGGGGACGACACCACGTGGACGTTGCCCGCGGGTTCGACGGCCTGGTGGGCGAAGTATGGCTACGAGGAGCCCTTCGCCTGGGGTCAATTGGAAAAAATGCCCGAGAAAATGCCGGTGGCGCCGCCGGTCACCTTCAAGACCCCCGACGGGCTGTACGTGGCCCTCACGGAGGCGGACAACGACGACTTTCCGGACATGGGGGTCGAGCGAGAAGGCGATTCCCTTCGGGCCGTGTTCCCCGCTTCCCTCAAGGGATGGAAACAGGAAGGCCCCATCGTCACGCCCTGGCGGGTGGCCATCGTGGCGCCCGATCTGAACGGCCTCGTCAACAGCGACCTCGTGACAAACCTGTGCCCTCCGCCGCCCGCAGACCTGGCGCACGCACCCTGGATCAAGCCCGGCCGCGTCATGTGGCAATGGTGGGCGATCGGCGCACCAAGGCTCGACGACCAGAAGGCCTGGGTCGATGCCGCCAAAAAAATGGGCTGGGAATATTACCTCGTCGATGAAGGCTGGCGCGGCTGGAAAGCCCCCGGAAAAGACCAGTGGCAGTGCCTCAAGGACGTCATCGACTACGGCCAACAGCAGGGCGTCAAAACGCTCGTGTGGGTCGACTCCAAGGAAATGCGCACCGCCGAAAAACGCCGCGCCTATCTCGAAAAAGTCGCAGCACTCGGCGCCGCCGGCATCAAGATCGACTTCATCCCCCCCGGCCCCCCCGAGATCACTCGCTGGTACGAGGGCGCCCTCAAGGACACCGCCGAACTCCACCTCCTCTGCGATTTCCACGGCTCCGTCAAACCCACCGGCCGCCGCCGCACCTGGCCGCAGGAACTAACCCGCGAAGCCGTCCGCGGCTTGGAATACAACATGACGCGCTACCGCCGCGTGCAGGCCCCCGAGCATGACGAGATCCTCCCCTTCACCCGCCTCCTCGCCGGACCCGCCGATTACACCCCCACCACCCTCAACGAAAAAGAGCTCGGCAAATTCACCAAAGCCCACATGCTCGCCCAGTGCGTCGTGATGACCTCCCCCCTCCTCTGTTTCGGCGGCGGGTACAAGGACTTCGTCGGAAGCGAAGCCGAGGATTTCCTCCGCCACGTCCCCAGCGTCTGGGACCAAACCATCGTGCTCGACGGAAGCGAGATCGGCAAAATCGCCGGCTTCGCACGTCGGCGCGGCGACGAATGGGTGATCGGCATCTTGAACGGCAAGGACGCCGCAACACTCCCCGTAGACCTGCAGTTTCTCGGCGACGGCCAATGGGAGGCCGAAACATTTGGCGACGGCCCCGGCAAGCAGTTTCTGCACGACAAGCGGCCCGTGACCGCAAAAGACCACCTCGCCATCCCGATGCACGAACAAGGAGGCCTGGTCGTCTGGCTGCGAAAAGCGGAAGCCAAATAAGCGGATCTCGCCATTGTTGCATTCGCCCCGTCCCCATTATCATCCGGTCTGCATGCAGACCCACACTCCCCATTTGTCCGCCCCCGTCCGCGGGTGCCCCCCCTCGGCCATGCCCTCATTGCCGCCGCACCCCTCATTCCAGCCCCAAAAACCGCGAATTCCTACTATTCCTATCGGAATAGGGAGGAGACCGCCATTGACGTACACACCTTGGCGGTCTGGTATCTGGCGGACAGTCCTTTTCGCTCTCGCCCTCTGCACCCCCGCATTCGCGGCCGAATCGGCGCCCGACATCGACACCCAGTACCAGCACGTCCTCGCCGAAATGAAGCACCCCACTGCTACCGGCATCCTCATCACCGAAATCGAACCCGACTCCCCCGCCGGCGCCGCAGGACTCCAGGCCGGCGACATCCTCTACCACTACGCCGGTTCCAACGTCCGCGACCTCGACACCCTCCGCAAACGCGTCGCCGACCAGATCGCCTCCGCCCTCACCACCCCCATCGACAACAACCCCAACCAACTCGGCGGCCCCGATAACAAGGTCCTCCTCGGCGTCCGCCGCGCCGGCAAAGACATCATCCTCCAGGTCCCCCGCACCCCCCTCGGCATCCGCGCCATCGAAGTCGAAGCCGGCGTCCCCGCCCCGCTCAACCCCCCGCCAAGCCCCCGCGGCTCCCTCGCCCTCGCCTGGAACGACCTCGCCCACCTCCGCACCGCCGACACCCCGCCCGACTTCTACCGCACCACCGACACAACCGACACCTGGACCTCCTGGCAACGCCGCGAATTCCTCGCCGGCGCCGACGATCTCTCCGCCTCCTTCGAAAACCACCACGTCGATCCCAACACCGGCGAAACCCTCGCCGCCGAAACCCTCCACTTCCATCTCCGCACCGGCGACTCCACCCACACCCCCGCCTTCCTCCTTGACTCCCTCGACAAAAACATCCTCGCCCCCAACGGCGTCCAGATCCTGGGCACCGCCGAACGCCACGGCCTCACCCTCCGCACCCAGGGCAAACGCACCTTCCCCACCCACGCGATCCTCGAGCCCCCCACCGACCACCCCGGCCCCATCGACGCCCTCCCCGAACCCGCCCTACCCCTCGTCGCGGCGGCCCTCCCCCACGACCCAAACGCCGCCCTCCCACTCCACCTCCTCAGCATCCAGGACTTCATCCCCCGCCCCGGATACCTCCTCATCGCCCGCGGCCAGCACCCGCGCCCCATCGACGGCCACCCCAACGCCTGGCAAGTCGATCTCCTCCACTGCGGCGTCATCGTCCAAACCTACTGGTTCGACGACCACCGCCTCCTCCTCGAACTCGACGCCCCCCTCGCCGGCCTCACCTCCCGCCGCGTCCTCTCCCAAAAAGACGCCACCACCCCCGCCGCCCCTAAACCCACCACCCAACCCACCACAAACCCCTAACCGCGCAGACTTCCCCCCCCGTAACGACTATCATCCCCCACCTCGACCCCCGAACCGTACTTAACCACTTAACGACTCAACCACTTAACCGGACCCCTCCCATGCCCATCTTCTCCCTCCTCGCCGACCCCGCCCGCTACATCCCCTGCTCCACCGAAAACATGCTCGAGGACGTCGAATACCGCGAATACTGGCTCCACCACTTCGAAACGCACTTTGACACCATCGTCGCCCTCGCCCACGACAACTACGGCACCTCCGCCCACGACCGCATCCTCGCCTGCAAACAGGACCTCATCGCCACCCTCCACCAGCTCCGCAAAGACCCCGCCATGCTGGGTGGTAAGCTCGACCTCCTCGTCCTCGACGTCCTCCGCCAGCAGAAGCTCATCAAGCACAACATCCCCGACCCCTTCGAAAAAATGAAGACTCGCGAAAACAACGCCATGCTCCCCCTCTACCCGCGCATCGTTCAGGAACTCGACCACCAAATGGCCGGCAACGAACGCAAAGCCCTCCTCCTCGCCACCGAAGGCGTCTTCGCCGGCAACATCTACGACCTCGGAGCCGGCGCCACGTCCAAGCTCTACGCCAAGGAATCCCCCGACTTCCTCAAGGTCCGCGACGACGTCGGCCAAAAACGCCCTTGGCTTGTCGATCACTTCGATCGCATGGCCGACGCCCTCCTCTCTCAACCCCACCACCAGGCCATCTTCTTCTGCGACAACGCCGGCTCCGACACCATCCTCGGCGTCATCCCCTTCTGCCGCCTCCTCGCCAAGCGCGGCATCAAGGTCCTCATCGCCGCCAACCACCTCCCCGCCCTCAACGACATGACCGCCGCCGAACTCAAAACCCTCCTCCCGCGCCTCCAGAACCTCGACCCCATCCTCAACGAGCTCGTGAAATCCAACCTCATCACCGTCATCGACTCCGGCGGCGACGCCCCTCTCATCGACCTCGGCCTCGTCAGCGATGAAGTCAACGCCCACGCCCCGCAAACCGACCTCGTCATCCTCGAAGGCATGGGCCGCGCCCTCGAATCCAACTACGAAGCCAAATTCAAAGTGGACGCCATCAAGCTCGCCATGATCAAAGAACAAATCGTCGCCGACCGCCACGGCGGCAAACTCTTCGACACCGTCTGCCGCTTCGATCCCGCCGCCCAATAATTCCCTCGTCTTCCACCCGAGGTCCGGAGGACCGCCATATGAGTAGCCCGGTCCGTGAGGGCCGGGTGCAAGGTCCGTGGGGGCGGGGTGAGGTCCGGAGGACCGACACTTTTCCCCCATCCCACTTTTCCGTCGGATCCAATTCAACACACCGTTATAATCCGCCTCCACCACCCGGAGGCACCACATGTCCGCTTACATCCACGTCCGCATCCATTTCATCTGGTCCACCGCAAACCGCGAACCGCAAATCCACCCCGCCTGGCGCGAAAACCTCTACGCCTACATGGCCGGCATCTGCGAAAACCACCGCGCCAAACTCCTCATCGCTGGCGGAATCTCCGACCACATCCACCTCTACGTCTCACTCCCCTCCACCCTCTCCGTCGCCGACACCGTCAACCTCCTCAAATCCAACTCGTCACGTTGGATCCACGAAAATCACGACCGTGCATTCGCCTGGCAAAACAAGTACGCCGCCTTCTCCGTCTCCAAATCCGCCGAGGACGCACTGTTCGCCTACATCCGAGGCCAGGAGGAACATCACCGCAAAAAATCGTATCGAGAAGAACTCATCGAATTCCTCGAACGCCACGAATTAGAATACAACCCCGACTACCTGCTCGAATAGGTGCCGGCCCGCCGGGCCTTAACGCGGAGGTTTTTCCCCTCTCATCACGGCCCTCACGGACCGTGCTACTCATATACCAGGCCTCCGGCCCTCAGGCGGATTCCCCAATCCTCTTCAAAAACCCCTCCTCATCCAAAACCTCCACCCCCAGCTTCTTCGCCTTCTCCAGCTTGCTCCCAGCCTCCTCCCCCGCCACCACAAACGTCGTGCTCTTGCTCACACTCTCGCTCGCCTTCCCGCCCAGTTCCTCGATCTTCTGCTTGATCTCCCCGCGCGTAAACTTCGACAAACTCCCCGTCACCACCACCGTCATCCCCGCCAGCGGCTGCCGCCCGCTCCGCTTCGGCGCCTCCTCCGTCATCTTCAACCCCAGCGACACCAGTTCATCCAGCACCGCCTCCCCCGCCTCCGAATGCAGAAAATCATAAAGCGATTTCGCCGCCACCCCGCGCCCGCGCAGCTGTCCGATCAACTCCCACGGCGACTTCTCATGCGCCCGCCGCGCCGGCAACGCCTTAATCCCCTCCTCCTCCTTTTTCGTCAGATTCCCCTGCTTACCCGTCGCCCCCATCACCTGCTCCACGCTCAATTCCTTCAACTCCGGATAGCGCTCCCGCAGCTTCTCAATATCCTTCAACACCCCGCCCCCCATTTCCGGCGCCTGCAGAATCTCCGGCAGGCTCGCATCGCGCAATTTCTCCAGCGTCCCGAAATGCTGCGCCACCAATTGCCCCGTCCGCACCCCAATGTTCAAAATCCCCAGCCCCGCAAGCACCTTCGCCAGCCCCCGCTCCTTCGACGCCTCAATCCCCGCCACAATATTCCCCGCCCGTTTCTCCCCGATCGTCACCTTCACATCCTTCGACGCGCCCCCCTCCTCGTCCGTCTTCTCATACTCGCTGACGACCAGTTCCTTCAGCTCCCCCACCTTTAACCGGTACAAATCCCCAATTCCTTTCACGCCGGCTCCGCCGTTCCCCTTCGGCTTCAGCAGCACTTCAATCACCGCCGGCCCAATCTCCGCAATATCCATCTGGTTCCGCCCCGTCCAGAACCGCAACCGCTCCGCCAGCTGCGCCGGGCAGTTCGGATTTACGCATCGCACAAACCCGCCATCATGCTCCAAATCCCCCTCGCCACAAGAAGGACACACCTTGGGCCGCGCAATCTTCTTCGCATTCCCCGGCCGCTTCTCCTTCACCACCCCCACCACATACGGAATCACTTCCCCCGCCTTCTCCACGATCACCCGATCGTGCAGGTGAATATCCTTCCGCTCGATCTCATCAAAATTGTGCAGGCTCGCCCGATACACGTTCGTCCCGCTGATAAACACCGCCGGCTTGAACTCCCCCACCGGCGTCAGCGTCCCCGTCTTTCCCACCTGGAACCGCACCTCCGCCAGCTCCGTCTCCGCCTGCTCCGGCTGATACTTGAACGCAATGCACCACCGCGGCGCCTTCGACGTCACCCCCATCTGCTCCCGCTGATCGAACCGATCCACCTTGATCACCACCCCATCCGTGTCGTACGGCAACTTCTTCCGGCTCTCCCCAAACTTATGAATGTACTCAATCACCCCATCGATCTTCTCGCAGCATTCGAAATGCTCATTCGTCCGAAACCCAAGCTTCTGCAGATCCTCCTGCCACTCGTGATAGGTTTTCACCTCCAGCCCCCGAATCTCCCCCGACCCGTGCGGCAAAAACTCCAGCTTCCGCGCCGCCACCACTTTCGGATCCAGCTGCTTCAACGTCCCCGCCGCCGTATTCCGCGGATTCGCATACGCCTCCAGCCCCATCTCCTCCTGTGCCTTGTTGATCCGCGCAAACTGCTCCCGCGAAATAAACACCTCCCCACGCACCTCCACCACAGTGCCACCATCGTCCCCGCCGAACAATCCTTCTTGCTTCTTGGTTCTTGATTCCTGCTTCCCCCCGCCCAAGCGCAGCGGAATATTCCGAATCGTCCGCGCATTCACCGTCACATCATCCCCCATCACCCCATCCCCACGCGTCGCCGCCGTCTTCAACACCCCATTCTCATACCGCAGCGACAAACTCACCCCATCAATCTTCGGCTCACACGTATATCGAAACTTGTCCGTCCCCAGCAGCCGCTTCACCCGGTCATCAAAATCCCGAACCTCCTCCTCCGAATACGTGTTATCGATCGACATCATGCGCACCGCATGACGCACGCTCTCAAACCCCTCAATCGCATCTCCGCCGACCCGCTGCGAAGGCGAATCCGCCGTGACGAGCTCTGGATGCTGCTTCTCGAGCTCAATCAGCTTCCGCATCAGCGCGTCGTATTCCGGATCCGAAATCTCCGGCCGCGCCTTGATGTAATACAGCTCATCATGGTGCCGAATCTCGTCCCGAAGCTTCTCAATCTCATCCGAAATGTTCTGCTTGCTCATACCGCGAATCCTAGATCAAAAAAAACCACCTCGCCAGCCCCAATCTCCTCCGTGTTTCTCCGCAGATAAAAGCTTCATGAATCGCGGGCATACCGATTGCCCCTCCTCCCTTGTGAACAACAACTCTTACACGCAATGGGTGCAATCATGGCCCGGAAACTCAACCTTAAACCCGTCAGCGAACAGGTCATCGTCATCACCGGCGCCTCCAGCGGCATCGGCCTCTCCACCGCCCACGCCGCCGCCCAGCAGGGCGCCAAGCTCGTCCTCGCCGCCCGCTCCGGGCAAACCCTAAACGACGTCGCCGCCCAGCTCCGCACCCACGGCACTCAGGCCATCGCTGTTGCCGCCGATGTCGGCAATCGCGCCGATGTCGAAAAAATCGCCAACGCCGCCCTCCAGACCTTCGGCCGCATCGATACCTGGGTCAACGACGCCGGCATCTCCATCTACGGCAAACTCGAAGAAGTCTCCGACGAAGACTCCCGCAAACTCTTCGATACCAACTTTTGGGGCGTCGTCAACGGCTCCCTCGTCGCACTTCCCCACCTCAAACAATCCGGCGGCGCCCTCATCAACATCGGCTCCGAAGTCTCCGACGCCTACGTGCCCCTCCTCGGCATGTACTCCGCCTCCAAGCATGCCGTCAAAGGCTTCACCGATTCCCTCCGCCTCGAACTCGAAATGGAAGAAGCCCCCGTCTCCGTCACCCTTATCCAGCCCACCGCCGTCGACACCCCTTTCCCCCAGCACGGCAAGAACTACATGAACAAGGAAGCCGATCTCCCCCACCCGCGCGTCGATCCGCAGGATGTCGCCAAGGCCATCCTCGACGCCGCCGCCAACCCACGCCGCGACGTCCGCGTCGGCCTCATGGCCAGCATCAACACCACCGTCGCCACCCTCATGCCCTCCGTCGCCGACGCCTTCTCCAAAAAGCAGGCTAAACAACTCTCCACCGACGCCCCGCCGCGCAACCCCGACGGCGCCCTCCACGAGGCCTCCGAGAAAAGCTCCTACGCCGGCCAGACCCACGGCCATAAGCTCCCCTCCGAATCCAAATCGTGACCCAACCCACGCCATTCCCCCACCGGCGACGCGCCTGCAGAGACATGAATCTCCGCGGCGCCTCGTCCCTTGCGGCCCATGCATTGTTTCGCTAGTGTGCCGCTCTCCGGGCGAAGTCGTTCAAGGGGAACTAACGCATGAGAGTTGCTGAACGCTGGACTCATTGGTGGGCCTGGCAACGATATGGCAAGAAGTTCGGCACCTATCGCAACTCGACCTTCATCGAACGGCCGGAACTGATCACCAATCACCGTGGAATTCACGTCGAAGACAACGTGTACATTCGCCCTCACGCGCGCCTTGAATGCGTCGAATCGGGTGGAAAAATCGGCCGGATCGAAATCGGCGAACAAACCACCATCCAATTTCATTTCCATGTCGCCGCAGCGGAGCTCGTCAAAATCGCCCCACGCGTGCTGATCGCAGGAAGAGTCTACATCTCCGATCACGACCACGTGATGCCCTGGACCTCTGGGAAGCTCATCTCTCGTCCCGTCATTATTGGCGAAGGCTGCTGGCTCGGCGAAGGTTGCTGTATCCTCAAGGGTGTCGAACTCGGACCCAATTGCGTCGTCGGTGCCAATGCCGTGGTCACCAAGAGCTTCCCCGCGGGATCGATCATCGGCGGCGTCCCCGCAAAGCTTCTGCGTGCGAGTGGAAACAAAACCGACGCTGCCGGTCACGCACTGCCCAAGTAGTACCCGCCCCCCCCTCACGCACAGGGCTTCACCCATCGCTTCCGAAGCGCCGACCCGCTCACAAGTCTCGACTTGCTGGACATGACGCGCCTCTTTCGTTTAGGATATCGATCCTTCGCTCTTCAGAAGAGTGAAGAAGGGTTTCTGGACGCCACTGAGGTTCGTCTAGAAACACGTTACGACAAAGAAGTGAATACACCGATAAACCATCGAATCCCATCGGTTTATAAAAGTCCCCACCTGGGGAGGTAGTTCAATGGGAGAACGACGCGTTCGCAATGCGTAGATGGGGGTTCGATTCCCCTCCTCTCCACTAAAAAACCGCCCCTGTTTCCCTCCGGAAAACAGGGGCGGGTCCGTTTTTGCCACTTTCGTGGCCGTTTGGATCGCGACGCATTTACGACATATTCAATTGGAAGTTTCCGCTGGCGCCGTTGTAGCCGTCGATCACAAAGCGATACGTCTGGCCGGCCACCGCGTTGAAACCCACCGCGCTCGTCGTAGTGTACCAGCTCGCATCGTCGTTCGAGGCCACCAGTCTCAGCGACGAAAGCGAATTCCCCGTGTACACGCCCAGCAGCGTATCGAAGTTGCTGCCGCTCGTCGTCAACGTCACGCGCCGCGAGGCCGTCGCTGTCCACGTGAACCACACCGACCTGCCGCCCTTATTGCCCGCGATGTACGGCTCGCCCGCTTCGCGTGTCGCGTCCACGTTCGTCGCCGTGATGTACCCCGAAGACCCGGTCAACGTTGCGGAGTTCGCGAAGTTATCATTCGAGGGGCCGTTGGCCGTCACCACCGCCGTCACCGTCAGCGTTGCCGAAGAAGCCGCGCTCGTGTGCGAAGTGCCGTCCGTCGCCACCGCATAGTACGTGTATGTGCCCGCGGCAAACCCCGCCGTCGGGGTGTTCAGCGTCCACGTGCTGCCGTTGGCCGTCCCGCTGCCGACCAGCGTGTCCGACGTCTGGAATCCCGCCGTGCCGTTCGTCTCGCGGTAGAAATTCACCGTCGAAATGCTGCCGCCGGTTTCCGACACGTTGCCCGCCGTCAACGTCACCGTCGCCCCGGCCTGCACGGTCGTCGGGCTTACGGTGAACGAGCCGATCGTCGGCGTCGCCGTGGTCGTCGTCCCCGACGAAGTCCCGCCCACAAAGTACGGAATGATCGAACTCGCAATCGGCGTCCCGCGGCCGGTCACCAGGTCATAGCCCGGCCCCGCGCTGTACCCATTGCTGCCGCTGGTGATGTCATGGAAATCTGAAGCCGGCGCCGCGTAAATATCCGCCAGCGTCTGCTGGCTCGACAAGGTCGCCTGGCCCGCCAGTGCCCGCCCCTGGTCCGCCACTGCCACGAGGCCCGCCCACATCGGCGCCGCCAGGCTCGTCCCGCCAATCTGGATCCACGGCGCACCCGGCGCATCGTACGAATCCACGATTGACACGCCGGTGTTCGGATCCGCCAGCATCGACACGTCCGGCACGCCGCGCTTCGTCGACGACTGCGTCACGATCCCCCTCTGGTACGACGGCTGCGATTCATAATTGCTCAGCCCGCCGCCCGCCCCGCCGCTGCTCGCGCTGCTCGTGCCGTTGCCCCACGCCGTTTCCGAAAGGTAATTTCCCGAAGAATCGATATTCAGGGAGGTCCCGCCGACCGCCACCACGTTCGGCGACGCCGCCGGATATTCCACCGTCACCTGCCCCGAACTGTTGTACGCCCCCGAATCGCCGCTCGAAGCAACAAACGTCACCGGCGTATGCCCGCTCGGCGTCGTGAAGTACGAGTCCAGCGACGTCATCCCCGAATACTCCGACATCCCCCAGCTCATCGACACCGCCGACACTCCCGCATGATTGCGCGCCGTGTTCACCGCCGCGAACAAATCGTTCGAAGAAGACGAGTTCGCCTCAATCAACAGAATGTTCGCACCTGGCGCAATTGCATGCGCCCATTCCACATCCAGCGCCGTCTCCATCGCCCAGGAATTCCCCGGCCCGCTCGGATCAGTCCCCGGCAAAGCCGTCCCGCCGTTCTCATTCAACACCGTCAGGTTCGGATCCGAAAGTCCGAACTGCGCATCAAACGTGTGCAGGTCCGACGCAATCGTCGGATCGTTGTACGCATCGATGATCGCGATCGTCTGCCCCGCCCCGGTTGCCGCCGTCGAACCAAACGTCAGCCCGTTCAGGCTGTACGCCTGCCGGATCTGCGCCGGCGTGTGCCCCGTCGGCGCCGTGGTCGACATCGGTGTGATCGTGCCGGCGGCATTCCGCGTCGTGTGAACGATGTGGTCCGTCGTCGCCACGACCGTCCCTGTCCCGCGATGGCTCGGCCGATGCATGCCCGACGGGCGGTAGTAGCCGACGCTCACTGCCGACAACAAAACCCGTGATTCCAGTTGTTCCGTCAACGCGGTGATTCGGGGAGTACGACGACTCATCTGACGTGTACGGGTAGAACCCATGAAAACTCCTCGCGGCCGTAAACAGGGACAGTGATTCTCCGGCCGCTTGCCCCGCACAACTGCGAAAAAGGCGGCTCCAGGATCGCTCAACCACAAGCACCGATCCCGCGACTTCAGATCGCTGAGAATTGTTTGGTGTTACTATAGGAAACGAATTCCACCCCCGCCCACGTTCCATATTCGACTTACTAAAATATTAAGCTGCATGGATTTAAGCACCACTCGACCGTGCAGAGATCCTCTCGTGAGTCGGCGCAGAAAAAAGCCGGACATCCGAAATCACGAATGCCCGGCAAAACGAACTCATCAAAAAAAGACCCGGGCAACGCAAAACACTTTCGTGTCTTTAGTGTCTTTCGTGGCCAATTGATGCCGCCCGTCTAACGACACAAACCCTCAAACATGGAGAACAACATTCTCCTTCGCCCACCGCACCTTCTTGTATTTCGCATAGCTGTCTTCCGCCGAACGATACCCCAGCGCGCACATCACCGTCGCCGTCAATCCCTTCTCCGGCAATCCCAGGATCTCATCAAACTTCGCCGAATCAAAACCCTCCATCGGCGTCGCATCCACTCCAAGCACCGCCGCACTCTCCAGCAGCACCCCCAGCCCGATGTACGCCTGCCGCTGCGCCCATTGCTGCGCCTGCCCCGACCCTTTCACAACGTTCCCCACCATCATGTTGCGATAGTCCTTCAACCCCTCCGGAGACACGCCTCGCACATCCGCCACACGCCGGATATACGCATCCACAAATTCCTCCGTGATGTCCCGGTGCGCCGCAAACACCACCAGGTGCGATGCGTCCGTCACCTGCGATTGCCCCCACGCCGCCGGCCGCAGCTTGGCCCGCACCCCCGGATCCTTGATCACCAGCGCCTTGTACGGCTGCAACCCATACGACGACGGAGCCAGCAGCACCGCATCCTCCAGCGCCGTCCACGTCTCTTCCCCAATCTTCCGGTCCGGGTCGTACTTCTTCGTCGCATACCGCCAGTGCAACGCCCCCAGCAATTGTTCCTTCGACAACACGCTCATACGATTCATCCTTTCACGGTAAACGCCTACTCGTTTACCGAAACAATACATTATAACGATATTTGTTGCAACGGTAATTGGTGAAATGGATAGTATTACCCATGTCCTCCTCGGCGGGACCATCGCACTCGCCGCCCGCTCACCCCGCAAAGGCCGCACTTCCCCCGTCGGCCCGCGCGCTGCCTTCCTCCTCGGCGCCCTCGCCGCCACCTTCCCCGATTTCGACGTCCTCATCCGCACCGGCAACGCCGTCACCGACCACGCACTTCACCGCAGTTTCATGCACTCTTTCCTCTTCGTCCCGCTCCTCGCTGCCCTCTCCGCTCTTCCCTTCCTCGCGCTCAAACGCTTCCGTCCCGCATGGAAGCCCATCCTCCTCGCCGCCTTCCTCGCCACCCTCAGCCACCCCCTCCTCGACGCCCTCACCTCCTACGGCACCCAGCTCCTCTGGCCCTTCTCCCACCACCGCTTCGCCCTCGACATCATCGCCGTCGTCGACCTCCCCTACACCGCCCTCCTCCTCCTCGGCCTCCTCCTCGCCTGGCGCAAACACTATCCCCAACTCCCCGGCATCACCCTCGCCCTCTCATCCCTCTACCTCGCCTTCGCCGCGCTCCAGCACCACCACGCCGTCAACGCCCAGCAACAACTCCTCGCCCTCCGCGGCCACACCCACGCCGCCAACCCCCGCGTCCTCCCCGAAATCGGCGCCCCCCTCAACTACCGCTCCCTCTACATCCAAAACAACCGCATCTACGCCGACGCCCTCCGCATCCCCCTCTTCTCCCGCCCCCTCCTCCGCCAAGGCACCAACACCCCCCTCGCACAAACCCCCACCGACCTCCCCCCCACCGAGCTCGACGACATCCGCACCTTCTCCTGGTTCGCCGACGGCTTCATCGCACCCGATCCCCTCCACCCCAACGTCCTCGCCGACATGCGCTACACCGACACCCTCAACGGCTTCGACGCCATCTGGGGCATCCGCCTCTCCCCCAACGCTCCCCCCATTTGGGAGCTCTTCCCCGACCGCCGCGCCGCCTCCCACATCTGGAACGACCTCACCCATCCCCGCGGCTACTTGCCGCTCGGCCCCGTCTCCTCCGTCGCCCCCTGACCCCCGCCCTGCGTCGCCGCACCTCCCGCACCCTCCGCCGCATGCCGCGGCATGTTGATGTCCGCAAACAACACAATGTTCCGCGCCAGCTTCACCGCCGACGCCGGCATATACCCGCTGATCCCCCACGTGTCCGTCCCCAGCAACCCGCTCGTAATATCCTCCTCCGAACACAACACCCCCACCCGATGCTCCAGCGTCATGTACTTCACCCGCGGCGCCGTCAACGCCCCATTCTTCAGCACCCACCACTTCCGGTACTCCACCCGGTCGATCGGCACCGCCATCGGCGAAAAGGTCCCTTTGTACAACAGGTAATTCGCCGGCACCGTCTTCAACTTCCCCTCCGGAAACATCTCCGCCAATAACGCCTCCGAACTCTTCTTGAACGCCTCATCCCCCCCCAGCGCCTCCACAAACAGCGTCCCCCCCGACAGCACATAAATCTTCAGCGCCTGCTTCTCCTCATCGCTCAACTGCAAAGTCCCCGTCCCCGCCAAATGCACCAGCACCGGCTTCTCCTCCATCCCCGCAAGCTCCCCCGCTTTCGCATGATCCACCACCAAATTCACCCCCGCATTCGCGAGGATCCGCGACAACCGCGTCCACGCAAACGGCTCCGCATCCCAGTTCGCCCCATGTTCCAATTGCACCATCCGCACCCGTTTCTTCGGTGCCTCCGCCGGCGTGTGCACCACCAGCGAATCCAGTTTGCTCCGCAACCCCTCCTTCCCCCCCGCATAAAACACCAGTTGCGCCGGCAACTCCCACGCCTGCGACCGCGCCTTCCCCCGGTAATCCCCGATCTGCCACACCGCCCCTGCATCCGTCGGACAGTGAATCCACAACTCCCGCACCCCGTTCGACACCCCGTACAACACCGGCGGCTTCTTCGGATGTGTGTACACCGTGAACAACGGATGATCCGCCGGCAACTCCCGCCACCCCCCCCCGCCCCCGTCCGCCCCGCCGGCCACCTTCGTCGCATACCCCTTCACCGCCTCCGTAAACTCCTTCGATCCCCCGTCCGCAATCGACGCAATCAATCCCCCCGCGTCCGCAAAATCCCGCAGCTTCGCCACATCCTCATCCGAAAACTTCGGATCCTTCGACCCCGCAATCAGCAGCACCGGCGCATCCATCCACTCCTCGTACGGCACATCCAGCGGCACCGTCTGCCAGTTCAAATGCTTCTCCACCGCCCGCTCCAGGTACCCCGTCGCATTCGCCACATCCCGCAGCCGCGCGTTCCAGTTCCCGTCATACTGCAGCTTGTTCATCGCCACCGGCGCCCGCCCCCGCATCAAAAACAAGATCGCATACGATGTCAGCACCGTCGGATCGCCCCCCGGCATGCTCCCCGCAAACGACCCGTCCTTCTGCTGCAGCTTCAACACCCGCGCCGCCGCCGCACGGTACCAGTTCTGCTTCCCCAGGTACTTCATCCCGCTCGCCAGCCCCACCCGCTCCACCCCGTACAGGTAATACAAATTGTCATCCTGCGGGTTGAATCCCTGCACCAGCGCCCCCACCCCGTTGTCCATCACCGAATCCTCCCGCACCACCAGCGTCGGCGTCCGATCCAGGTACTCCTGGCACACCATCAAGCTCGCCACCCCCGCCGCCGTCATCGTGTTCTTCGAGGGCTCCCCCTGCCCCCCGCCGTATGACCATCCCCCATCCGCATTCTGCAGCGTCCGCCAGAAATTGTCCGTCGCCATCCAATACTTCGGCGGCACATCCACGCCCCACCCCGCCGCCGCCCACACCCCCAAAAGCCCATACTGGCTGTTCGATCCGTCATGCGCCGACCGCCCCGGATTCTCCACCTGGTACGTGTACCCCCCCTGGTCCCCGATCGCCCCCTCCAGCCGCCTGGCCGCCCGCGTGATCGCCTCCCTCACCTCCGGCAACTGCGGCAACTCCGCCAACGCCAACGCCTGCAACGCCGTCGTGTACGTCGCATCAATCTCCTCCTTCTCCAGCACCGTCACCGCCAGCGACATCTGCTCGCTGCGAAAATACAACCGCGGATCCTTCAAATCCCGCCCCGCATGCAGCAGCGCATACGCCTCCAGCGTGAACCGCCCCGGATCCGCCAGCAACGTCTTGCTCGACAGTTGCGAATCCGGCGCCTTCCGCGCCGGCTCCAGCCGCCCATTCATATCCTTCAAAAGAAAATCCACGCCCCGATCAATCGCCTGCACCACCTCCGCATCGTTCAACGGCTCTCCACCCGGCCGCCCTGCACCCTCACCCCGCGCCCCGCCCGTCACCAGCAACGCCAAGCCCGCCACCACCCCCCAAACCCGCCGCTTTCGTACAACACCTTCCACCAGGTAAACCTCCATTCAACCAACGCCAAAATACCCACCCCCAGGCCCGGCGGCTACCTCCGCCGCAGTGAACCCCTCCTCACCTGCAACCCGCAGGCAATTCCCCCCACATTTCATGACGCTCCCCCCACTCATTTCTTCCGCCCGTATGTTAAAATACCGCCCTTTCATCGAGGGCCATCCCGTGCGCCGCAACACCCTGCTGGGCTTCTTCGCCCTGCTCCTGCTCACCTGCTTCGCCTACCTGCCCGTCCTCAACGGCAGCTCCGGCTTCATCTGGGACGATGACGCGCACGTCACCGCCAACCCCTCCCTCCACGATGCCGCCGGCCTCGCCAACATCTGGACCTGGGGCCCCCGCGCCCTCTTCGACCATTCCGTCACCCCCGCCACCCAGCAATACTACCCCGCCACCTTCTCCTCCTTCTGGATCGAATACCACCTCTGGCAAAACAACCCCCTCGGCTACCACATCACCAACGTCGTACTCCACCTCCTCTCCGCACTCCTCCTCTGGAGACTCCTCCGCACCCTCGGCCTCTCCCAAGGCATCTCCTTCTTCGCCGCCGCCCTCTTCGCCCTTCACCCCGTCAACGTCGAATCCGTCGCCTGGATCTCCGAACGCAAAAACACCCTCTCCCTCCTCTTCTGCCTCCTCGCCACCCTCGCCTGGCTCAAATGGGCCAACCTCAGCAAATCCACGACCCCTACTACTACTAATACCACTAATATCACGAATACCACGAATGTCACCGCCCCCGCCAAAACCCTCACCTACCTCCTCTCCCTCCTCCTCTTCTTCTTATCAATGATGGCCAAATCCGTCACCGCTCCGCTCCCCGCCGCCCTCCTGATCCTCGCCTGGTGGAAACGCGGCCGCATCACCAAGCGCGACCTCCTCGGCCTCACCCCCTTTTTCCTCCTCGCCGCCGCCTCCGCTTTCCTCACCACCACCATCGAGCACACTCCCCTTCCCGGTTACATCGGCGCCTCCGGCCCCGACTTCGCCATCTCCCCCCCCGCCCGCCTCCTCATCGCCGGCCACGCTGTCCTCTTCTACATCGCCAAGCTCCTCGCCCCCGTCCACCTCGTCTTCTTCTACCCCCGCTGGAACAGCGACACCGCCAGCCTCCTCCAATGGCTCGCCCCCCTCGCCGTCCTCGCCATCCTGCTGACCCTCTTCGCCCTCCGCAAAAAAATCGGCCGCGCCCCACTCGCCCTCGCCCTCCTCTTCATCCTCGCCCTATTCCCCGCCCTCGGCTTCTTCAACTTCTACCCCATGCAGTTCTCCTTCGTCGCCGACCACTTCCAATACCTCGCCACCATCGTCGGCTGCACCGCCCTCGCCGCCGCCCTCGCCCAAGCCAGCG
This sequence comes from Phycisphaerae bacterium, assembly GCA_051955985.1. GTDB lineage: Bacteria > Planctomycetota > Phycisphaerae > WQYP01 > WQYP01 > DATKPA01. The sequence goes on along the minus strand of JBQCGD010000107.1, from coordinate 1,652 downwards.
CTTTGCTCGCCCGCCGCATCGCCATCCGCCCCCTCACCATCACCCTCGGCGCCGCCATCCTCCTCTCCCTTTCCTTCCTCTCCTTCGCCCAGGCCCACATCTACCACGACGAAATCACCCTCTACCGCAAAACCCTCGACCGCAACCCCGACGCCTGGATCGCCGCCGACAACCTCGCCAGCCTCCTCGCCTCCCAGCCCGATCCCGCCGCCCGCAAGCAGGCCCTCGACCTCGCCCACGCCACCCTCGCCAGGGACATCAACAACCCCACCGCACTCAAGTCCCTCGGCGACACCCTCTTCGAACTCCAGCAGTTCCCCGACGCCCAGAAAGCCTTCGAACGCGCCCTCATCGCCAGCCCCAACAACCCCTCCATCGAGCGCGGCATCGGCGACAGCCTCCTCCTCCAGAATAAACCCGCCGACGCCGTCCCCCATTACCTCGCCGCCGCCAACGAACTCCCCCAGGACGCCGACTACGCCGCCGCCGCCGGCATCGCCCTCCTCCAGGCTCGCCGACCCGCCGAAGCCGAACAGCAATTCCGCACCGCCATCGACCTCGCCACCACCGGCCGCGGCGACCTCCCGCGCTACTACTATCTCCTCGGCCAATCCCTCCACCGCGAAGAACAACTCGGCGCCGCCATCGCCGCGCTCAGCACCGCCATCAAGCTCGACCCCAACCGCCCCGAACCCTTCGTCGAAACCGCCGAAATCCTCGCCTTCCTCCACAAGGACGCCATGGCCGTCGACTACTACCAATCCGCCCTCCACGTCAAAAAAGACTACACCATCGCCAAGACCGAACTCGCCCACCTCCTCCTCATCTCCGACGACTCCTCCGTCCACAACCCCCTCTACGCCGCCGACCTCTTCCGCCAGGTCATCGAGGAAACCCACTCCACTAATCCCGCCATGCAGTCCAATTACGCCAAGGCCCTCGCCGCCGCAAAGTTCTATGAACAGGCCGTCGATGTCCTCAATGAAACCCTCGCCTCCCCCGCCCTCGATCCCGGCGTCCGCGAAGCCCTCCTCGCCCAGCGCCAGCAATACCAGCTCGCCACAACCCCCCCCGTCGCTTCCACCGGCACGCCCGTCCCCTTCTCTCTCGAGGACGACGAATCCCACATGACCGCCGAACCCCTCCCCGCGCCGGTCCAACCCAAGTACATCCCCCCGCCCTGAGACCCCGCGCCCTCCCCCCATCCCTTCCCTCGAACCCAGGAACCTGCATGTCCAATCCCACCCCCACCGTCCCCAACAAAATCGCTGTCCTCGTCTACGTCTTCAACGACGAAGGCAAACTCCTCCTCCTCCATCGCCGCAGACACCCCAACAAGGACCTCTACTCCCCCATCGGCGGCAAACTCGAACAGCACCTCGGCGAATCCCCCTACGCCTGCGCACTCCGCGAAATCCACGAGGAAATCAACATCCAGCTCACCCTCGACGACATCCGCCTCCTCGGCATCGTCTCCGAACGCGCCTATCCCTCCGCCACCGGAACCGACCTCACCCACTGGCTCATGTTCTGCTTCGAAGTAACCCGCCCCCTCAACTTCCCCCCGCGCGAATTCGACGAGGGCCGCCTCGAGTGGATCGACCCCATCATCATCCCCTCCCTCTCCATCCCCCAGACCGACCGCGACATCA
>JBQCGD010000106.1:0-58229 GCA_051955985.1 Phycisphaerae bacterium | reverse complement strand
CCAAAATCTTCCCAAAACCGTCCCAAACCCGCCCCAAACCCGCCCCACCCCCACCCCCACCCCCAACACCCCCAGCCCCTAAACCGCACACCGCAGCCCCCACGCCCCAGCCCTCAATCTATCCCCTCCCGCGCTCCCACTCCCCAATCTCCGGCGTAAAATACCGCACTCGCACCTTCTTGTATTCCCTTGTCGAATAAAGAATTGCATACGTCCCCACCCCGCTCTCCGCCGCAATCCGCCCCAGCACCGCCTCGCACCCCTCCCTCGTCGGCGCATGCACCATCGTAAACACCGAATACGGCCAATCCGGATACGTCGCCCTCAAATAACAGTGCGACACCGCCCCAAACCCCGCCGCAAGTTTCCCAAACGACTCCACTTGCGCTTCCGGCACCACCCACACCCCCATCCCGTTCGCCGAGATCCCTGCCTCCCGATGCTTCAACACCGCCGCAAACCGCCGCATCAGCCCACTATCCACAAACCATTGCGCCGCCTCAAGTAACGAACGCTCCGAAACCCCCGCCACCCCCGCCCACTCTTTAAACGGCTCTTCCACCAGCGGCAAATCCTCCTGCAACACCCGCACAATCCCCTTCTCCCCCTCGCTAATCACCCGATCGCAACTCCCTCTCCCATAAAGTTTTGTATCCGACCGCCCCGCAATGTCCCCCTCCCCCGACAAATCAAACTTCACTCCGATCTTGAACAACTTCAACGTCGGCAACATCCGCGTCGAAACCGCCCCCGACTCCCCATGCAAAATCGCCACCGTCTTCTCCAACCCCAGCTCCGAATCCGACGGCACCGCCACCGTGTACCACAGATTGAACTCATGATTCCGTCGATAGTTATGCGAAACCCCCGGATGCCGGTTAATCACTTCCGCCGCCGCCTCCAGCCGCGAGTCGGCCACCTTCGCCGCCACCAAAGTCGTCTGGTACCCCAGCGATTTTGAATCAAAAATCGCACTCATCTGCCGAATAATCCCCCGCTCCCCCGCCGGTGGATGGCGCATAACCCTCAGCCGCTGAATCACTTCCGACTCGCTCATCCCCGCCTGCTCCCCGATCGCCCGGAACGGCCGCTCCACCAGCGGAATCCCCGTCTGCACCACGTCCAGCAACTTCGTATCCGCCGGCTCCAACTTCAACATGCCCAAGCCCTTTTCACAAGCCCTTACTTTCCAATCACTTCCGCCAGTCCCTGGCTTTTCAACGATGCCACCGCCAGCCCCGCCGCCTCCCCCGCCCGATCGCACCCCACCCGCACATCCGCCTTCAGCACCGGCGGCAACCCTTCCGCCCGCCCCACCGCCACCCGCAGATGCAACACCCCTTCATTAACCGTTGCAGCAGCAGCAATTGGAGATTTGCAGTCCCCCTCCAGCAACCGCACCACCTCGCGCTCCACCCCCACCGCCAGGTCCGTCTCTGCATCACTGAGCACTCCCAGGATCTTTCTCACATCCTCAGCCCCCGCAAGACATTGCAACGCCAGCGCCCCCTGCCCCGCCGCCGGAATCAGCACATTTGCCGAGATCGCCGTCATGCAGGTCCCATCGAACAACTTCGCCCGCTTCAACCCCGCCGCCGCCAGCACAATCGCATCAAACTTCTCCGCATACTTCGCCAGCCGCGTGTCGATGTTCCCCCGAATCATCTCAATCTCCAGATCTGGCCGAATGGCAAGGAGTTGCGCCTTCCGCCGCAATGATCCTGTCCCCACCCGCGCCCCCCGCCGAAGCTGATGAATCGACTTGGCCACCTGGCTCACCAGCACATCCCGCGAATCCACCCGCGCCGGCGTCGCCGCAATCACCAGCCCCGCCGGATCCACCAGCGGCATCGTCACCGGCACATCCTTATAGCTGTGCACCGCAAAATCCACCCGCCCCTCCAGGAGCGCCAACTCCAACTGCTTGGTAAATAATCCTTTACCGCCAAAATCATGCAGCGGCCGATCCGTGATCTGGTCTCCCGTCGTCGAAATCGCAACGATCTCCACCGCAACATGCGGATGCAACGCCTCGATCGCCTGCGCCACCCCCCTGCTCTGCGCCAGCGAAAGAGTGCTTGGCCGCGCCCCCAACCGAAGGTAACGTTTAGCACAGCAGGAGTTTTTGTCGGCGGAACGAACGCACGTCATCGCTGGAGCCTTTCATGAATGTCGGAATTGTGCTGGTCGATCACGGATCCCGAATGCCCGAAAGCAACGCCCTGCTGGAACGCGTGGCCAGAGCCTTCGCCGAAAAGTTCGCAACCCGATTCCCGATCGTGGAGCCCGCCCACATGGAGATGGCCAAACCGTCGATCGCCGAGGCCTACCATCGCTGCGTGCAGCGCGGCGCGACGCAAGTCGTGGTGGTTCCGTACTTTCTGGGGCCTGGCAAACACTGGTCGGAGGACATTCCAAACCTCGCCGCAGCCGCCGCCGCGCAGCACCCGGGGACCACGTTCCGCGTCACCGACTGCCTGGGATTTGACGAGGGGATCCTGGAAATTCTCGCCCGCCGCATCGGATAATTTCGCCGGTCGCATGGCCGCTCCTCGCATCAACGCTCGCTCATCACGCCCAGGCGCGTGGTGTGGAAAGCGTTGACCAGCATCTGAGCCGGCTCGCTGGCGCGGGTCTGGCGGAGTGTGCTGACACACGGGTGCATCAGCTTGGCCACAAGCCGATCCGCAAGTTGTTCAATCGCCTCGCGTTGCGCTTCAGTAAGATCAGGACACTTCCGGAAAGTCGCCCGCACTTCAATGGATGCCAGCGTCCGCACATCGGAAAACAACTGCTGAATCAGCGGCGCGACCTTGCTTTCCGCCAGCCACTTTTCGAACGCGACGACCTCTTCCTGCACTATTTCTTCCGCATTTTCGACAGCCGCCACGCGCTGACGCCGCACTTTTTCCACCATCCCGCCCAGTGCATCCACATCGATCAGCGTGACGTTCGCCAGCGTGCCAACATCCGGATCAATGTTTCGCGGAACCGAAAGATCGATCAGCAACTGCGGCTCATTGCAGCGTTTCAGCATCGCGCTCCGAACACGCGCGGCCGTCAGAATCGACGTCCGGCACGCCGTGCAGGTGATGACGACATCTGCCTGCGGGAGTTCTTCGTCTAATTCATTAAAAGGAATCGCCTCCCCGCCGCAGGCATCCGCGAGGAGACGCGCATTCTGCAGGGTGCGGGTGGTGATGACGATGTTCCCGGCATCCGCGGCCTTGAGGTGCTGCACCGTGAGCTGCGCGACATCTCCCGCGCCGACGATCAGTATCCGCTGATTTTCAAACGATTTAGCCGCCCGCTTGATGAGATCGACCGCCGTGGAGGACATGCTGGTTTTGCCTTCGCCAAGATTCGTTTCACTGCGGACACGCTTGGAAACGCCGAAGGCGTGGTGAAAGAGGCGGTGGAGCACCGGCCCGGCGGTGTTTTGTTCGTGGGCCATTTCGTAGGCGGATTTGAGCTGGTTCACGATCTGGAATTCGCCAAGCACCATCGAATCCAGGCCGGAAATCACGCGGAAGACATGCCGAATCGCCTGGTAATCGGCCACGTGGTACAGGTGATTTGAAAAAGCAGCGGCGGGCACATTGCGGGCGCGCGCCAGGAAGGTGATGAGGTCGGTTTCGGAAAGATTTTCCGCGGCAGCGATGATTTCGACGCGATTGCACGTCGACAGAATCGCGGCTTCCGCATTGGGGAAAAGTTCTCGAAAAAGCATGAGCGCGGCGGTGGCGCCTTCGCGGGAGAAGGCGAGTTGCTCGCGGAGTTCGACGGGGGCGGTGCGGTGATTGAGGCCGAGAACGATGATGCTCATGACAGATCCCTCTTCAAGTGCCTTCAGCGGCGGAGGTTCCAGCTTGCGGCGAGGAGTTTGAGGGCGGTTCCCCAGAGAAGCGTCGTGATGATGCCGTAGGCAATCAGCGTGGTGATGAACGGTGTCACAGGGTTCCTCCAGCAAGTGTCGGGGTGCCACCGAGTTGGAATTGTTCCTGCCGCTCCAGGCTGCGTGCCCGGCGAAGCTTGTTGACCTTGAACTGGGTGCAGATAAGGCCGGCGGCGAGGAGGGTGATTGGGACCATGCAAAGGGCAAGGGTGAGCTTCATTTCCGGGGCGAGAGAAATCTCACCGGGATGGATATCGGGAAGGAGACGGGCGGAGAGGTAAACAAGCGGAACATCGAGGAAGGCGACGAGGCCGAAGACCGCGCTGACGAGGGCGCGGCGCTGGGGAGATTCAACGCTCGAGCGGACAAGGAGATAGACGACGTAGAGGAGCCAGAGCATGAAGCTGAAGGTGAGACGCGGGGACCAGGTCCACCAGACGCCCCAGGCGCCGTGGGCCCAGAGCATCCCGGTGAGGAGGACGCCGGTGCAGAGGACGACGGCGATGGTGGCGGCGGCGGCGGCGAGGTCGTCCCACCAGGTTTCGCGCTGGAGTAGATAGCCGATGCTGGCGATAAACACGACGGCGCAGGCGAGGAACGTGTTGATGGCGACGGGAAGGTGGAAATAGAAGATTTTCTGGATGATGCCCATGGTGGCTTCTTCGGGGGTCCAGGTGAAGACGAGGGCAATGGCGCCGGCGAAAGCGGCGAAGGTGAGAAGCCAATAGGCGGGAATGAGGAGCTTTTTGGCGGGGGATTGGGCGACCGATTGGCAGAAAGAGCCGCAAGCGCACGCCGCGCCGTGCGTGATGGGGCATTTGTGGGTGAGGTGGTTTGCGGTCATGGGTAATTCCTCATGGTTCGAGGACGAGTTCGAAGACGATCCAACTGACGACGAGGAAGATGACATCGAAGGCGACGAGGATGGCGAGGCCGGTGCTGCCGGGGGCTTTCGCGGAGGCGTTGAAAAGGGCATTGATCTGCTGGGTGGATGCGATGACGAGGGGGAGAATGAGGGGGAAGACGATCATCGCGAGGAATCCACCTTGGAGGCGGGTGGAGCTGACGAGCGCGGAGAAGAGGGTGCCGACGGAGGCGAATCCGGTCATGCCGAGGGCGATGACGACCAGGAAGCCCACGGGAGCGGCGGCCAGGGAAAAGTTAAAGAAAAGGAGGCCAACGGCTGTGATCACGAAAGCGGTGGTGAGCATCAGGCAAAGATTGGTGAGAAGTTTCGCAGCGAAAATCACACTGCGGTCAATGGGTGCAAGAAGGAGCCCGGCGAGGGCGCCGTCCTGACGTTCGACGGCCATCGTCTTTTCGAAACAGAGGACGCCGCTGAAAAGATAGGCAACCCAGAGGATGGCGGGAGCGCCGAGGGCGGCGAGCTGGGGGTTGTTGCTAAGGCCGAGGCCGAGGACGCTGACGATGAGGATGCCGAGGATGAGGATGAGGCCCATGGTCTGGCGGGTGCGGCCTTCGATGCGGAGGTCCTTGGCGATAAGGAGGGCGATGTGGCGCAATGCGTTCATGCGGCGTCCCTCTCCATGCGGAAGAGGAGGTGGTCGGCATCGAGCGTGTCGGTCGCGGCATCGATGATCTTCCGGCCCTTGTGGAGGACGACGGCCCGCTGGGCGAGGCGGAGGGACTGGGGGATGTCGTGGTTGGCGAGGATGATGGTTTTTCCGGCGTCGTGGAGATTGGCAAGGATGCGTTCGAGGGTGGCGGCGGAGGGGGCATCGAGGCCGGCGAAGGGTTCGTCGGCGAGGAGGAGTGCGGGGTCGTGCATGAGGGCGCGGGCGATGGAGACGCGCTGGGCCATGCCGCGGCTGAAGGATTTGACGGGGTCGTGGGCGCGGTCAGCGAGGCCGAGGAGGGAGAGGAGGCGGGTGGCGCGATCGCGTGGGGACTGGACGGTGTAGAGTTTGCCGAAGAACTCGAGGTTTTCCTGGGGGGAGAGGTCGGCGTAAAGCATGGATTGGTGGCCGATGAGGCCGATCCTGGCGCGGATGGCGGCCGCCTGGGTGCGTGGCGAGAGGCCGAAGAGTTCGAGAGAGCCGCCGGAGGGCGCGAGCAGTGTGGAGAGAATTTTGAGAAGGGTGGATTTGCCCGCGCCGTTGGCGCCAAGAAGTGCGATGAACTGGCCGTGGGGGACGTCGAGATCGAAGCCGCGGAGGATGGGGCGATCGTCAATGGTCTTGGTGAGGCCCTTGACGCAGAGGCAGGGCGCGGCGCCGGGGGCGGCATCGGCGGGCATCTGCGGGATGGAAGGGGCCAGGGTCATGGTCATGCCTTTTTGGGTTGTGGTTTTCTGGCGAGCATCATGCCGGCGCCGAGTAGGGCGAGGAGGAAGGCGCCACTGAGGGCGATGTTTTTGGAGGAGAAGGGTCCGGCGGCACTCGCGGTCAGGGGGGCGGAGCTGAGGAGGTTGCTGATGGTCAGCGTGACCGTCGCCCCTGCCGCGAGATTTTGCGCCCGGAACATGCGTACTTTCATTGGAGAGCCGCCGCCGCCCATGCCCATGTCCATCACATCGCCGCCGGCGAGGCCATTGGCGGTGAGGGTGGTGCTGTCGGCGGGGGCGAAGACGATGAGGTTGTCGACGCCGCCACCTGTTGCCGGAGCGGTGATGGGGAGCTGGAGAGAGCCTGTCTCAGCGGGGAGGTTGTAGGAGATGCGGAATTCGGTTCGGCCAGGGAAGAGAGGATCGGCGGTGATGACGTTGTTGTTGACGAGTTGTGCGCCTTGATCGGTAAAGGCGCCGGCGAGTTCGATGTCGGTGGCGCCGAGGGGAAGCGGGACAGTCAGGGTGGTGCGGGTGCCGGCGGGATTGAGTGCACCGATCCAGGCGCGATCGGATTGAGAACTGGTGGCGATCATTTCGACGACGTGGACGGATTTCTTGGAGGCGTCCCACTGCAAGATCATGTGCTGCATGGCGACGTTCCAGGCGGGTTCCTTCTCGGTGGTTTCGTAGACTTTCATTTCGAGGGACTGGGTGGGGGCGGCGGGGCTGATTTCAGGAGAGACGATCTGCTGCAGCAGGCCGGCGTGTTTGACGGAGACGAGGGCCTGGACAGGGGGCATGACGGGAAGATCGGGGATGCTGATTTTGCCATGGGCGTCGGTGGTGAGGGCGTATTGCTTGAGGGGGGTGTTGCGGTGATAGAGTTCGACGGTGACGGGCTCGTTGGCGGGGATTTTGGCGCCGGCGCTGCCGGGGGTGAGGGTGACGGTGAGCGTGCCGGTGGCGGCGGGCTGGGTGGCGGCGGCGTTCATCTGGGCCATGGAGGGATGTCCGGGAGGGAGCTGCGCCGGCATTTGCGCGACCGATGCGCCTGCGGCGAGAGCGATGGAGGCGGCGATGGTGAAGAGGGTGCGTTTCATGGGCGGGCCTCGCTTGAGGGGTGAGTGCGGGGGAGGTTCAGGTTGGTGTGCTGTTCAGCAGGTCTGGTGGCGGGGTGCTCGGGAGCGGCGGGAGGCGGGGAGATGTTGCTGAGATCAACGGTGAGTGTTTGGCCGGCTTTGAGGGATTTTCCGACGAGGAGCTGGCGGCCTTCGAGGCCGTACTTGCCGCTGGAAGCGCTGAGGGTCAGGCCGGTGCTGGAATCGACGTGGATGGACGCGGGGAGATAGAGGGCGAAGAGGGTGGTGTCGGCGGGGAGGGTGAAGGCGAGGGAGGCTTTGCCGTCGGTGACCGGGAGGGTGTAGCCGCAGTCGTATTCGGTGGGGCCGGGGAGCATGGGCTTGCGGCGGGTGATGGTCGTGCCGGTGATTGTGGGGTTGGCTTCGGCGAGGCCCTGGCCGAGTTCGATGTGGGTGGCGTTGGGCGGGAGCTGGAGGGCAAGGGTGACGTGGTTGTCGCCGAGCCAGGCGCGGTCGGAGGGGTTGAAGCCGCCCAACATGTCGGTGACGTGGAGGGCGAGGGTGTTGTTGGTGAGGGTGGGGAGGAGAGTGACGTGGCGGATGCCGCTGGTCCAGGCGGGCTTTTCGGTGGTGGTTTCGTAGAGGGGCATTTCGAGTTCGACGGCGGGCTGGAATTTGTGCATGGGGGGGCCGATGAGCTCTTCCTGGGCGCCAGCGTGGAGGACGGTGATGATGGGTTGGAAGGGGGCATCGAGGGGGAGGTCGTCCAGTTCAAACTGGTTGTTTTCGCCAATCTGGGTGTTGTAGGTGCGAATGACCTTGCCGGCGGAAAAGAGTTCGACGGTGACGGGGTCGCGGCCGATGGCGGGACCGTTTTTTGTGCCCTGAGAGACTTTGACGCGGAGCGCGCCGGATTTGGGGGATTGCATGCCTGCGGGGTGGAAGGCGGCGGGGGTGTCGGCGGCGGGCTGGGTGGCGGGGGCGGTGGGATTAACGACGGACATGGCATTCTGGGAGCCGTGGACATGCTGGATCTGCTGGGCGGCCGCGGCGACGGAGAGCGTGAGGAGGGCGGCGGCGAAGATGTGGAGGTTGATGGGCATGGTCAGTTCTGCCTTCCTGCGGTGATGGCATTGAGGGGCTGTTTGGCGCGCCGCCGATCCCGGGCTGTTTTTGCAGCGTTCTGCCGGGCAGATGGTGCCTTAATCATGTCCGGCACCGGGATGGCGGCGCGTTGTGCCAAACGGAGCGTTGAGGGCGTGGCGAGCAGAGCACCAGCGATGAGGAAGAATCCTCCGATCCAGATCCAGTTGATGAGGGGGTTGATGATGACCTGGACAGTGACGAGGTTTTCATCCCATCCGGCGAGGGTGATGTAGAGATCGCGGGCGAGGCCGTAGCGGATGGCGACTTCGCTGGCGGATTGGCCGGGATCGGTGCCGCGATCGTAGAAGCGGCGTTCGGGCTTGAGTTGGAAGGTGCGGCCCGAGGCGTCGGCGATGTCGAGGGTGGCGATCATGGCGGAGTGGTTGGCGCGGCGGAGCTGCTGGAGGGCGTCGAGTTTGAGGGTGTATTGGCCGACGTGGGCGATGCTGTTTGCGCCGGTTTTCAGTTCGACATCCTGCTTGATGTTGTAGAGGCTGGAACCGGCGACGCCGACGATGAGGAAGGCGAGGCCGATGTGGGCGAGCTGGGCACCCCAGTGGGCGGGTCTCTGGAAGAAGGAGCGGCCGTGGAGGGAGAGGTCGATGGCGAAGGCGGTGAGGACGCCGGTGACTGCGAAGGTGGCGGCGAGGGCCCAGGGGGAGTGGATGCCGAGAAGGGCCGCGGCGAGGGTGACGAGGATGGCGGCGGCGGCCATGAGGGTGAGCTTCTTGCGGGCCTTTTCGAGGGCGTCGGGGCCGTTGCCGAGGATGGGGGCGAGGGCCATGAGGAAGGTGAGGGCGAGGGCCATGGGGAGGACGACTTTGTTGTAGAACGGTGCGCCGACGGTGATGGGGGTGTCGCTGACACCGCGGGAGAGGAGCGGGTAGAGAGTGCCGAGGAGGGTGAGGGCAGCCATAACGAGGAGGAGGACGTTGGCGCCGAGGAAGAGGCCGTCGCGGGTGGCGAGGTTGGTGAGGGGGAAGGGGGCGTTGAGAAGTTCGAGGCGGGTGAGGATGGCGGCGATGCTGACGAAGGTGATCAGGGCGAGGAAGACGAGGAAGAAGGTGCCGATGGAGCTGGCTTCGAAGGCGTGGACAGATTGGATGACGCCGGAGCGGGTGAGCCAGGTGCCGAGGATGCAGAGGAAGAAGCTGATGGCGGTGAGGGAGGCGGTCCAGCGTTTGAAGAGGCCGCGGGTGGTTTGAAGCTTGGCGGAGTGGAGGAGGGCGGTGCCGGTGAGCCAGGGGAGGAGGCTGGCGTTTTCGACGGGGTCCCAGGCCCAGTAGCCGCCCCAGCCGAGTTCGACGTATGCCCATTGAGCGCCGAGGAGGATGCCGACGGTGAGGGAGATCCAGGCGAAGAGCATCCAGGGGCGGGCATTGGCGAGCCATTGGGAGTTGGCGTTGCCGGTGAGGAGGGCGGCGAGGAGGAGGGCGAAGGGGGCGGTGAAGCCGGCGTAACCGAGGAAAAGCATGGGGGGATGGGCGACCATGGCGAAGTTCTGGAGGAGGGGATTGAGGCCTTCGCCTTCGGAGGTGGGTGTCGCGGCGGGTGCGAAGGGGTTTCCGGCGAAGATCATGACGCAGACGAAGAAGCCGGTGACGACGGCCATGGTGGTGAGGGAGATGACGGTTTCGGCGGTATCGTCGCGGCGTGCGCGGAAGGCCATGACGGCGGCCATGACGCTGAGCATCCAAGCCCAGAGGAGGAGGCTGCCTTCCTGGCCGGCCCAGAAGGCGGCGGCTTTGTAGGCGAGGCCGAGGGAGCGTTCGCTGTGTTGCGCGACGTAGTTGAGTGCGAAGTTGTCGTGGAGCAACGCCTGGAGAAGGCCCCAACTGCTGACGGTGAGAAGAATCGCGATGAGCGCGGTTCCCCAGTGGATGCAGCGGACGAGGCCTTGGTTGCGCGTGCGGTAAAAGCTGACGGCAGCGAGGAGGAGGGCGATGGCGGTCAGCATCGCGGCGGAGAGGGAGTAATCACCCAGGAGCGCGCTCATGACTGCCCCCCTGCCGCCGCGGCGTTCGTGACCGGCGGATGGTTTTTCGGCATGCCTTCATATTTGCTGGCGCACTTGGTCATCAGGGTGTCGGCATGGAAGCGGCCGGCGTCGTCGAGCTTCCCTTCAACGACCACCTCGCAGCCGGGCTTGAACATGTCGGGGATGACGCCGTGATACGCCACGGGGAGGGAGGCGTGCTCGCCCTTGATGAGGAAGTTGGCGGTGAGGCGGGCTTTCTGAAGGTCGAGATGATCGGGGGAGACGGTGCCGCAAAGGCGGACGCGGAGGGCATGCTGTTCAACATTGGCGGCGAACTGATCGACACCGACCGTGTAGACCCAGCCTTTCTGCACCCCTGCGTAGGTGAGGTAGGTCACGGCGGAAACCAGCAGGAGCGCGGCGACGGAAAGTTTGAGGCGAATGTGAGTCATGGGGCACCATCTCACGAATCAACAGCCGCGGATCATTAAGACAAGCGGGGTGCCAGAGGCGAGCGATTCCGACGGCGCGGCGGATTTGCTTCCAAAGCAGGCAGGAAGCGGGAGTTGGAAAAAGATTCGCAAAGAGTGGATTGGGCGCGGCGGGCGGATTTCTCTCGAAGGTGAGAAGGAAGGCGGCGCGTGCTCCTCTCGAAGATGAGAAGGCACGTCAGAACTGCAGGAATCAGCGGGAATTCCGTCGTTCGGGAGGGGGATCGGGGGAGGCGTTCTCCAAATCAAGAATGGCCGCTCGTCCGGCCGGGAAAAAGTGCGTTATTCGAGCGATTTCGCATCGGCCGCGTTGGCACCGCGGTTGCCTTAGAGAGTGTCGGTGCCGACAGGTTTTTGAACGGACGGGGACGCGGACAAGCAGCGGGAGCTTGCCGCGGGCCCTTGAACTGAAATGAGCCCGCGGCACTTAACCAGGAGAACCGTATGAGACTTTGGAAATTATTCACAGCGTTGGGAGCGGCGGCCGTGTGTGCCTTCACGCTGACGGCGCATGGGGCGGTGCAGAACACGCCTCATAATATGAACTACACTTTTGGTGCGAACACGATCCAGGACAACCAGGTTTGCCTGCCGTGCCATGCGCCGCACAACCAGCCGACGCCGCAGGACACGTTGTGGAATCACGTGATGCCGGCGGACGGCTACACGTTGTACGAGACGTCGCCGGGGTTCGTGGAATCGGCGGCGGTCGTGGGTCTGGACGACACGAGCAAGAAGTGCCTGTCGTGCCATGACGGCACGGTGGCGGTCGATTCGTACGGCGGCTACAACTTTGCGACGAACACCTTCGGACCGACGGCGGGATCGATCACGCTGGGTGCACATGCCGACGTACTCGGGAACGCCAGCACCTCGGCATTTGTGATCGGCGGCGGGACGCAGGACCTCTCGCACGATCACCCGATCGGCGTGGTGTACCCGGGCCTTTCGGCAGATGGAACGACGTTCAGCGGCACGGCGATGAAGAACCCGCTGACGACGTGGACGCGCACCACGTATCAGGGCGTCGATTCGAACAACAACACCGTCACGCTCAACTACAAGGACAACAACGGGAACAATATTTCCGTGGCGGGCGGCGGCTTTGAATTGGGCACCACCGGCGCCAACAAGAACGTGGTCGGATGTGGTTCGTGCCACACGCCCCACACCTACACCTACAACTTCCTCATCGTTCCGAACACCAACTCGCAACTTTGCCTTACCTGCCACAGCAGGTGATCAACCCAAAGCCGCAGGAGGCCGGCCCGAAGACCGGCCCTCCAGCGGCGGAAACAACAAGATCCTGTTCGCTGTCCCCCCGTCCGTTTGACTTTGAGCAGGACAATGATTTGCGGCTCTGACGAAGAACAAAAGCAAACAAGAGGCCGCCTGGGGCGGCCTCTTTCATCTTGAGCAGTGCACGGAGGTCCTCATGAAAATGACGCGGAAAAGCCTCAAAGGGAACACGGGCGGGAAACGCCGCCTGATACCCCCGATGCCACTGCTGATTTCGCTCCTGCTGATGCTTCCCGGGTGTGCGGCGCAGCAGACGGGAAAAACCGGCGAGGCGCAGCAGCACATGTTCTGGCCGCCGGCACCGGACACGCCTCACGTGGAATTTCTCACCTCGATTACCTCCACGCGCGATGTGACGGGCAAGCAGGGGAACCTGGAAAACATTTTGTACGGGAAGGAGCAGACGACCGATCTGCCGTTCACACGTCCGTACGGCATTCGCATGTACAACGGCTGCATCTATGTCTGCGATGCGAGCGCCGCGAACGTGTCGGTGCTCGATCTTCGCAAGAAAGAGGTGCGCATCCTCGGAAAAGGCACGGAAGTAAGCCTGCTCAAGCCGATCGACATCGCCGTTGCGCCCGACGGCATCAAGTACGTCGCCGACACGGGGCTCGGGGCCATCGTCGTGTATGACGCCAACGACAAGTACGCCGGCAAGATCGTCACGCCGAAGCTGCGGCCGGTGAGCCTGGCGGTTCATGGCAACGAATTGTACGTGGCGGACATCTATGCCTCGCGCATCCGGGTGTACGACCGTTTCAACGGGAAGGAACTGCGCGACATCGGGCAGCCGCTGACGGTCAACAACGGGAAGGGGCAGCTTGGGGGCGTGATGGGGATTGCGATCGACAATGAGGGGAACGTCTATGCGAACGACGTGCTGGGGTGCCGGGTGCAGAAGTTCACGCCGGACGGGAAGTTTGTGTATTCGATCGGCGGGATCGGGGATCACCCGGGAAACTTCGTTCGGCCGAAGCACATGGCGGTGGATTCTTCAGGAATTCTGTACGTTGTGGACAACGCATTTCAGAACGTGCAGATGTTCAACGACAAGGGGCAGATGCTGATGTTCTTCGGGGCGCCGGGGACGCACCCGGGCGCGATGGAGATGCCGGTGGGCATCTGCACCACGGATTCCGATGTCGATCTCTTCCAGAAGTACAGCCATCCGGATTTTGAGGTGCAGCGGCTGGTGCTGGTCACGAACAACGTGGGCACGGCAAAGATATCGGTGTATGGGCTCGGCGTGCTGAAGCCCGGGAAGACGGTTGCGGACCTGAAATCAGGCCGCATCAACCGAGTCGTCGGGTTTGAGCAGAATTCGCCGGGGCAACGGACGCTGTCCCTGGAGCCGGACACTCTTCCACCCGAAGCCGCAACACAACCTGCAACTTCCACGACGCTTCCCGCGGCTCCGACGACGGAGCCTGCGGGAGCGGCCCCAGCAGATGTCGCCAGTCCGTAGCCGGTAGCTGCGGAACGGCGCGGTCTAGAAAGGTGCCTCATGACCGCCCGGATTTACAACGAGAAGACGCAACGGTGGGGCGCTGCGTTCATTCTCCTGATCTCCGTGATGATGGGGATCTGGCTCGGCTGTTCGACGCCGCAGGAGAAATACAAAACCCTTTCATTCTTCTTCGATGGCGTTCCCAATCCGGAAGCGCCGAAGCATTTCGCGACCACCCAGAGGGCCGGCGAAGAAAAGCTGGTGTTCGTGGCCGTGATCCGGTCGCGTCACAAGCCCTACGTGGATCGGCAATGCGATGCGTGCCACCGGGCGGCCAACGGAAACATGATGGAGTTCGACCAGGCGTGGAATTCCTGCCTGCGATGCCATGCCAAGGTTCCGGGGGAGCATGCACGCATGCACGGGCCGGTGGCGGCTGCGGGGATTCCGGGATCGCAGCCGACATGTCGATGGTGTCACCAGCCGCATGAATCGCGGGAACTGGCGTTGCTGAAGGGCAACCCGGTGCAGGTCTGCACGCAATGCCACGATGCGCAGTTGCTGGGCCCCAAGCCGGTGCAACACCAGGATGGAACAAGCTGCGTGCAATGCCACTACGGCCACGGCGGAACGCTCGCCAACGCCCATTTCCTGAAATCCGACGCGATCAGGCAGTGGCCGACAACGGGGCCGAAGTCCGGACCGGCCAGGGGCCCCGCAACAGCCCCGGCCACGCAGCCGGAAACGCAACCGTTTGAGCAGTTTGCACAAAGAGGAGTTGCGCCATGAGGAGCGCACGCACAAGTTCCGTGCTGTGCGTGCTGGCTGCCGCTGTTTTTGTTTCCACAGGATTCTCCCGGGGGGAAGAAGGTCCGATCGTGCTGGGGAAACCGAAACGTCCGCCGATCCTGACGCTCGATCCGTTCACCGGATCGGTCGGGGTCCTGGCGTTGTTTGAATATGACAATTCGAAGACGCGTGGCTCGAGCACAAGCTCCACGAGCGCCCTGTTGCAGGAAAACCTCACGCTGGCGACCGGCGGCGGGGTGATTTCAAAGAACTTTTTCAACTGGCATGGCAGCGCCACGGTGGGCCTGAACGAGAACTGGTCCCACACGCCGACCGAGACGGACACCGGATATGCCATCGCGCCGACGTACGACTTCGAAGGCAACCTGCTGCCGAACAGCAATATCCCGAGCGAATTCTTTGCCCGCCGAACGGAGAGTTACGCGGCCAGCAGCTTCCAGCCTCTGCTGAAAAACACGTATGCCGAGTACGGCGCCAACTTCAATTATCTCTCAACGAAGCTCCCGACCACGCTCAACATCTCCCACACAGACACCACCCAGAGCACGCTGGCGGGCGAAAAGGAGTTCACGCTCAGCCAGGACCACGTCGGGTTCCAAACATCCTATGAACCGATCGAGCGGCAGCACCTGACGCTGGATTACCAGTACACGTCGGTCAACCAAAACAACCCCGGTCTGCTGAATGAACAGCGAACGCGGGGGTTCTTCAGCAACAGCTACACGGCCCAGAGCGTCGGGTTCGGGCATTTCTGGCAGATCGACCCGGACGGGCGATACACCCTCAGCCAGAATCTGAGTTACTCCACGGAGGACGGAACATTTCCGTTCAGCCACCTCAACCTCAGCGAATACCTTCGAATGCGCCATTCGGACAATTTCGAATCGAACCTGCAGTATTCGTATGACAACCAGGATTATTTCACCGCGACCACGGAGACGCAGCAGATCATCGGCAGCTTCACCCACCGCCTGTTCGAGAGCCTCACGACGCACGGGCAGGCGGGCGCCTCGACCACGTCGAGCCGGTTCAGTTCCACCTCGATTGCGGACGGCGGCGGGACAGATACGAATTCGTACTTCACGAACCTGAACGCAAACTACACGAAGCACGTGCCGTACGGCGTTCTTGGGGCGAATTTCGCAGTGGGATACAACCAGACGGACAACGGGCAGGTTGGCGCCGTGCAGTCGGTCTTGAACGACTTTCAGACGTTCAACGATCCGCAGCCGATTCTGATCACGCGGGCGAATGTCGACCCGAACTCCATAGCGGTATTCAATGCGGCCGGGACGCGGCGGTACGTGAAGAACGTCGACTACACGGTGGAACGCGCCGGGAACGCGATCGAAATTCGCCGCACGTTTGCGAGCAACATCAATTCGGGCGATACGGTGCGCCTGAACTACGATGTCGATCCGCTGCCCGGCTACTCGGCGACCACCACGAATTTCGGCGGCGGGCTGCGTTACGACTTCACCGAAGGGCCGCTCGTGGGATTGGGCGTTTTCGCCCAATACTCGCAGCAGGATCAATCCACTTCCTCGGCGTTCATCCGGGCCGACAACATTACCGACACGACTTTCGGTGCGGACTACCGGATCTGGAAGCTGACCCTGCGAGCGGACTACGAAGATCACCAGTCCACGCTGGCGGCGTTTGATGCGGCGAGGTTTTCCGCGTTGTTCTCCGATCATCTGTCCCACAATGCAGCATATTCTGTCGGCGCGAGCCAGGCGTTCATCAACTATCCCATGACGCACAGCGACACCACCCTCACGAGCGTCGACGGCCACCTGGACTACCTGATCAACCGCGATCTCAAAGCGATCCTCTCCGCACGCTGGCGTAACGAAGAGGACAGCCGGTTCGGCAATACCATGGGATTCGAAGAGCAGGGCGAGCTGCGATGGACGATCCGGCAGACGCAGTTCTTTTTCCTCCTGCGGCACACGGACGTCGAGGCCTCCTCCAACAGCACCGACAGTTTCGCGGCGCAGTTCGGAATGACCCGGTCCTTTTAGAGGAACATCCGATGACTCCTCACATTTCGATCAAGACATTCTTCAGCGCGATGCAAGTCGCACTGCTTTTGACGGCCGGGGGGTGTGCCACGAAACCGGGCGTGCTTTTTCCGCCGGTGGGTGCGGCACCGCGGTGGCCCGCAGCGCCGGATCCCGCACGCGTGTTTTACGTGGGCCAGTTGGCGACCAGCGCGGATCTGAAGCCGGGGGTGGATGGGTTCAAGGCGCTGGGCGAGGCATTGTTCGGCAAAGAGGGATCCCGGTCGATGTTGACGCCGATGGCGGTCTGCACGGATAACGCGGACCGGCTGTTTGTGGCCGACTCGAACGCGCAAGCAGTGCATGTGTTCAACCTCAAGACGCGCAAGTATGCGATTTGGAAGCCGAAGAAAGGGCAGCCGGCGTTTGCGCAGCCGGTCGGCATCACGTGGGACGGCGTGTATCACCGGCTGCTGGTGTCCGATTCGGTGGGCGGGGCGGTGTTCGTTTTCGACAACGAAGGCAAGTTCGCCGGGAAACTCGGGGAGGGCATTTTGCAGCGGCCGGTCGGGCTGGCGGTGGATGCAACCGGATGCATTTTCGTGGCGGATGTCGCAGCGCACCAGGTGGTGCTCCTCTCGGCCGAAGGGCAGTTGATGCGGCGGCTGGGACAGCGCGGAAGTGCGCCGGGGTGCTTCAACTTTCCGACGAACGTGGCGCTGGACCCGCACGGCGTGTTGTATGTCAGCGATTCGCTGAATTTCCGCGTGCAGGCGTTTGACCGCGACCTGAAGCCCGTGCTGCAATTTGGAAAGAAGGGGGACATGCCCGGATATTTTGCCCAACCGAAGGGGATCGCGACCGATTCGGAGGGGCACGTGTACGTGGTGGATGGGCAGTTCGAGAATGTGCAGATCTTTGATGCCCAGGGGCGGGTGTTGATGGATTTCGGAGAGGAGGGAAGCGGCCCGGGGCAGTTCTGGCTGCCGACGGCGATCTTCATCGATGGTCATGACCGGATCTGGATTGCCGATTCGTACAACCGGCGGGTGCAGGTGTTTGATTTCCGGAAACTGCCGTCGGAGGTGCAGCCATGAAATGGGCAGCAGTCATACTCCTGGTTCTTGTTCCGGCGCTCGTCGCACTCGGGGCGGGTGGCGGAACGGGCGTGCCGACAAGCGTGGTGAACACGAAGCACAATTTGTCGGCGAATGGGCCGGGCGCGGTGAAGGCGACGACGGAGCAGGAAGTCTGCATCTTCTGCCATACGCCGCACAATGCGACGCCGGTGCAGCCCCTGTGGAATCGGACGTTATCGCTCTCGGCCTACAAGACGTACACGAGCAATTCGTTGAAGGCGTTGCCGAACCAGCCGACGGGGGAGAGCAAGCTTTGCCTGTCCTGTCATGATGGGACGATTGCCCTGGGCTCGGTGGTGTCGCGGAACCAGCCGATACAGATGGCGAACGGGATCACGACGTTGCCGCCGGGAGGGGGCAACCTGGGGACCGACCTGTCGGACGATCATCCGATTTCATTTCAGTACGATTCGGCGCTTGCGACGAAGAACACGAAGCTCAAATCGCCGCAGTTGCTGCCGTCGGCGGTGAAGCTGGACCGGAACCAGGAGTTGCAGTGCTCGACGTGCCACGATGCGCACAACAATCAGTATGGGAAATTCCTGGTGATGCCCAACGAGAGTTCGCAGTTGTGCAACACGTGTCATTCGATGGGACAGACGCAGATTGTGCAGCATGCGCAGTGCGGGACGTGCCACCAGACCCATTCGGCGCCCAGCGGTCCGTACCTGCTGGCGCAGGCGAAGGTGAGTGACACGTGCCTGTCTTGCCACAGCGGCGGCGTCGGGGCGGACCAGGGGGCGAATGTCGGGGCGGCCATCGCGGCGGCGTATTCGCACGACACGAAGAGCCCGGTGAACCTGGCGAACCACATCCCGAACAACTCGGACTGCAAGGATTGTCATGAGCCGCACACGATGTCGCCCGTGACGGTGTCGGTGCCGGCGCCGGGGCTTCCGCCGAGCCTCGGGATGATCGACGGGGTGAGCATCACCGGCGCAAAGCTGCAGAACGCGCAGTTTGGGTACGAGGTCTGTTTCAAGTGCCATGCGGACAACGCGGCGACGATCACCGGCGGCGTGAGCCGGCAGATCGTGCAGAGCAACATGCGGCTGCAATTCGGGCCGACTGCCGTTTCGTTTCATCCGGTGGCTGTGAAGGGGGTGAACACGGACGTTCCGAGTCTGCGCCCCCCCTACTCGGTGACGAGCATCATTGCGTGCACGGACTGCCACGGGTCGGAAACGAGCAAGGCCGCGGGCGGGACGGGGGCAAATGGGCCGCACGGCTCGGCGTACAAGGGGATTCTGCTGGCGCGGTACGAGACAGTGGATTTCACGCCGTACTCCACGACGGCGTATGCGTTGTGCTTCAACTGTCATGACAACACGCGGGTCGTGGCGGATTCGGGGCCGTTCCCGTGGCATGCGACGCACGTCAACAACTCG
Organism: Phycisphaerae bacterium; assembly: GCA_051955985.1. Taxonomy (GTDB): domain Bacteria; phylum Planctomycetota; class Phycisphaerae; order WQYP01; family WQYP01; genus DATKPA01. The sequence goes on along the minus strand of JBQCGD010000106.1, from coordinate 39,264 downwards.
CAGACGCCGTGCTCGGCATGTCATGAATCGCATGGAATTTCATCGGCGCAGGGGACGGTGTTGAGGAACTCGGCGCTGATCAACTTCGACACGAGCATCGTGCTGCCGGACGACGTGACGGGGCGGCTCGAGTTCAATCACACGGGAGATGGGCATGGGGCATGCTGGGTGAAGTGCCACGGAAAGGATCATTCCGGGACGACCTATTGACGGGGACTGCTGGCGGGAAGCATCGGTGGAGATCGCGAAGCATGGGCACTGCCTGGGGATCTCTTCCTTCTCCGGACAGGCGCTGTAAGGACTCCACGGCGAGCTGTGATCGAGCCGTGAGCTTTTCTCATCGGGAAGGGTGATCGATGTTTGTCTGAATTTTTCAGGAATCGGCAAGAGGTTTGCGAGGCATCTTGCCGCCGGAGCGGCACGGCCGCTCGAAAGAGTCTCTACATCCAAGGAGAAATCATGCGACTCACACTGGTTCTTGCTCTCGCGTTGGGGATGGCCTCTTCCGCCGGACTGATGGGTTGTGCATCGAGCAACACCGATCGCGGCTACAGCTCCGATCGTGCTTACCAATAAAATGATGCGTACAGCCTGCGCGGGGATCGGCGCGGCGGCCAGGCAAGTTATCCCAAGGCACCCTGGAATGGCGGGGATAACATCGGCTATGACTCGCCGGCGATTTCAAGGTAAGTGCATTGCCGGGCCCGTCGCCATGGCCTGCCTGCAGCTTGTGAAACGCCGGAAAGGCAGATCGGCGTCGAACGATACGCTCACGGTGCGGGGTTGAACTGCTTCCCGAGCTCACTGTGTTCAAATGCCTGCCGGAAGTATGTGGCAGCTTTGGCCGCATCGTTGTCGTGGAGCAGAACCAGTCCGTAGAGATAGTCGGCTTCCGCTGGATCCGGGTTGAGCGCGAGTGAAGACTCGAGGAGCTGGCGAGCGAGCGGGAAGTTGTTTGTCTGGATCGCCGCCCACGCCTTGAGGGTGCCGAGCTGCAACGGTGCGACATTTTGCAGGCCGGGGTCATTCAGGATTTTCTGGGCGCTCGCCGGATCAGCGAGGATCAGGTGAATGCGGGCGATCGAAAGCCGCAGGAGCGGATCCGCAGGATTGAGCGAAGAGGCACGTGCGAGTTCCGCGCGGGCCTCTTCTTTCATGCCTTGAGCCGCGAGGCGGTGGGCGACTTCGATGTGGCGGGCGGCTTTCTGGTCGGAGGTATCCACGACGAGGTCGCGGTTGGCGAGGCGTTTGTTGAGAGTTGCCCGGTCGATGCGGTTGGTGGCGAAGTCGAGGTAGGCGGAGAGGTCCGAGGCGAAGGAAATGGGAAGTCCCGGGATATGGGCGATGGTTTTCGCGCCCCCTCCTCCCCCGCCGTTCTGCGGGGCGACGAGGACGGTGGTGGGCCAGACGTGCACTTCGAACTTCCCGGAAGCGGCGTAGGTGGTGTCGGGGATTATGGGCCAGGGACATTTTTCGGCGAATTTCGGCGTGCTGGAAGAAGCGTCATCACCGGAGAGGATCGCAAGGACCTTGACGGTGGGGTGGTCTTTGGCGAGCGAAGGGAGTTGGGAGAGTTCCTCGAGGGATTGCTGCTGGTCGGCGCGCAGGAACAGCAGGAGGGTTGGGGATTCGGCGGAGAGCGCAAGGGCGGTTTCGGCGTGATTGCCGGCGAGGGGGATGGTGGTCTGGCCGTGGAGAGGGGGAATGGAGGTGAAGAGGAGGGCAGAGAGAACGAGGGCGAGGTGGGCGGGTTTCGGATCCTTGATTGTTGCTTTCACACGGGGAGACATAGCAGGCCTTCTTTCAGTTTTAGTGCGGGAGATTGAGTGTGCGTTGTTCGGGCTGCGGCGCGGGTGCGGGTTGAGGAGCGGCAGGAGTGGGTGTTGCAGGCGATGGGGAGGTCACCGCGGCCGCAGCGGCGGGGGCGCTCGGTGCGGGTGTCGGGCTGGTGAGGGTTGGCGGCGAGGGTTGCGGGTTGTTGTCAACCGGGTGATCGCGATCATAGCCGTATTTTTTGTGGCAGCCGGGAGAGCAGGAACCGCCCGTGGAGGTCTTTTGGAAATTGATGGGAAGTTCCCATTGGCCGAAGGGAACGGCATTGCGGATGAGCGTGGGGTTGGGAGCGGCGTGGGTTTCATGGCAGGCGCGGCAGGTGCGGCCCTTTTCGCGATCGACATGCAGAAAATGGAGGTTGCGGGTGCCATTGCGGAAACCCGTGAGGCCTTCCGCTTCCTTGGTTTCGATAAGCTTTTTGTCATGGCAGGAGAAGCAGAGGGCGAAGTTGTCGGGGTCGTACTTGGTGTAAAAAGTTTCGGGGTAGGGCTTGGCGAGGAGGCGGGAGGTGTCGGACCCGTGGGCGTTGTGGCAACCGGAGCAGGTGCCGTCGCGGGCGGGGCCGTGGCGGGAGAGGGCGGCGTTGGCGATCTCTGGGACGGCGGGGACAGGGCGTCCATCGGCGGTTTTCTGGTCCTCCTTATGGCATTTGAGGCAGAGGTCAACTGGCTGGGCCTTCATGAGCTTGGCGAGCTGGCCGCCGTGGGGAGTGTGGCAGTTGAGGCAGGCCTGGTCCTTCATGACGATGGAATGTTTGTACTTGGCGTCGTTGACCGCGGTTTTGATTTTGTCGTGTTCGTGGCAGGAGACGCAGAGTTGGCCGGCATCGGCTTTGATCTGCATGCGGAAGTTGGAGGCGTGGGGATCGTGGCAGACGGTGCAGTCGCCGGTCATCACGGGTTTGTGGGTGACCTTGGCGAGTTTGAGCTGGGAATCCATTTCCTTGTGGCAGGAGAGGCAGAGGTCCCGGCCGGTGGCGATGAGGAGCTTGGGGTTGTTGGCGGTGTGGGGCCTGTGGCAGGCTTCGCAGGCGCCGGCGGCGACGGGGCCGTGGACGTGGGACTTGGTCGAGATGTTGTCCTTGTGGCATTTGACGCAGGTTTCACGGAGGGTGTCGGTACGCATGAATTTGCTGGTTTTTCCGCCGTGGGGGTTGTGGCAGACTGAGCAGTCGCCTGTGGTGAGGGGCTTGTGGACGAAAGCCGCTGCGGTGAGGTCCATCTTGTGGCAGAAGGTGCAGGATTCGTTCTTGGGGTGGGCGTCGACGTATTTGTGTTTGGCGGGATCGACCAGGGTGTGGCAGGCGTTGCAGGCGTTCACGTTCACGGGGCCGTGGAGGACCTTGTAATTTTTGACTTCGGTGTGGCAGCCGGACTGGGTGCAAGTGGCGGCGTCAACGGCGGTTGTGGGAGCGGGGAGCTTACTGACAGCCTGTGCGTGAGCGCGCGTGGGGAGCGCGATGAAAACCAGGATGAAAATGAAAAGGGCGGGGATTTTCAATTTTCGATTTTCGATTTTCGATTTGGTTTTCATGGGGCACCTCGGTCGGCGGTCTGGTTTTGCGCCGGTTGGTTGCGGTTGTAGGTTCGTTCTTTGTGGCAGCCGGGGGAGCAGGAGCCTCCTGTGGGGGTTTGCTGGTAGTTGATGGGCATGGCCCAGGAGGAGCCTTCGAAGGGGACGGAGGCGGCGAGGTGTTTGGGGAGGTTGGAGCCGTGGATTTCGTGGCAGGTTTTGCAGGTGCGTCCTTTTTCGGCGCGATTGACGTGGGTGAAGTGGAGGTTTTTGTCGCCGTCGCGGAAGTTGGTGAGGGTGGTGGTTTTGGCAGTGAGAACTAACTGCTTGTCGTGGCAGGAGAAGCAGAGGGCGTAGTTCTTCAGATCGAAATTCGCGTAGAAGGATTGGGGGAAATACTGCTTCAGGAGGTTCGGCTGGTTGGCGGCGTGGGGGAGGTGGCAGGCGCTGCAGTCGCCGGTTTTGACGGGGCCGTGGAGGTTGGTGCTGGCGAGGACGGGGGTCATGTCGGGGAGGGTCCGGCCGTCGGGGGCGGCGATGGCCTTGTTGTGGCAAGTCATGCAAACCTTGTCGGTGCGGGCTTTTAGGTCGGCGGGTTGCTGGGAGGCGTGGGGGTCGTGGCAACTGGCGCAGTTGCCCTGGGTGATGGCGCCGTGGATGTGGGAGCTGGCGGCGAGCTGGGCGGCGATGTTTTTGTGGCAGGCGAGGCAGGTGGCGTTGACGGGTTTGCGGAGCTGCTTGGCGTTGTCGGTGGCGTGGGGGCCGTGGCAGGTGGTGCAGGATTGTGCTGCAGGTTTATGTGTATGCGGGAGTTGCGCTAGGGCGGTTTTCTTTTCGGGGTGGCAGCCGAAGCAGTGGTCGGGGCCGTCGCCGTAGCGGAGGAGCTTGGCGAATTGAGACTGGTGGGGCTGGTGGCAGACGGTGCATTGGCCTGCGGCGAAGGGGGCGTGGGCGTGTTTTTTGAGCTGCAATGCGTGGCATTTGGTACATAAAGATTCAACGGTGTCGGCCGTGAGGAGGAACTTCGTGCGGGAGGCGTGGGGGTCATGGCAGTTCAAACAGCCATTGGCGGTCGGTTTTGGTGCGTTTGTGGCCGTGGTGAAGACGGTTGTGGGAACGTTTTGGGGCGGCTCGGGGGCGGCAAGGGTACGGTTTTGGGGGGTCGGTGGCTGGGTGAGGGCCAGGTGTTGGTGGGGTTGTGTGCCGGTGACGGCGTGGCAGAAGGTGCAGGTGTCGTTGCCGGCGCGGGCGCGGGGGTAGGTATGATTGCCCTGGTCCTGCTGGTGGCAGGAGAAGCAGGCGGCGGGGGTGTTGGTGGAGACGGGACCGTGGATGTGCGCGGCGGTGAGGAAAGTTGCGTGGCAGGCGGGGGTGGAGCAGGGGGCGGTGGGGGAGAGGGCGGCGGTGGGTTTGGGGGCGGGGTGGACGGAAGCGGGGGCTGTGGTGGGAGCGGTGGTGGTGGGGGCTTCGGGGGCGCGATGGCAGGCGGGGATTAGGATGATGATTAGGATTAAGATTAGGAAGGGGGTGAGGGGGTGCAATTTGTTAGCGAGGGTGCAAGTGGCATGCTTATGGCCCCGTGGTTGGGCCATAAGCATGGCACCCGGCATGCCGGTCCATGAGGCATGCTCAGGGGCCCTACCCTGAGCATGGCACACGGGGCGAGGTTGTTCTGGTGCGCGGGTCATGGGGATTGGGCGACTTCCTTTTGGGTGAAGATCTGGTCGGCTTGTTTGCTGCGGTCGATGGCGACGTTGAGGAGGGCGGTGGCGTAGTTGATGTTGTGGACGCCGTGGGCGAGCTTGACGTAGCGGATGTTGTATTCGGCATCGTCGAGGAGCTGGGCGGCGCGGAGGGCGGCCTCGGTGTTGGGTGCGATGCGGGGCTGGTGGGACTTGGCGGTGGCGAGGGCGAGCTGGGCCCTGGTGAGCGTGATGTTGAGTTGTTTTTTCCAGTCGTCGAGGGTGCCCTTGTATTTGTCGCCGTGGCAGTAGTCGCAGCGTTCCTGTTTGGCGACGAAGGTCTGGCCGGTGATGTCGGCGGATTGTTCGTCCGTGTGCTTGATGGTGTGGCATGCGATGCAGTTAACGCGTGCGCGGGCCATGGGGGAGGGCATGTCGGGGACCCCCCTACCGCCGATGCCGCGGAACATTTCGCGGGGCCCGTTGTGCATTTGCTCGTGGCACATGCCGCAGGTGCCGGAGTCGGTGCCGAAGCGTGCGGAGGGGAGGGATTCCTCACGGGCGCCGGCGATGAGGGAGTGTTCGATCTGGACGTGGCAGCCGGAGCATTCGACCTTGTGGTCGGTGATGTGGGCGCGGTGGAGCATCTGGGTTTCGCCGAACTTGGCGATTTGATCGGCCTGGTTGTGGCAGTTCCAGCAGACCTGCTGGGGGACGTTTCCTTCGCCGCGGACGGTGTCGGCGTGGCAGTTCTGGCAGAGGACGCCGCGGTCAACGTAGGTTTTGTGGTTGAATTCGCCGGTGACGAGCTTGATGGGGGTTTGCGGCGGGGTGTGGCATCCCTTGCAGGTGCCGACGGTCTGGTCGTCGCGGCCGTGCTTGAGGCCTTTGAAGTGGCAGAGGAAGCAGGTATCGGTGGTGACGACGATGTGGCGTCCCTGGACGATCTGGGAGTGGCAGGAGACGCAGCGGAGCTGCATGCCGCGGCGTTCGAGGGTGAGGTGGGGGGTGTGGTCGAAGTGGATGGTGACCTGTCCGCCGCGTTCGGTCTGGATGGTCCAGTTTACTTTTCCCTGGAGGATGCGTTTTTCGTGGCAGCCTGGACGGAGGCAGGATTCGTCGTGGATTTCGGCGTGGGGTTTAGAGCCGTAGGTGTTGGTGATGTATTTGACGGCCTGGGAGGAGGCCTGGAATTTTCCGTAGAGGGTGTTGCCGACGCCGGGGAGGAAGTGGCAATCGACGCAGGGGACGTTTTTGTGGGTGGACTGGTGCCAGGCCAGGTAGTAGGGCTGCATGATGTGGCAGGACTCGCAGAAGCGGGGCTGCATGGAGTATTCGCCGAAGGCGGCGCTGCCGAGGACGAAGAAGAGGAGGGTGAAGAGGAAGAGGCCCCACCTGGTGAGTTTCCATTTGAGGTATCGAGCACCGGGGCGGCGGCGGAGGCCGAGGAGTTTTTGCCAGCGGGGGATTTTTGCTTTGGGGGGGGCGGGATCGGTGGTCATGGGTGGGCTCCGTTTGTGAGGGAGCGAGGGATTTCATTTTCGATTTTTGATTTTCGATTTTCGATTTGGGGGTTGGGAGCGGGTGCAATCTGTCTGGTGTAGATCCAAGAGGCATGCTTATGGCGCCGATCCCCCCCCCGTTGGGCCATAAGCATGGCACCCAGGGGGGAATCGAAAATCGAAAATTGAAAATCGAAAAGGGTCATAGGATCCTCAGGGCGGCAAGGATGATGAGGGAGACGATGGTGATACCGACGGACATGGCGAGGATGCCGAGGGCGACGGCGACGCGGTGATACCAGAGGGGCGGGGGCTTGACGCGGAGGAGGGCGATTTCGCCGGAGGCGACGGCGCGTTCGTATTCGGCGCCGCGTTCGTGCTTGAATTCTTCCTCGGGGAGTCGTCCGGTGAACATGACGTCATCGACGGGGAACTTTTCCATGCGGAGGTTGGCGTTGAAGAAGTGGATGGTGAAGATGAAGCCGACGGCGAGGAGTGCCTCGAAGCCGTGGACGATGGTGGCGACGTTGAAGGCCCAACCGGGAAGGAATGCGGAGAAGAAGACGGGGAACCAGAGGAGTAGTCCGGAGGCGCCGATGATGCCGGAGCCGCCGACTTCGGCCATGTAGTCGAATTTTTCCCAGTAGGTCCAGCGGTCGAACTTGGGTTTTTGTCCGCCGAAGAAGAACCAGTGGAACATGCCGAGGAGATCGTCGAGGTCCTTTTTGCGAGGGAGCATGGTGGCGGGACCGAAGAGCATTTTTTTCGGGCCGTGTTTGCGGAAGCGGCGGAAGACGCCGACGCCGTGGACGACGAAGTTGCCGATGAGCATGACGGCGAAGATGCGATGGAAGATGCCGGCGGCTTTTGCGCCGCCGAAGATGGCGGCGAGGTCCTGTGCCCAGGCCCTGTCGGAGTAGAGGAGGGGAAGGCCGGTGAGCGCGAGGCCGAAGAAGGTGATGATGACGAAGGCGTGGTTGATGCGATCAACGCGGTTGAAGCGTTGGATGGCGGGGCCTTTGAAATCGGGCTTGTGTTCCGGGCCGTGGCGGCGGCGTTCGATGAAGGAGCGGACGGCCCAGAAGATGCAGTGGAGGCCGAAGAAGCCGAAGGAGGCGGACATCATGACGACGAAGTAGAGGTAGACGTAGTGGAGGATGGGGTAGCGGTCGGAGTTGCGGAAATCGGCGTGTGGGGCGAAGCCGGCGAATTTGACATCGGCGCCGGGGTGGCATTTGCGGCAGACATTGACCTTGTTGGCGGCATTGAGGGGGCTGTTGTCGGCATCGACGCGGGTGATGTTGTGGGCGCCGTGGCAATCGGAGCAGCGGGCGGCGCGGCTCATGCCGAGGTTGGTGACCTGGCCGTGGTAGCTGGCGCGGTAGGTTTCGTAGAGGGAGGCTTTTTCACGGGAGCCTTTGGGGGGCTTGTCGTGGCAGGAGCCGCACTCGGCGACGATGTCCTTCATGAAGGCGGGGGTGTTGGTGCGGGAGATGGCGTGTGCGGTGTGGCAGTCGGAGCAGACGGGGGCCTTGGAGTTGCCCTCGGCGAGGAGGGTGCCGTGGATGCTTTTGGCGTAGGTTTCGACGATGCCGACGTGGCAGCGGCCGCAGGTTTCGGGGACGTGGTTGCGGTTGACGGTGGAGTCGGGATCTTTGGAGGGGCGGACATCGTGTGCGGAATGGCAGTCGGCGCAGGTGGCGGCCGTGGGGAGCCCTGCTTTCAGGAGGCCCTGGCCGTGAACGGATTCGAGGTAGTTGGCGACCTGGGTGCGGCCATCGAGGCCGTCGGCGGTTTTGCCGACGTGCTGTTCGTGGCAGGAGGCGCAGGTCTGGACGATGTTGAGGGGGAAGGTCCGTGCGTTGCGGTTGGACTTGGGGAGGATGTCGTGGGAGCCATGGCAGGTGGCGCAGCGCGGAGCATTGGGGTTGCCCTTGGCGAGGGCGGTGGCGTGGGCGCTGTGGAGGAAGGCGGAGTTGGCCTTGGCGTGGCAGGAGGCGTCGCAGGAGGCGGGCGGCATGTGCGGGGCGTGGGGCAGGGTCCTGGCGTCGGTGTGGCAGGAAACGCACGCGACCCTGGCGTGGACGCTGGAGGCGAGGCGTTTTTCGGGGACGTAGAGTCCGGGGCGAGGGGCGGCTTCATTGGCGGGGGATGTGCCGTTGGGGGCGATCATCTGGTAGCGTTCGGCGCCGGTGAGTTCTGCGATATGGGACTGTGCGTGGCAGGTGAGGCAGCGGTGGTTCTGGATTTCGGCATCGGAAAGTTCAGCGGCGCGTGCGCGGGGGGGGGCGATCAACAGCAGCAGCAAGGTGAAGAAGGCCCCGATGATCGCAGATTCCCCCAATGTTGCGGCCTGGAAGTGCAGGTTGCGACGTACGACAGCCATCAGGACCTCGGTGCGCACCGTGGGCGCGGACTCAGGGAAGCCGGTTGTTCACAGGAGAACGTAAAGCATGGACCGTACCGGCGGGAGGAGGCGTTTTTGGCTTGAAATCGGCACTTGCGGGCGCTGCGTTCCCAAGAATGGAAAGTGCGCGAGCGGGGGGATGCCGGACGTGGGAGGCGGTTATCAGGACAGGGTGGGGGATTCGGAGCGTGTAGGGGAATCGACGCAGACGATAGGGAGGCGGACGGTGAAGGCGGTGCCTCGATTCGGGGTGGATTCGACTTCGATGCGACCTTCGTGCTTCTGGATGAGGCTGTAGCTGATGGAGAGGCCGAGGCCGGTGCCTTTTCCGACGGGCTTGGTCGTGAAGAAGGGTTCGAAGATGCGGTCGCGGATATCGGCGGGGATGCCGGGGCCGTTGTCTTTGATTTTGAGGAGAATTTCGTCGGGGGAGACGGCGGTTTGAATTTCGAGGCGCGGCTCGGGGGTGTTCTCCATGGCGTCGGCGGCGTTGATGGCCATGTTGATGATGACCTGCTCGAGCGCGGCGGGCTGGATGCGCATGACGGGGACGGCGGGATCGAGGTGGATATCGATCCTGGCATGCTTGAGGCGGCGATCGAAGCGGAGGACCTCGAGGGCCTTGGTGACGACATCGTTGAGGCTGGCGTTGGTCCAGTCGCCGCCGGGGCGTGCGAAATCGGTGAGCTGCCGGACGATGTTGGCGACGCGGGCGATCTGCTGGCGGAGGCGGGCGATGTTGTCGGGGGAGGCCTTGTCGGGGCGTCGCTCGAGGAGCTGGAGGAGTCCATCCATGGAGGCGAGGGGATTGGCGACTTCGTGTGCGACGCCGGCGGCCATTTGTCCCATGGCGATCATTTTTTCCTGCTGCATGAGCAACTGCTGCTGGCGGCGGAATTGGCGGGACATGGAGCGCATGCGGCGGTTCTGGCGGAGCAGGCGTCGTTGCTGTGCGTGGAGGTTTCGGGAGAGCCGGCTGGAAAGATAGACGAGGGCGAGGAGGGTGAGATCCCAGCCGATGCCGGCAGCGAGTTGAACGCGGGTGGGGGCATGGGCGCCGAAACAGAGGAGTGCACCTTCGACCATGGCGATGGCGACGAGGGCGATGCCGAAGGCGCGGAGGCGGTCAAAGAGGAGGCTGGCAAAGACCATGTGGCAAACGAAGAGGCAGCGGAGGGGGCTTTCGTATCCGCCGGTCCAGACGAGGAGGATGGTGAGGCAGAGGAGATCGGCGAGGATCTGGCACCAGACGAGGGCGTGGAGGGAATCGCGTGTGGTGGAACGGGGGCGGTCCTCGAGTTGCCTGGAGAGGCGGAAGAGGAGGAGGTTTCCGGCGAGGATGGCGAGGCCGAGGAGGGCGATTTTGAGGCCGGTGTTGTACCAATGAAGTGCGGCGTATTCGAGGCAACCTCCGAGGAGGACGAGGGAGCCAGCGATCCACCGGAGGCGCGTAATCCAGGCCTGCTGCAGGAAAAGATTGCTGAAGCGCGTCGGTTGACTCATGGCAGGCACCAGACCAGGGTTCAAGACAAATGATACTCCATCGGCGGCGTGGGGCGGTGGTTAAATGTCCGTCGTTGATTTTTCGAGGTCGAGCATCTTGGTATCGGCGGTGTAGTCGGTGAGGACGATGCGGCGCACGCGTTTGAGGGATTCGACGGTGCGGGTCATGCGTTCGAGGGATTCGGAGATCTGGCAGAGGGCGCGTTCGAAGGCGGGGTTTCCGGTGTTCTGGCGGCGGAGAAGCTGGAGTTGCAGCTTGATGATGGCGGAGGCGTTGTTGAGCTCGTGGTTGAGGGTGATGGCGGCCTGGGCGAGGGTTTCGAGTTTGCGTTTTTCGTTGGCCTGCAGGCGTTCGGCGAGCTGGTTGAAGGCGGCGGCGAGTTCGTGGAATTCGTCGCGCGCGGCGCCGCCGGCGCCGGGGACTTCGAGGCGGTAGTCGAATTCCTCGCGGGAGAGGCGGCGGCTGGCATCGACGAGGTTTTCGACGGGGGCGACGACCATGGTGGTCATGCGATAGAGCACGAAGAAGGAGATGTTGATCACGAGGAGGAACCCCATCGCGATCGACAGCACGATCCAGCGGAAATGGAGGACGGCGGCGCGTTCCTCGTCGGTGGTGTGCCGGCGCATGAGGGATGCGATCGCGAGGATCTCCTGGCGGAGGGCGATGGAGGCGCTGATGGCCTCGGCGGTGTGGGCGCGGACGAGCGACTCGCTTTCCGCGGTCGCAAGCATCGCGACGTGGTGCTGGAAGGTTTCGAGCGCCTGGAGCAGCGACTGGTAGTTGTCGCGGGCTTCGGGAATGACGCCGGCATACTGGCGGCCGAAGCGATCGGTCTGATCACGCAGGGCGGCGATTCGATCGAGGAGGACATCGAGGTGGCGGGCGTGACCGAGTTGGACCTCGCGGAGTTCGATTTCGACGGCGGTGATGGTTTCGGTCATGTCGTTGGCGGTGCCGAGAATGGCGCCATCCTGGTTAGTGGCGTGATCCATCTCACCGAGGACGACCTGGAGGAGGAAGACGGAGGCGATGGAGACGGCCACGAGGAGGGTGAAGACGGAGCCGAGGAAGAGGATGAGGCGGCGGCGGAGCAATCAGTTTCCTCCATCGCGCGGGGAGGTTTCTGCGGGGGCGTGCGATGCGGGGGGCGGGCCGTCGATGCCGGTTTCGTCCCAGTGGTGGCGGAGGGCATCGATCATGTTGTAGAGCGCGGCGTACTCGGAGGGATGGCAGGTTTCGAAGCGGCGGACCTGGAGGGACTGGAGGACGGGGGCGGCGTCGGGGTCGTCCTGCATATGGAGAAGGGCCGCGACGATACCGGCGGCGATTTCGGGAGAGAGTGAGCGGGAGAGGACGAGGGCGTTTTCGGGAGCTCGGGGGCCGGTGGCGATGCGGCGGAAGTGGTTGCCGGGGTGTTCGCGTTCCCAGGCGTCGAGGCGGAGGTCTTTTACGGCGCCGGCGTCGGCGCGGCGGGCGAGGACTTCTTCGATGACGTCGTCGTGGGTGCCGGACCAGAGGATTCGGGGGCGGTCGTGGTCGTTGATTTGGAGTTGCTGGAAGCAGAACTGGGGGAAGATGGAGCCGGCCATGGTGGTGCGGACGGCGGCGAGTTTTTTTCCGCGGAGATCTGCGGGGAGTTCCAGGGGGGAGTCGGCGGGGACAAAGAGGGTGCCGGCATAGGTGTCCTGGCCGGTGCTGTTGTGTGTTTTGATCATGACCTGGGCGCCGCAGCGATCCATGGCGAGGACGGCGACGAGGGAGCCGAGGAAGGCGCCGTCCACTTCGTTGTCTTCGAAATCGTTGAGAATTCCGGCGTAATTGCTGGAGGTGACCAGTTCGACGCGGAGAGGCGGGCCCTGCGTGAAGGTGGAGATGTTCTTGTTGAGATGGACGTGGGTGTCGAGGTAGTCGGCGAGGAGGCGATAACCGCGGCGCTGCTCGTAGAGGTTGTGGTCGGGAATGAGGCCGAGGCGGAAGCGGAGGGGCGGGACGGGTGCGGGTTCCGAGGCCGGGGGGGCGACCTCGGTGGGGGATATGGCGAGCCAGGAGAGGATTGCGACGATCGCAACCAGCGCCAGGAGGAAGAAGAGGAGCCTTGATTTCATGGCCGTATTCCCGGACCAACGGAAAGGGTAGAGGAATTTCCCGTCGAAGGATTCGGGGTATTCCCTATTTTGCGCGGGTTGGGCAGCGGGGAGACTCGTGGAGGTTGTTGGTGTGCGATCGCCATGCGACGCATGGAACAAACCAGGGACCAGCCAGGGACGAATAGCGGAGATGCAGCGTGAGCACTGTTGCGAATGCGGAAAAGGCCCAGATTTCCGAGGGCCGGGCGGCGAACGCGGGGCGGCACGTTCTGCTGCCGCTGGCGCCGGGGGTGAAGGCGCGGCCGAACACGCCGCAGCGTCTGGCGCGGGACCTGCGCATCCTCGCGGTGTTTGTGGACACGTATTGCAAGCACAAGCATCCGCTGCATCAGCGGGTGGTCATGAAGGGGGTGGATGTAGCGGAAATCACGGGAAGACCGGTGTTTTTGTGTGCGGAATGCACCAAGCTTCTGCAGCATGCCCTGGTGAAGCGGATGCACTGCCCCCGGGATCCGAAGCCGGATTGCAAACACTGCCCGACGCATTGCTATTCACCGAAGTACCGCGAGCAGATCCGGGACGTGATGCGTTTTTCGGGCAGGCATCTCGTGATGCGGGGGCGGCTGGATTATCTGTGGCACCTGTTTTTTTGAGCGGCCGGGAGAGCGCCGCGCGGTGTGGGATTCCCGGGAGTGAACGGCGTTTCCGGGGCGAGTTTCCCAACTTCGAGAAGCCGCCACTTGCGGGAAGCGCCGGGCCTGCAAAAACGCGAATTGGCACGCCGAAAACGGGGGGGGTGTGGGAGAGGTGGCGGGGGTTCGGGTGGCATGCGGTTTGAGCTTGGAAGGTTGAAAGAGGTGCCGCCATGGATCTGAAGCTGCAGAGTTATCATCCATTTAACCAGAAGCCGGTTCCCGCTGCGCCGCCGCTGCGGCTGCTGTTCTGGGAATCGACGGTGGGGTGCAACCTGGAGTGCATCCACTGCCGGCGCTTAGAAGTGGCGTCGGAGCTCTCGAAGCGTGATTTGAACACGGCGCAGGCGAAATCGTTCCTGCAGACGCTACCGGAAACAGGAAAGCCGATCGTGGTATTTTCCGGCGGGGAACCGCTGAAGCGCCCGGACATTTTCGAACTTGCCGAGGAGGTCCGCCGATTGGGACTGCCGGCGGCGCTGGCGACGAACGGGACGCTGATCAGCGGGCGGGTGGCGGATTCGATCGTGGAGACGGGGATCCGGCGGGTATCGATCAGTTTTGACGGACCGGACGCGGAGACGCACGACCAGTTCCGCGGAACGGGCGCTTTCGATGCCGCGGTTGCGGGATTCAAGGAACTGCGCAAGCGCGGCGTTTCGATGCAGATCAACTCGACGATCGCGCGGCACAATTACGAGCGGCTGGATGATGTGTACCAGTTGGCGCTCGACCTGGGCGCCGACGCGTTGCACCTGTTCATGCTGGTGCCGGTGGGGTGCGGGATGAGCCTTCCGGAATCGATCATGTTGAAGCCGGACGAGTACGAAAAGGCCCTGAACTGGCTGTATGACCGGAGCCTGGAACAGAAACTCCATGTGAAGGCGACGTGTGCGCCGCACTATTTCCGCGTGATGCGGCAGCGAGCGAAGCAGGAAGGGAAGGCGATGCCGGCGGCGGCGCATCCGCACCGCGGCATGGCGCCGGCGGCCCATGCGGAAAACGGCCATCCGGGAGCGGGGCATCCGGGCGGCGCGGACATGACGGCGATGACGAAGGGGTGCCTCGCCGGGCAGGCGATCTGCTTTGTGTCGCACACGGGGGAGGTGTTCCCGTGCGGCTACCTGCCGGTGAGTTCTGGCAACGTGAAGGAAATACCGTTCCCGCGGATCTGGCGGGGCAGCGAGGTGTTTGCGGACATGCGTGACGATTCGCGCCTGGGCGGCAAGTGCGGCGTCTGCGAGTTCAAGAAGGTGTGCATGGGTTGCCGGGCCCGCGCGTACTCGGAGACGGGCAGTTATCTCGCGGAAGAACCAAACTGCGCCTTTACACCTACGCGCATGAGAAACAATTAAGGAAGCAGGCCAGGAACTCCCCTACCCGTGGGATGGTGTTGCAGAAAATGACGTGCTGATCGCGGTTGCAGCGCCGTTTGTAGGAATATTCCCTAGATGCATTTCGGGTCTTCCGCAATGGCTGCTCCATCCGAACACTTCACATAATGGCTCTCAAGATTGGTAATTCGGAGAACACCGCACATGTCCGTCCTGACATCGCCTTCGACAACCGACTCGCAGCCGGATCCGGCACTTGCAGTGAAACTTGATCGATTCTCCTATGACGACAAGGTCGTGCGGGCGTTCACTCTCGCCACACTGATCTGGTCGCTGGTCGCCATGCTGGTCGGGCTGATCGTGGCGTTCGACATGGTCCTGCCGTCGCTCACGCCGTACGTTCCGGGATTTGTCGGCAAGTACATGTCGGTGCCGCAAATCGCCTTCGGTCGGCTGCGTCCCCTGCATACGAACGCGGCGATCTTTGCATTTGCCGGGAACGCAATCTTTGCGGGAATCTATTACTCGACGCAGCGTCTCTGCAAAGCACGCATGTGGTCGGACAAGCTCTCGTGGGCGCACTTCTGGGGATGGCAGCTCATCATCGTGTCGGCGGCGCTCACGCTTCCGTTTGGCATCACGCAGTCGAAGGAATACGCGGAACTTGAATGGCCGATCGACCTGGCGATTGCCGTGGTCTGGCTGGGCTTTTTCGGCGTGAATTCCCTCATGACGCTGGTGAAGCGGCGTGAGCGTCACCTGTACGTCGCGCTCTGGTTCTACATCGCCACGATCGTCGCGGTCACGCTGCTGCACGTGTTCAACAACCTGGTGATTCCGACGGGGTGGTTCAAGAGCTATTCCATCTATGCGGGCGTGCAGGATGCATTCATGCAGTGGTGGTACGGCCACAATGCGGTGGCCTTCTTCCTGACGACGCCGTTCCTCGGGCTGATGTACTACTTCGTTCCGAAGGCGGCGGACCGGCCGGTGTATTCGTACAGGCTCTCGATCATCCACTTCTGGTCGTTGGTCTTCATCTACATCTGGGCGGGCCCGCACCACCTGCATTACACGGCGCTCCCGGAATGGGCCTCGACGCTCGGGATGGTCTTCTCGCTGATGCTGTGGATGCCCTCCTGGGGCGGCATGATCAACGGCCTGCTTACATTGCGGGGCGCCTGGCACAAGGTATCGGCGGACCCGGTTCTCAAGTTCTTCGTGGTCGCTATCACGTTCTATGGCATGGCCACTTTTGAAGGCCCGATGCTCTCGATCAAGTCGGTCAACTCGCTTTCGCACTATACGGACTGGACGATCGCACACGTCCATTCGGGGGCGCTCGGATGGAACGGCTTCATCGCGTTCGGGATGATTTACTGGCTTCTGCCGCGACTATTTCAGACGAAGCTGTATTCGCAAAAGCTGGCGAACATGCATTTCTGGCTTGCCACGGTCGGCATTCTTCTCTACATCATCGCGATCTACGTCGCCGGCCTCACGGAAGGCCTGATGTGGCGTGCGGTGGATGACTCGGGGAAGCTCACCTATCCCGATTTCATCGAGACGGTCGTTGCGGTGATCCCGATGTGGTGGCTCCGCATCGCCGGGGGCGGGATGTACATGTTCGGCGGGCTGCTCTGCGGGGTCAACTTCTTCCAGACGTGGCGGACGCGGCCGGCGCAGTACAAGGAAACGGTCATTGAAGCGCCGTCGCTCGCGCGGAACTACGTCGATCCGCCGATGCCGAAGAGCCCGATTGAAGACGCGCCGGTCGCGGACTTCGTCAAGAAGCTCGAGCCGGTCACCACGATGTGGTTTCATCGCCGGTGGGAGCGCAAGCCGATCCTCTTTACGCTGTGGACTCTCGCAGCGGTGGCGGCGGCAAGCCTGTTCGAAATCGTCCCCACGTTTCTCATCCGCTCCAACATCCCGACGATCGCCAGCGTGCAGCCGTACACGCCGCTGGAACTTTATGGCCGCGACCTGTACGTGCAGGAAGGGTGTTATCTCTGTCACTCGCAGATGATCCGGCCGATCCTCCCGGAGACGAAGCGTTACGGTGAGTACTCCAAGCCGGGCGAGTTTGTGTACGACCACCCGTTCCAGTGGGGCTCGCGGCGCATCGGTCCGGACCTGGCGCGCGAAGGGGTGACGAATCCGAACGCCGTGTGGCACCTGAACCACTTCATCGATCCGCAGCGTGTGACGCCCCGGAGCATCATGCCGCGGTACGCGTTCATGCTGGAGAAGAAAACGGAATTCGACGTCATCCCGGGCCGGGTGAGGGCGATGGTCACCCTCGGCGTGCCGTACACGCCGGACCAGGTCACCAACGCGGAAAAGCTCGCCCGTGAGCAGTCGGCCGGGATCGCCGACGAACTCGTCACCGCCACGGGAGATCCTCACATGAAAGATCTGCAGGACAAGCAGGTCCTGGCGTTAATCGCTTACCTGAAGCGTCTTGGAACCGATCTGCAGAAGCCCGCCCCTGCTGCGGCGACGCAGTCCGCACCTGTTGCCAAAGGAGATCACTGATGTTGCAGCAAGCCGTGGAACACATGGGCATCACCGCGTTCGCCCAGATCGCACTCGTGCTCTTTGTATCCGTCTTCGTCTCCGTCCTGGTGCGGGAGAAGTTCCGGAGCACGGGAGAAGTGAAACACCTCTCCGACCTCCCCCTGGCAGACGACGACAATGGAGCGATCCATGAAGGTTGATTTCCCGGAAGAGAACCCCTCGCAGGACGACATCGGAACGACCGGGCACGAATACGACGGCATCCGGGAGTACGACAACCCGACGCCGGGGTGGTGGGTGGCGCTGTTCGTGGGTTCGATCTTTTTCGCGGCGGGGTATGGCCTTTATTACCATGCGCCCGTGCCGGACCGGTCCATTTACGATCAGTACGAAGCCAATGTCGCCACTGATCTCAAGAAGCGCTTCGCCGGCATGGGGGAATTGAAGCCGACGGAGCAGGCGATGCTTAAGTGGATGGCGAAGCCGGATTACCTGGCGATCGGCAAGGCGACGTTCAAACAGAATTGCGTTTCCTGCCACGGCAGCGAGGGGCAGGGGCTGGTGGGTCCGAACATGACGGACGACTACTACAAGAACATCCACCAGCTGACGGACTTCCCGCGTGTGATCACCAGCGGGGCCGCGAACGGCGCGATGCCGCCGTGGGGAAATCGGCTGCATCCGAACGAGATTGCGCTGGTGGCGACGTATGTCGCAACGCTGCGGGGACAGAACCTGCCGGGCCGTCCGCCCGAAGGCGAGAAAGCGCCCCCCTGGCCGCAGCCGGTATCCACAGCTCCTGCGCCCGCGGGCGGGAACTGAAGAAGGTGCAGGTGCCGCATGGCGATCGAAATCGCTGAAAATGTGCTTTCCACGCTGAAGAAGGACGGTTCGCGCCGGTGGCTTCGTCCGCGTCTCTCCCGTGGCCGCTACCTGAATGCGCGCCGCATCGTCGCGTACGCGCTGATGGCCATTTTTCTGCTGCTGCCGTTTCTCACCATCAACGGGAAGCCCGCGGTGCTGCTGGATATCGTCCACCGCCGGTTCACGTTGTTCGGCTACACGTTTCTTCCCACGGACACGATCCTCCTGGCTTTCACGATCCTTTTCATCTTTGTCAGCATCTTCCTGTTCACCGCGCTGTTCGGCCGCCTCTGGTGCGGGTGGGCATGCCCGCAGACGGTTTACATGGAATTTCTCTATCGACCGCTGGAGCGGCTCTTCGAAGGCACGGGCGGCCGCGGCGGGGAACCGACGAAGGACGTCACCTGGGGCAAGGGGGCGTATTTTGTCGTCGCCCTGCTCGTCACCGCCATTCCGGCGCACACGTTCCTCGCCTATTTCGTCGGGGTCGACAACCTTGCGAAATGGATGACGCACAGCCCCCTGCAACACCCCACGGCTTTTCTGGTGATGGCGGTGACGGTGTTCCTGATGATGTTTGATTTCTACTGGTTCCGCGAACAGCTCTGCGTGATCGCGTGTCCGTATGGCCGCTTTCAGAGCGTGCTGCTCGACAAGTGGTCACGCATCGTCAGCTATGACAAGCGGCGGGGCGAACCGCGGGGCAAGCTTCGTTCCGTCCCGCTTCATCAGGCGGGCGCCAGCACCGCGGGCGACTGCATCGACTGCCACCTCTGCGTCGCGACGTGCCCCACCGGGATCGACATCCGCGACGGGCTGCAGATGGAATGCGTCAATTGCACGCAGTGCATGGATGCCTGCGACACCGTGATGCGCCGCATTGGAAAGCCCGCGGGACTCATCCGCTATTCCTCGCAGGCGGCGATTCAAGGCGATCCGCCGGCGCGGTTCCGGCCCCGGCTGGTTTTTTATCCGCTGCTTCTCTGCCTGCTTGCCGGAGCCTGGATTCTTGTCTTTACCAACAAGGGGACTGCGGATGTCACGCTGCTCCGCAACTATGGCAACACGTTCACGCACCTTGCCTCCGGGGAAATCGCCACGCCGGTGCGCCTGAAAATCACGAACCGTGCGGAGAGGGAATCCACTTTCACGCTCGAACTGCTGAACGCCCCCGGATCGCACATCGCGTCCGGCGATGCGTCCATCACCATTCCCGCGAACGATGCCCGGACTGTTGCCTTCGAAGTGCAACTGCCGGCGAAGGACTTTCACCTGGGCGTGCGTGAATGCACGCTCCGCATCAGCAACCACCGCGACTTCACCCGCGATTTACCCATCCGCCTGCTTGGCCCGTTTACCCATGGCGAGGAGCACGATGACCACGATTGACCGGCCTGTTTCCGTTGTCCGCAACTTGCAGCGGCATTCCCGCAAACCCGCGATTTTCTGGGGCACGTTCATTTGTTCGCTCCTGCTGCTGGAAATCGGCCTTTGCACGCTGGGGGTCTGCTACGCGGTGAGCGGAGCGCAGGTGGTGGTCGAAGCGGATTACTACAACAAGGCGCTGCACTGGGACGATCATCTCGCGCTGCAGCAGGCGAGCCTTCGCCTGGGCTGGAAGACGAGCCTGGAACTGGGAAATACCGTCACCACCGCCGGGGAACGGGCCGTGATCCTGCACATCACCGATCGCGACGGCAAACCGATTGAGAACGCCCAGGTGGATGTGGGCTACTTTCACCACGCCCGGCCCGCCGAGCTCCACACCGCGGTGTTGAAAGCTTCGGCCCCTGGCACCTATACCGCCAGCGTTCCGCTGAATCGTGCGGGCACCTGGGAATTCCGCATCTCCGCCGCGCGCGAGAAGGACCGATTCATTGAAGTCATCCAGCAGGACCTGAATCGATGACTGCGCTCGTCGCCGCCATCTTTACCGCATCGCTGTTCGGATCGCTTCATTGCGCCGGCATGTGCGGGGCGTTTGTTCTCTTCGCGATCGGCGCGGGGGACCCGCAGGTGACGAGCCGGCGGTCACGCCTGATGGCGGTTTACCACCTTGGGCGGCTGATCACTTACGTGATGCTTGGGGCGCTGGCGGGCGGCATTGGTTCGGCGGTGGATTTCGCGGGCAACCTCGCCGGGGTGCAGCGAGCCGCGACCATTGGCGCCGGCGCCCTGATTATCGGTTTCGGGAGCGTCACGCTGCTGCGTTTGAGCGGCGCGAAGATCCCTGCGCTGCGCATTCCTTCCGCGCTTCAGCGCATCGTGACCGCCGGACACAGGACGGCGATGCAGCGATCGCCGATGGTCCGCGCGCTGGCGACGGGTTTGCTGACGACGCTGCTTCCGTGCGGCTGGCTTTATGCGTTCGTGATCACCGCGGCGGGAACGGCGCATCCGGCGATGGGAGCGCTGGTGATGGCGACATTCTGGACGGGAACGCTTCCGGCGCTCACGCTTTTCGCGGCCGGGATCCAGCGGGTCTCCGCGCCGCTTGCCAGGAGGCTTCCGGTGATCACGGCCGCTGCGGTGGTGGGTGTCGGCATCTACACGATTGCCGCGCGGGCACACATTCCGCTGCCGGTTGCAAAATCCGGGCAGCCGAAGACGACAGACCTCGTGGAGCATGTGAAATCCATCGATCAATCGACGCTTCCCTGTTGCGCTGCCACGCAGGAGGCGCCATGACGCTCGCCGCCGATTCTCTCCACGCGCGCGAGGAGGTGCTGTGCGATCATTGCGGGCTTCCGGTGCCCGCCGGTCTCATCGAGGCTGCCGCCGATCAACAGTTCTGCTGTCACGGATGTCGAACGGTTTTCTCCGTCATTCACGCATGCCGGGCGGATCAATACTATGCGTTCCTGCGCCGCGACCGCGAGGCCGGCCTGAGCGATCCCACGCCGGCGAAGGTAACGGGAAAAGGGTATCGAGAATTTGATGATCCGGCGTTCCTCGAACTTCACGCCCCGTTGAAAGCGGCGGATGACTCGCGGAGCGTCGATTTTTACCTCGAAGGCGTGCACTGCGCTGCCTGCATCTGGCTGGTCGAAAAGCTGCCGGCGATCTGTCCGGGAGTCGCCGAATCGCGTCTGAACCTGGGCAAGGGGCTGGTGCGCATCACGTGGTACGAGGGACGCGTCGCGCTTTCGACGATCGCCCGCACGCTCGATTCGCTCGGGTATCCGCCGCACCCGGCACGTTCGACCAGCGCGCGCGGCATGCGCTTGCTCAACGACCGGCGGCAGCTCGTGCGCATCGGGGTGGCCGGCGCCTGCGCGGGCAATACGATGCTCCTGGCCACCGCGCTTTACGCGGGTCTTTTTTCCCACATGGATCCGGGATATTCGCTGCTCTTTCGATATCTCTCGATGATCATCGGGCTGATTTCGCTTCTCTGGCCCGGGCTCGTGTTTTTCCGTGGCGCGTTCGCGTCGCTTCGGACGCGGACGCCGCACCTGGATGTGCCGATCAGCCTCGGGCTTGCCGCCGGCGGAATCGCGGGCACCATCAATACCCTCGCCAACCGCGGTGAAATCTACTTCGACTCGCTCTCCGTTTTGGTATTCCTGCTGCTCATCGGGCGTTTTCTGCAGCAGCGGCAGCAGGCGGTGGCGGATGATGCCGTCGAGCTGCTGTTTTCGCTGACGCCCATGTCCGCTCACCGGGTAGGCCCCGACGGTTTGATCCAGGATGTCCCCATCACCTCGCTTCACCGGGAAGATGTCGTTGAAGTGCTCGCCGGCGAATCGGTTCCCGTGGATGGCACCGTCGCTTCGGGCCACAGCACGCTGGATGAATCGCTTCTGACCGGCGAGGCGCTTCCGAAGGTGGTTGAAACCGGGGCAGCCGTCCACGCCGGCACGGTCAACCTTGCCTCACCGATCCGGGTTGCTGTTCACGCCACCGGCGAAGCGACGCGCGTCGGAAAGCTGATGCGGCTGGTCACGGAATGTGCGCGCCGCAAGGCCCCGGTGACGCTTCTTGCCGACAAGATTGCCTCCCAGTTCGTCATTATCGTCCTTGTGATAGCGGCGGCGGTCTTCGGGTTCACGGCCTGGCGGGGTGGCCACGGTGCCACTGAACATGCCGTCGCCATCCTCATTGTGGCGTGTCCCTGTGCCCTCGGCCTTGCGACGCCGCTGGCCGTCACCGTCGCGATCGGCCGCGCCGCGCGGCGCGGCATCCTGATCAAAGGCGGAGATGCCCTGGAACGCCTCGCAAAGCCCGGCCTCCTACTGCTCGACAAGACCGGCACGCTCACCACAGGACGCGTTTCTCTGCAACGCTGGTGTGGTGATGACTCCCTGAAAGGCGCAGTCCTGGCCATTGAATCGCGTGCCACGCATCCGATCGCCCGTGCATTCTGTGATGCGCTTCGCAGCGATGTCCCAAACCCGCCCGTTGCCGCCGACATCTTCCAGGACCTCCACGGCGGAATTCACGGCGCCGTGGAAGGCCGCACATACATCATCGGCTCGCCCGCGTTCGTGCAGCGCTGCTGCGGCCCCTTGCCTCCTTGGTGCGAGCGGGCGCTCAAGCAGTATCTCAACCTCGCGTTGACGCCGGTGCTCATTGCAGTGGACAACCAGGTCCAGGCGGCCGCTGCCTTTGGCGACGCGCTTCGCCCCGATGCCGGACCGGCGCTCGCCGCTTTTCGCGCTGCGGGCTGGCGGCTCGGCATCCTCTCCGGCGACCACCCCGAGGTTGTCGCCCACGTCGCTGCGCAACTGGATATCGATCCGTCCTGCGCCCTGGGCGGCCTGCTCCCCGAAGAAAAACTCGAGCACGTCCGAAACGCCTTGCGGGACGGCCCGGTCGTCATGGTGGGCGACGGCGTGAACGACGCTGCCGCGCTCGCCGCCGCCACCGTCGGTATCGCGGTCCACGGCGGGGCGGAAGCCTCCCTCTCGGCCGCCGGCATCTACCTCCACCAGCCCGGCCTCGCAGCCATTGCCGATGTGATCGGTGCGGCAGGAAAAACGATCCGCGTCATTCGCCGCGGGCTTTTCGCTTCGCTCGCCTACAACGCCGCCGCCATCACGCTTGCGGCGCTCGGGCTGATCAACCCGCTGGTTGCCGCGATCCTGATGCCCATCAGCTCGCTGACGGTGCTGTCCCTGGCGTTTGGCGTCAGGACTTTTGACCGGGCAGGAGGTGCCGGATGACCGTTCTGTTTGTTGTCCTTCCCCTCGCGCTTGTCTTTGCAGGCGGCGCGGTTTTCGCCTTTATCTGGGCGGTTCGCGGCGGGCAGTTTGACGACCTCTCCACCCCCCCGCTCCGCATGCTGCACGACAGCGACGAACCGGAATGACCCCTGTCCGGGGGAATGAAAACTGCGGAAACTGCCGCAATTTCGCCGATGCATCTCTTTTATGCATCGGAGATGCCAATGACTGCGCTTGGAACGGATTCCGGACAGCGGCTCCAGGGCCTCATCGCCCGCTGGGAGCGCGAAGATGAAGGCTTTGCCCGCGCGGTGGAAAGCGGGATCGGCCAGGCGCAGGCCCTGGCACGCCTCGGTGTCCGCCTCTGCCTCCAGGAACACTATGACGAAGCCGTTGCTGTTCTCCGCGGCGCCACCGAGCTCGCCCCCGCCGATTGGCGCATCCTCAACAACCTCGCCGTCGTCCTCGAACGTGCCCGCCGCCCCGCCGACGCCATCGCCGCCGCCCGTGCCTCCCTCGATCTCCACGTCCGCCAGCCCGAAGTCTGGCTCCATCTCGCCAACATGCTCAAAGCCAGCGGCGATCTCCCCGCTGCCGACGCCGCCTACGCCCAGGCCCTGGAACTCGAACCCGCCTCCCCCATCGGCTGGCAAATGCTCGGCCTACTCCGGCAGGAGCAGCGTCGCTTCCGCGACGCGATCGACTGCTTCCTCAAGTGCGCCCGCAACGGCAACACGTCTCCCGCCATCTTCGGCGTGCTCGGGCAGTTGTTCCACCAGGTCGGCGAGTTCTCCAAATCCCTTCACGCTTACCGCGCCGCCGCCGAGATGGATCCCGCCAACCCCACCTACACCCGCATGCGCAACCGCGTCGCATTCCTTGTCGCCATGATCGACAACGTGAATGTCGACGCGGCCCTCCAGGAATACCTCGCCAACACCGCCGCCGATGCACCTGCAGAGGATCGCGACACCGCCCTCCTCCTGCACCACGCCTTCTCGCTGCTTTCCGGCTTTGGCCATACCGCTGCCGCGGCGCGCGTCGGCCAGAAGCGGCTGGATCTCCAGCCCGCCAGCCCCTCCGCCGCCTATCTCCTCAAAGCCCTGAGCGGCGATCAATCGATTCTCCGCTCGCCCGACGACTACCTCGTCGAGTACTTCGATGCCTTCGCGCCCGGCTTCGACCAGCAGCTCACCGGTCTCCTCGGCTACAGCGTCCCGCACCAGCTCTGCGAACTCCTCCTCCCGCGGATCGCCGGCCGGAAGCTCGACATCCTCGACGTCGGTTGCGGCACCGGCCTGTGCGGCGTCGAAATCGCCGCCGCCGCGCAAACCCTCACCGGCATCGACCTCTCTCCCAAAATGCTCGAAATCGCCCGTTCCCGCGGCCTGTACCATCACCTGTTCTGCGACGAAATCACCCGCTTCCTTCACGGCACCTCCGCCGCGGCAGACCTCCTCCTCGCCGCCGATGTCCTCATCTATTTCGGTGAACTCCGCCCCCTGTTCCAAGGTTTCGCCCGCGTGCTGCGCCCGGGTGGCCTGGTCGCACTGAGCGTTGAAACTGCGGACGCCCCCCAGTTCCGGCTGCTTCCCTCCGGCCGTTTCGGTCACAATGCCGAGTACGTGCGTCGCACGGCCGCCGCTTACGGTTTAGAACTCCTGGAAGCGCGCGCAGCCACCCTCCGCCTCGAGGCCGCAACGCCCGTGCGTGGCGAACTCCTGGTATTTCAATTGCGCGGCACTATTTCGCCGCAGTCTCCTCCGGCGCTTCTGTGAGCGTCTTCGGAATCTGCAACTCATCCAGCTTGCGATAGAGCGACGAAATACCGATGTGCAGGTGCTGCGCCGTCTCCGTCTTGTCGTAATTGTGCCGCCGCAGCGCGTAGAGAATATGCTGCCGTTCGAACTGGCTGAGCGCCTCCTTCAGGTCCTCGGAGACATCATCCGCCATTCCCGGCGTTGCGAAGGGCAGATCCTCCACCGCAATCTGCCGGTTCTCCGCAAAGATCACCGCCCGCTCAATGACGTTCTCCAATTCGCGCACATTCCCGCGCCAGTCGTGGTTCAACAGCGCCCGCATCGCACCGTTGGTGATCCCGGTGACGCGTTTCTCGAGGTTCTTCGTGTACTTCTCGATGAAATGGTGCACCAGCGCCGGAATATCCTCCTTCCGGTTCCGCAGCGGCGGCAGCGTCAGCTTCACGACGTTCAGGCGATACAGCAGGTCTTCGCGGAATTCCCCCGCCTTCACCATCGCCTCCAGGTCGCGGTTGGACGCGGCGACGATCCGCACGTTGATCGGCCGCGCGTGCGTATCACCCACCGGCACCACCACCCGCTCCTCCAGCACCCGAAGCAGCGACGACTGCACGCTCAACGGCAGGTTGGAAATTTCGTCCAGGAACAGCGTCCCTCCGTTGGCTGCCTCAAAATAGCCGATCTTGTCCCGCAGCGCCCCCGTGAACGCCCCGCGCCGATAGCCGAACAGCTCCGACTCAATCAGCGTGTCCGGAATCGCACCCGAATTCACGGCCACAAACGGCTTGTCCCGCGTCACGCCGTTGTAATGAATGGCCCGCGCGAAGAGCTCCTTGCCCGTCCCCGATTCGCCGACCAGCAGGATGTTCGAACGCACGCTCGACAATTTCCGCACAAGCTCGAACAGCTTCGTCATGCACGGCGACGCACCGACGAGGTTGTGGAACATCGACTCCGGCGCGAGCTGTTCCGTGATCACCTTCTGCGCCCGGTTCACCTCGCGCAGCTCAATCGCCCGCCGCACCTTCTCCAGCACCTCCTCAAAATCCATCGGCTTGAGCAGGTAATCCACCGCCCCCGCGCGCATGGCGGCGACCGCCGATTCGACCGTGCCGTACGCCGTCAACACAATCACCGGCGTTTCGGGGCAGATCTTCTGGATGTGCGCCAGCAGCGTCGGGCCGTCCATTTCCGGCATGCGGATGTCGGTGATGACGACATCTACCGGGCGCTCCAGCAGCACGCCATACGCGGCCTTTCCGTCCGCGACGTCAATGACATCGAAGCCTTCGCTGCGAAACAGCTCCGCGAGCGATTCCCGAAGAACCGTTTCATCTTCCGCAATCAGCAGCATCCGAGGCATGGTCTTCTCCGCAATCAGCAGCCTTCATTTCAGTTCAACACCGGCAGGGCAATCGATTCCGCCGGCCGTTCCGTTTCTTCGCCCGGGGCCGGCGTGTATCCAATCTCTTCGTCGGTCAGGTAGCACAGCGGATCGGGGGCCCACGGGTTCCCGGTCGTCACTTCCGCCCGCGCCCGCAGAGAACCGCCGCACACGTTCTTGAATTTGCACCCCGCGCACCGCCCCTCCAGCTTCGGAAGCCGATCCTTCAGCCCCGCCATGATCTCATTGGATGTGTCATTCCAGATGTCGGAAAACGCCCGCTCCTTCACGTTCCCAAACGTCCGGAACATCGAGAACTGGTCCGCGTGCACGTTGCCGTAAAAATCGATGTTGGCGATCCCCACGCCTGACGAATACCGCGCCCCGCCGTTCCACCCGATCATCTCCAGCACCTGCTGCGCCCGCGGATGATTCTCCTTCTGCATCCGCAGGAACAGGTACGGCCCGTCGCACGCATTGTCCACGGTCAGGACTTCAATCCGCTTGCCGCGTGCAATGAAATCGCCCGTCCGCGTGATGATCGTGTCCACCGCCGCCCGCGATTCCGCCGGCGAAAGCGCCATCAGGTTTTTCCCGCGCCCGGACGGGCAAAGATGATAAAAACACGCCCGGTCGATCCGGTTCTCTTCGATGAAATCAAAAATCTTGTCCAGGTTCTGCGCCGTGTGCTTCGTCAGCGTCAGCCGCAGCCCCACCTTCTGCCCCGCCTCCACGCAGTTCCGGAATCCGCGCATGGTGCGTTCAAACGCCCCTTTTGCGCCGCGAAACTCGTCGTGAATCGCCGGAATCGCCGAATCCAGCGAGATCCCGACATACGAGAAGCCGATCCGCTTGAACGTCTCCGCCACCTTCGGCGTGATCAACGTCCCGTTCGTGGATGCCACCACGTGCAGGTCCAGCGAGCGCCCATACTCTGCCAGTTCGAACAAGTCCGGTCGGGCGAGCGGCTCGCCGCCGGAAAAAAGAACCGCCGGCACCTTGAAGGCCGCCAGGTCGCGCAGCACCGCCTTGCACTGCTCCGTCGAAAGCTCATTCGGGTACTTCACCGCGTCGGAATCCGTGTAGCAGTGCACGCATTTCAGATTGCATGTTCGCGTCAGGTTCCACACCACGATGGGGCGCCGCTCCGATGCCGACTTCGCCACCGCCATCCGCTGGTGCGCCGGCGGATCGATCTGCGTGATCTTCCGCCCGTACCGATGCGGCGTTGAAGGGGTTTCCAGTCCGCCGTAGAGAACACTGATATCAATCATGGGAAGGCTCCGTCTCAGAACTCCGCTTGCGTGCGCCGGGATCGAGAAGTCGAACGACGTTCTCAACTGTGGGAATCTTCGGATAGATGAGGCTTTCTCGATATCGGGAGGAGTGCGCAAAGCGTCGCGGGAGATTCTCCCTTATGAGAATAGGAGCTTTCCTTACACCAATCTGGTGCTTCGCCCACTCCCGCCGCCGCCGATGCGATCTACAGTGTGCAAAAGGAGTCGCCCATGCCTTTTCTTGTGGTCCTTCCCGCTGCTCTCAGCCTCCTGTGCCTCGCCGCGCACGTGCTCCACCACGGCGGCAGCGTCTTCCTCGCCGCCGCCTGCGTCGGCCTGTGCGCGCTGCTCTTCTCCCGCAACCGCTGGCTGCTCCGCCTCGTCCAGATGGTTCTCATCCTCGCCACCATCGAATGGCTCGTGACGACCTACGATCTCGTCAGCCAGCGCCAGGCCGTCGGCCTTCCATGGGAACGCGCGGCCACCATTCTCATCCTGGTCGCTGGCCTGAACGTCGCTGGAGCCGCGCTCCTTTTCCTCCGCCGCGCCCGCTGACCGCTTCTCACGAGCGGGAAGATCCGCTTCCCGTTTCCTCTTCTTTTTGAACCCTGGATTGCCAAAAACCCCGCGCCTCACCCTTCCCAGGCCGCTTTTTCGATGTGGCACGAGTCATGCAGATGCACACAGCAGCTAAAGAGGACTAACCCATGAGCATTGTCGTTGGTGTTGTGAAAGAATCCGTTGCCGGCGAAACCCGCGTGGCGCTAACGCCGGCGGCTGCAGCAACGTTGGCGAAAAGCAAAATCTCCGTCGTGATTGAAGCCGGCGCCGGTAAAAGCGCCGGATTCCCCGATGATGCCTACGCCGCCAAAGGCGCAAAGGTCGCCCCACGCACGGAGGTGCTCGCCGCCGCCGACATCCTGCTCCAGGTCCGCTGCGGGCTCCAGCAAGGCAGGGGCGAAATCGCTTCCCTCAAGCCCGGCGCCATCCTCATCGGTTTCTGCGACCCCCTCGGCTCGCCGCAGCAGATTGCCGAGGCCGCCCCCAAGGGCTATTCCGTGCTCTCCATGGAACTCATTCCGCGCATCACCCGCGCCCAGGCGATGGATGCCCTCTCCAGCCAGGCCAATATCGCCGGTTACAAGGCCGTCGTCATGGGCGCCGAAGCGCTTCCGAAGATCTTCCCCATGCTCATGACCGCCGCAGGCACGATCCAGGCGGCGAAGGTCTTCGTCATTGGTGTCGGTGTCGCCGGCCTGCAGGCGATCTCCACGGCGCGCCGTCTCGGCGCCGTCGTCAGCGCTTTCGATGTCCGTCCCGCCGTCAAGGAGCAGGTCCAGTCGGTCGGCGCCAAGTTCATCGAGCTCCCCCTGGATACCAACGACGCCCAGGACAAAGGGGGCTATGCCCGCGCCCTCACCCCCGAACAGCAGAAAAAGCAGGCCGAGCTGATGGCCAAGGTCATCGCCGAAAGCGACGTCGTCATCACCACCGCGGCCGTGCCCGGCAAGGCCGCCCCGAAGCTGATCCCCGCTTCCGCCGTCGAACGCATGCAGCCCGGGAGCGTCATCGTCGATCTCGCCGCCGAACGCGGCGGCAACTGCGAGCTCACTCAGCCGGGCCAGACCATCACCGCCCACGGCGTCACGATTATCGGCCACACCAACATCCCCGCCACCGTTCCCCTTCACTCGAGCAACATGTACGCCAACAACCTCGTGAAGCTCCTGGCCCTCCTTGTGAACAAAGAGGGCCAGCTTGTTTTGAACCTTGAAGATGAAGTCATCGCCGGCGCGCTCGTCTGTCACGCCGGCAAAGTGGTCCACCCGCGGGTGCGCGAACTCGTCGCGCCTGCTGCCCCGGCTCCTGAACTCGTCAAAGCATAGGAATCGCCATGCCAGCCCCTGATATCGTTTCCCACCTGTACGTCTTTATCCTCGCCGCTTTCCTCGGCCTCGAGGTGATCAAGCGCGTCAGCCCCCTGCTCCACACGCCGCTCATGTCGCTGACCAACGCCATCTCCGCCATCAGCGTCGTCGCCGCCATCGAAATCGCCGGACGCCACCAGACCACGCTCGCGACTGTCCTGGGCACCATCGCCGTGACTGCCGCCTTCGCCAACGTCGTCGGCGGATTCATGATCACCGACCGCATGCTCAAGATGTTTAAAAAGCGTGAAGCCGTCAAAAAGTGAGCGGCCGCGATTGAACTCCTCCGCGGGCACGCCGTTCTTCACCGTCCCGCATGACGATCTTGCAAGGTACTCGTTATGAACATGCTCCTGACACTCGCTGACCTCCCCTCTGCCGCGGCGCAGATCCAGGCGACCATTTCCACCGCCACCTACATCATCGCCGCCGCCTGTTTCGTCCTCTCCCTCAAGTGGCTCAGCGCCCCCACCACCGCACGCCGCGGCAACATCGTCGGCGAAATCGGCATGGCCGCCGCCATCATCGGCGCGCTCCTGCAAAGCAACATCATCAGCTATGAATGGATCATCGTCGGCCTCGTGCTCGGCGCCCTCATCGGGGCGCCCCTGGCCATCTGGATGCCGATGACCGCCGTCCCCCAGCGTACTGCGTTCTCCCACGCCTGCGGCGCACTGGCCGCCACCCTCGTCGGCACCGCCCACTACTTCACGCGACTCCCCGAACGCCGGGAAGAAATGGCCATTCTCTCCGTCGAAGTCCTCCTCGGGGCCCTCACCTTCACCGGCTCGCTGATGGCCACCGGGAAGCTCCAGGAAGTCCTCCCGCAGCGCCCGATCACCTTCAAAGGCCAGAACCTTTTCAACTTCTTCATCCTCGGTTCGGCCATCGCGTGCGGCGTCGCCCTCACCATCAATCCGCACCTCTGGTTCCTCTTCCCCGTCCTCCTGGGCCTTGCGGCCATCTTCGGCGTGCTCCTAATCGTCCCCATCGGCGGCGCCGATATGCCCACCGTCATCGCACTCCTCAACTCCTACGCCGGCCTCTCCGCCAGCCTCATGGGCTTCGTCCTCGACAACAAGCTCCTGATCATCGCCGGCGCCCTCGACGGCGCCTCCGGCTTCATCCTCTCCATCATCATGTGCAAGGCCATGAACCGCAGCTTCACCAACGTCCTCTTCGGCGCCTTCGGCCAGGTCCAGAAATCCGCCGCCGCCGGTGAAAAGAAGACCGTCCGCAGCGGCACCCCAGAAGAAGCCGCACAAATCATGGAAGCCGCTCAATCCGTCATCATCATCCCCGGCTACGGCATGGCCGTCGCCCAGGCGCAGCACAAGGTCCGCGAGCTCTTCGACCAGCTCTCCCGCCGCGGCATCGATGTGAAGTTCGCCATCCACCCCGTCGCCGGCCGCATGCCCGGCCACATGAACGTCCTCCTCGCCGAAGCCGAAATCCCCTACGACCGCCTTGTCGAAATGGACGAAATCAACGGCGACTTCCCTCAGTGCGATGTCGCCCTCGTCATCGGCGCCAACGACGTCGTCAACCCCGCCGCCCGCCACGACAAAAACTCCCCGATCTACGGCATGCCCATCCTCGACGCCGACAAGGCCAAAACCGTCTTCGCCATCAAACGCTCGATGAACCCCGGCTTCGCCGGCATCGAGAACGAACTCTACTACGCCGACAACTGCATGATGCTCTTCGGTGATGCCAAGGCCGTCGTCTCCGGCGTCGCCAAGGAACTCGCCGAAACCGCCGAAGCAGTCGCAGCGTGATAAGGGGCCCCACCATGCCGGACCATTCGTCCACCGCCACAACCACGAAAGTCGCTCTCGCCGTGCAACCTCTCGAAGAACTCCTGCGGCCGATCTACCTCGATCGCCTGCCCCCCTGCAACCAAGCCTGCCCTGCCGGTGAAAACATCCAGGAATGGCTCCAGTTCGCCGCCGCCGGCAAGTTCGAAAGCGCCTGGCGCGCCCTCACCAAAAACAACCCCATGCCCGCCATCCACGGCCGCGTCTGCTACCACCCCTGCGAAAACGCCTGCAACCGAAAACACCTCGACCAGCCCGTCAGCGTCCACGCCGTCGAACGTTTCCTCGGCGACCTCGCCATCGCCAGCGGCTGGCAATTCCCCGTCGCCCCCCCTACCGGCAAACGCATCCTCATCGTCGGCTCCGGCCCCTGCGGGTTGTCAGCGGCGTACCAGCTCGCCCGCATGGGCCACGCCGTCACCGTGCGTGAAGCCGGCACCAAGCTCGGCGGCATGATGCGCTACGGCATCCCCGAGTACCGCCTCCCCCGCGACATCCTCGACGCCGAAATCCAACGCATCGCCGACATGGGCGTCAACTTCCAGACCAACTCCAAAATCGACGACCTCGACCCCTATCTCCGCGCCAAATCCTTCGACGCCATCTTCCTCGCCATCGGCGCGCAAATCGGCAAACGTGTCGATATCCCCGCCCCCGACGCCACCCGCATCATCGACGCCCTCCAGTTCCTCGCCGACCACGACTCCAGCGCCCCCCTCTGCCTCGGCAAACGCGTCGCCATCTACGGCGGCGGCAACACCGCCATGGACGCCGCCCGCACCGCACTCCGCCTCGGCGCTGAAGAATCCCTCATCGTCTACCGCCGCGACCAGTCCCGCATGCCCGCCCATCAAAGCGAACTCGATGAAGCACTCGAAGAAGGCGTCGTCGTCAACTGGCTCCGCACCATCAAAGCCGTCGGCGAACAAGAGCTCCAAGTCGAAGTCATGCAACTCGACGCCAAAGGCAACCCCCAGCCCACCGGAAAATTCGAAACACTCAAGGCCGACACCCTCATCCTCGCCCTCGGCCAGGAAACCCAAAGCGATTTCCTCGCCACCGTCCCCGGCATCGTCGTTACCAAAGACGGCGCCATCCAGGTCGACGCCAACCTCATGACCGGCGCCCCCGGCATCTTCGCCGGCGGCGACATGGTCCCCCTCAACAAGACCGTCACCACCGCCGTCGGCCACGGCAAAAAGGCCGCCCGCCACATCGACGCCTTTATCAACGGCCGCTCCTGCCTCCCCGCCCCCAAACACCCCCTCGCACGCATCGATTGCCTCCACACCGATTGGTACCCCAAGGGCCCGCGCTCTGAACAACCCGCACTCGAACCCGCACATCGCACCGACAACTTCCTCGAAACCATCGGCGGCATCGAAAAAGTCGCAGCGCTCTACGAGGCCCGCCGCTGCTTCTCCTGCGGCAACTGCTTCGAATGCAACACCTGCGTCAACGTCTGCCCGCAACAAACCATCGAAGCCCTCGGCCCCGGCAAACGATTCACCATCCACATGGACAACTGCTCGCGCTGCGGCCTCTGCGTCCAGGAATGCCCCTGCGGCGCCATGGCCATGATCCCCGACCCCGCAGCAGGAGCCGCCGGTTGATCTCGCCGCACGACACCGCGTGCCGACCCATAGAAAGAAGGTCCCCCATGAATACCCAACTCCCCGTCAACGACCGCGCCGCCTGGCTCCAGGGCCCCGGCCATCATTGTTCCCACCCACCCGATGGCAGCCGCCGCCCCTGGCACGTCGTCCTCCTCGGCCCTCCCGGCGTCGGCAAAGGCACCCAGGCCAAGCTCCTCTGCGAAAAGCTCGGCACCTGCCACCTCTCCACCGGCGACATCTTCCGCTGCGCCAAGGGCTGCGACCTCGCCAAAGCCAGCCCCGCCATGACCGTTGCCCTCGAATGCATGCGCCTCGGCGAACTCGTCCCCGACGCCACCGTCGTCGCCATCGTCCGTGAACGCCGCGAGTGTCTCGGCTGCCCCGGCGGCATCCTCCTCGACGGCTTCCCGCGTACCGCCTCCCAGGCCGCTGCCCTCGAACGCGCCCTCCACGAGGAACGCATCCTCCTCGACGCCGCCATCAACTACGAGCTCCCCACCGAGCTCGTCGTCGAACGCCTCTCCGGCCGCCGCACCTGCGTCGATTGCAAAGCCGTCTTCCACATCAAAAACTGCCCCCCCGTCCGCGAAAACACCTGCGACCACTGCAAGGGCCGCCTCGTGCAGCGGGAAGATGACCGAGAAGAAGCCGTCCGCACCCGTATGCACGCCTACGAACTGACCACCACGCCCCTCCTCGACTTCTACAAGCGCCGCAACATGCTTATCTCCATCCCCGCCGACGGATCGCCCTCTGAGGTTTTTTCCCGCACCCTCGCCGCCCTTATCCCTCAAAACCGCTGAAAACCGCGTTTTTGAGGCCAAAACGCCTAGGAAAAATCCCTAAACAGGCTCGGGTTGCGCTCCACTCCCTTTCAAGAACCACCCCGATACCGGCCTGTCAGCCAATTGACGATGCTACGTCCATGCTGATGGTCGCCTTCCGGGTAGATCTGGAGATCGAATCGGAAGGCTCCCGCTGAAGGAGCCTGCCATGTCTGTCAATGTTCTCGCTGAACTCAATGTCTGGGAAGAACGCCACACCGGCCCCATCCCCCCCGCCTCTGTCCGCAAATGGGTCGCCTCCATGGCCGAACTTTGCGAACCCTCTGGCGTCTACTGGTGCGACGGCACTGAAAACGAAAAACAACTCTTCCTCGCCGACGCCGTCAAACAGGAAATCCTCATCCCCCTCAACCCCCAGAAACTTCCCAACTGCTACCTCCACCGCTCCAACCCCAACGACGTCGCCCGCACCGAACAGTGCACCTTCATCTGCACCCCCGACAAGGACCATGTCGGCCCCACCAACAACTGGATGGACCCCAAGGACGCCTACAAAAAACTCAAAAACCTCTTCCGCGGCTCCATGCGCGGCCGCACCATGTACGTCATCCCCTTCGTCATGGGTCCCATCGGCAGCCCGCTCGCCAAGGTCGGCGTCCAGCTCACCGATTCCCTCTACGTCGCCATCAACATGGGCATCATGACCCGCATGGGCGACGTCGCCTGGGAACAACTCGGCAACGAGGACTTCACCCGCTGCCTCCACTCCGTCGGCGATTGCTCCCCCGAACGCCGCTACATCTGCCACTTCCCCCTCGACAACACCATCTGGTCCTTCGGCTCCGGTTACGGCGGCAATGCCCTCCTCGGTAAAAAGTGCATGGCACTCCGCATCGCCTCCTATCTCGGCAAAATCGAGGGCTGGATGGCCGAGCACATGCTCATCTCCGGCGTCACCGCCCCCGATGGCGAAAAAACCTACGTCGCGGCCGCTTTCCCCTCCGCCTGCGGCAAAACCAACTTCGCCATGATGATCCCCCCCAAGCAATACCAGCAGGACGGCTGGAAGATCACCACCATCGGCGACGACATCGCCTGGATGTGGGTCGATGAAAAATCCGGCCGCCTTCGCGCCATCAACCCCGAGAACGGCTACTTCGGCGTCGTCCCCGGCACCAACTACGACACCAACCCCAACGCCATGAAGACCATGTCCCACGACACCATCTACACCAACGTCGCGCTCCTCCCCGACGGCGATGTCTGGTGGGAAGGCAAAACCAAGGAACCCCCCGCCGAGTGCATCGACTGGACCGGCCGCCCCTGGACCCCCGACTGCGGCCGCAAAGCCGCCCACCCCAACAGCCGCTTCACCGCCCCGATGGCCAACAACCCCGCCCTCGATGCCGCCGCCAATGACCCCGATGGCGTCCCCGTCTCCGCCATCATCTTCGGCGGCCGCCGCAGCCGCACCATCCCCCTCGTTTTCCAGGCCTTCAACTGGGTCCACGGCGTCTACGTCGGCGCCACCATCGGCTCTGAAACCACCGCCGCCGCCACCGGCGAAGTCGGCGTCGTCCGCCGCGACCCCATGGCCATGCTCCCCTTCATTGGCTACAACATCCGCGACTACCTCGTCCACTGGTTCAACATGCGGCGCAAAATGACCGATTGCCCCCGCGTCTTCTGCGTCAACTGGTTCCGCAAAGGCGCCGATGGCAAATTCCTCTGGCCAGGCTTCGGCGAAAACATGCGCGTCCTCGAATGGATCGTCAACCGCTCCCACGGCCGCGCTTACGCCGTCGAAACGCCCCTCGGCTGGATGCCCCAGTGGAAAGACATCAATTCCGACGGCCTCAAGCTCCGCTCCGAAGATTACGCCGCTCTCCAGGCTGTTCCCCACGATGAATTCAAGCAGGAAATCCTCGGCCAGGAAGAACTCTTCCTCAAGCTCGCCGGCGATCTTCCCAAGGAAATCATCTTCACGCGTGAACTCCTGATCAGCCGTCTGTGAGTCGCAGGATCCAAACGAGGTGCCAAGTGACGATTGCTGCGACCAACAAGAGCCGGCCGAGACGCCGCACCCGCCTCTCTCCCGGGCGGGCGGCGTCTCGGACGCCCTCGGGCTCCCGGGCCCTGTACGTCCTTTCCGATTCCACCGGAAATCTCGCGCGCCACATGCTCAGTGCGTTCCAGACGCAGTTCCCCCCCGAAGCGCTCAACGTGCGCGTCGAACCCTTCGTCCGCACGCTGCCGCGCCTTAAGGAGATCCTCCAGCGCGCCCGCCAGGAACGTGCCGCCGTCTGCCACGCCATGGTTTCCCACAAATTCAAACGCTTCATCCAGGAATACTGCCGCTCCGCCAACCTGAAGTCCTGCGATCTCACCGGCGGCATCGTCAGGTTCCTCTCGCGGGTCGCCCGCATGGAGCCCCGCTGCGATGTCCAGTCCCTCCACCGCATCGATGAAGCCTACCGCCGCCGCATCGGCGCCCTCGAATACACCATCAGCCACGACGACGGCCTCGGCCTCGATACCCTCCACGAAGCCGACGCTGTCCTCGTCGGCGTCTCCCGCACCAGCAAAACCCCCACCAGCATCTACCTCGCCCAGCAGGGATACCGCATCGCCAACGTCTCCCTCGCCCTCGGCATCGCGCCCCCCGATCAGCTCCTCGCCCTCCCCCCGGAAAAAGTCGTCGGCCTCTACATCAACCCCGAACAACTCATCCTCATCCGCCACCGCCGCCAGGCCACCTTCGGCATCAACAACACCAACTATGGCCAAACCGACACCGTTGAAAAGGAAATCGCCTGGACACGCCGCCTCTTCGCCTCCCGCGGCTGGAAAACCCTCGACGTCACCGATCAGGCCATCGAAGAAACCGCGGCACGCGTGCTGGAGCACGTAGCCGCCGCTTCCGTCCCAGGTGAAGACCCAGATGAAGATCTGGTCCAATAGCTGGAGTCTTGCCATGCCCCAAAACACCGCCCTGTTCGTTGTCATCATCGCCGGCGTCGCTATTTTCGCCATCACCCTCGTCTACCACCTCAATGCCATGTTCAAACGCCGCCGTGACCGCGCCATCGCTGAAAACGCGGCCCTGCTCGATCTCCCCGAGTCCCGCAAGGATAAACCCGCCCAGGACACCGCCTATTCCATCTGAGGCACCATTATGCTCACGGCAGACGCCCAAATTTTGAATACAATAGACGCCACTATGAGCAAACATCAGCCATCCCCCGGCGCTTCCGGTCCCGACGCCTTTGAGCTCTTCGCGGAGGGCGTCCGCGATTACGCCCTCTTCATGATCGATCTCGACGGCAACGTCGTCAGTTGGACCACCGGCGCCGAACGCATCAAGGGCTACACCGCCGCCGAGGTCATCGGCAAAAATCACGCCATGTTCTACACCCACGAAGATCGCGCCGCCGGTGCGCCCCTCGAGGCCCTCAAGGTCGCCAAGGCCGAAGGCCGCCACCTCAGCGAAGGCTGGCGCCTCCGCAAAGACGGCACCAAGTTCTGGGCTGAGGTCCTCACCTCCGCCCTCCGCCAGCCCGACGGCAGCCTCCGTGGCTTCGCCAAAATCGTCCGCGACGCCACCCACCGCATGAATCTCCAGACCAGGCTCGAACACGCCGCCCAGAGCAACGAGGCCCAGGTCCGCGCCATCCTCGAAGCCGCCGTCGATGCCATCATCACCATCGACCGCCGCGGAAACATCGAAACTTTCAACAAGGCCGCCCAGAAAATGTTCGGCTACGATCCCGACGAGGTCGTCGGCCGCAATGTCGCCATGCTCATGCCACAGCCCTACAAAAGCGAGCATGACTCCTACATGAACAACTACATGCGCACCGGCAAAAAGAAAATCATCGGCATCGGCCGCGAAGTCGCCGCGCTCAAAAAGGACGGCACCATCTTCCCCATCGAACTCGCCGTCTCCGAAGTCCGCGTCGGCTCCGACCTCGCCTTCACCGGAATCATCCGCGATGTCACCGAACGCAAACGCCTCGAAAAGGAAATCCTCGAAATCTCCGAGCGCGAACAACGCCGCATCGGCCAGGACCTCCACGACGGCCTTTGCCAGCAGCTCACCGGCATCGCCTTCCTCATGCAGGCACTCCAGCAGAAACTCGCCGCCACCGATACCGCTGAAGCACAGCAGGCCTCACAGATCTCCTCCCTCCTCAAGGAAGCTGTCACCCAGGCCCGCAACCTCTCCCACGGCCTCTACCCCGTCGATCCCCAGCCCGACGGCCTCATGGTCGCCCTCCGCGAACTCGCCGCCACCGTCCGCTCCGTCTTCAACATCGATTGCACCTTCCGCTGCCCCGCCGCCGTCATGATCGCCGACAATTCCATCGCCACTCACCTCTACCGCATCGTCCAGGAATCCGTCCAGAACTCCATCCGCCACGGTAAGGCCAGTATCGTCACGATCGAACTCCTCACCACTCGCAACGGCGTCCAGCTCTCCGTCAGCGACAACGGCGTCGGACTTCCCGCCGGCGAGCAGCTCCGACCCGGCATGGGCCTCCGTACAATGAACCACCGCGCCCACGTCGTCGGCGCTAAATTCAACATCGACCGGCTGCCAAAAGGGGGCACCCGGGCTGTTATTGATCTCCCCACTACTGCCACGAAGGGAAATCGCTCATGAATACCGCAACCACCACCAACGCCGCCCCCGTCGCCACCAACAAGAAGAAGATCTTCATCGTCGATGACCACCCCATCGTCCGCCAGGGTCTCATGCAGCTCATTAACAATGAGCCCGACCTCACCATCTGCGGCCAGGGTGAAGACGCCTACCAGGCCCTCAAGCTCATCCGCCAGCTCAAACCCGACGTCACCCTCCTCGACATCTCCCTCAAGGACACCGGCGGCATCGAACTCCTCAAGGAAATGCGCGCCCAGGATCCCGAACTCAAGGTCCTCATCCTCTCCATGCACGACGAATCCCTCTACGCCGAACGCGCCCTCCGCGCCGGCGCCCGCGGCTACGTCATGAAGCAGGAAGCCCCCCAGATCCTCCTCGGCGCCATCCGCAAGGTCCTCAAGGGCGAAGTCTACGTGAGCGACAAAATGAGCGCCGTCCTCCTCCAGCGCATGGTCGGCAACCGCAAGCCCGAAGGCGCACTCCCCATGGATCGCCTCACCGACCGGGAAATGGAAATATTCCGCATGATCGGCGCCGGCATGACCGTCAAGGAAATTGCCGAGAAACTCTTCCTCTCCGCCAAAACCATCGAAGCCCACCGCGAACACATCAAGGAAAAACTCGGCCTCAAAACCAGCGCCGAACTCCTCCGCTTCGCCATCCGCAACTCCCCCGACGAACAATAACGCGAAACCAATAAGTGGAGCCGACGCCCCCGTCGGCTATTCGTCGGGGGGGGGGCCGGGGCACCTCTCAACGCACGCTGGTAAGATAGGCAACCCCCCACCCTCCTTTTTGAGCCAAAAACGACAGGCCGCCAACGACGGACCCACACTTGGCAGTCTCTCCCCGCCACGCCCGCCCGCACCCTCCCAAAGATAGGAAAATCGCCACGGCCCCCACTCCGGCGACGCCGAATCGCCCAGCGA
>JBQCGD010000105.1:0-52714 GCA_051955985.1 Phycisphaerae bacterium | reverse complement strand
GAGAGACAGAGAGTTTTTTGGCTCATCCGGTCGTCCTGAACTATCAACAACAAAGCCCCAACTGTATGGGGGTCGCTGTCACTTGTAACGTTGTGGACCGTCACACAGGTGTATGACGGCCGCTGTCACTTGGCCATTTAAAAGCTACACCGAAAGGCTATCAAGGTCTTGCCAACAATATCGACTTGGGCTTCATTAGCGAAGAAACGACAGTAGATATCGACGTCTCTTCGATTCAGGCATCCGCTGGCGAGGTGACGGAGGATGACGGTAAACCATACCTAACTGAGACGGTGACCGCCAAGGTTGTTTGGAAAAACAAGTTAAGTGTCGGCCTTTCCAGCGAAGGGAAAGGCGGGTCGGCGGGGACGTCGATTCCCGCTCCCGATAATGTCGTCGGAGAGGCGGATGTGAGAATTTTTGCGAAGAAATGCAAAGTAGCCACCACCCAGCCAGGCGGGGCGCCTGCAACCCGTTCGCAATAATTGGAGCTGTAGAGTGTGGAAAAAAAACGGTGTACGCTGCTATCGATTCTGTTGATGTTGGGCATCGCTCTAGTTTTGAGTAGCTGCTTCTCATCCGTGGAAATCGGATTGGTACTTCCCGAGCACAAACGCGGAGAGGGTAGATCTGTAGCTGTTAGGAGTGCAGGTGGAATTTTGATAATCAATGCC
This sequence comes from Phycisphaerae bacterium, assembly GCA_051955985.1. Lineage (GTDB taxonomy): Bacteria > Planctomycetota > Phycisphaerae > WQYP01 > WQYP01 > DATKPA01. The sequence continues at coordinate 52,040 of JBQCGD010000105.1, read as the reverse complement.
GAGCTGTCGAAGGTTCAAGAACCGAATGGATTCGATTATCGATACGAAAATTTTATGAACGGAGACCGCCCAGGCTTTCGATTTCAGGCCACCAGAGTCCCTTTTTTTTATTTTTGGCCAGCCTTATACAAAGATTTGTCAATTGTTTGGCCAAGGTGGACATGGGTGGTTGATGAAATAAAGCCTCAGCATGTAGGCTATCGAGGCGAAACCATAAACTTGGATCCAGCCAATTCGTTCTACTTAAAGATTCCTGAGTGGTGGATTGTAATGATTCCCGCAGTTGTATTGACCCAGCGCATGCTTAAATTTCGACGGCATCGAGCGCGGGTGCGGCAACGATTGTGTCTCAATTGTGGGTATGATTTGCAGGGATCGTCCAACCGCTGCCCCGAATGTGGTGCGGTGATCACGCTACGAACGGCGTAATGCACCGAAGGCTGGCCCTTGAACATTGCGTAGGCAGTAAACAATTACGATGCAATGGGAGCACAGCGTGGAGTAGTGGGGTGGTTGGTTCCCTCAACCGTTAATGGGACGCGGAGAGTTTTAGTCGAATTGGTACCGCCCAAGGTACTCATGGAATGGAAAGCGTGGTGGAAAAAGAATGCGGGGAAGCATCCGGTGATGGATGCGGAGTTGGAGGGGCGCGTGGTGGATCGCGTGTCGGCGATCGAGGCGAAACTGCGAAAGGGCGGGCCGTACAAAATGGAGGCGGGGAGGATTCGGGTGACGCATGGTGACGCGGTGACGTTGGTGGACGGGGGGCTCAGCAGGGAGGAACTGGGGCCGGCGGTGATGGGGGAGGAGAAGGTGCGGGGGGCGCGGGGGTGGGATCGGTCGCTGGTGCGGATTCTGGCGCGATTTGGAACGGCGCCGGCAGGGGGGTATCGGAATGCTGCGGCAAGATCGGGGAAGCAGGCATTGCGGGAGGTGTTCCGGGAGGAGCTGCCGGGGGACGGATATTGTGGTGACGGTAGAGGCGGCGGCGGGGGATGAGGGATTGATGCGGCGTGTAAAGGCGTGCCTGAAAGGAGGGTGAGCCGGTGGGTGGGGGTTTATGATGGAGAGGTTGAGATTTGTTGCGGGAAGTGGCGGGGGATTACGCGTGGTAAGTGCATTTCCTTGGTCGTGGCGCTTTTTTGGAAGGAGCTTTGATATGGCTGCACAGGTGACGGTGGCGTGGTGGAAGGCGAATGAGCCGAAGTTGACGAAGCATGCGGAGTGGGAGAGGGACGTGGTGCCGGCGTTGGCGTCGTGGGAGAGTTTTCGGAAGAATGTGGAGGGGTCGTCGGCGGTGGCGAATGATTATGTGAAGTTGAAGCAGTGGGGGGATCATCTGACACATGTGATCAAGGCGAAGCATGACTGGTTGAACCCGGTGGTGCATCGGGAGACGCGGAAGAAGCTGGAGGAGTTGCTGGGGGTGCTGAACACGCAGATGCAGGCGTATGTGATCAAGTTCCAGGAATTCAAGGCGACGGAGGAGCGGAATCGGGCGACGCCGCGGACGGTGAACACGGGGCGGCCGCTGCCGAAGTTGCCGCCGAGCAAGAATGATGTGTTGACGAAGCTGGAGCAGCGGAGTCGCGGGGGGTGACGGGGGGGGGAATTGGGGATGGGGCGTTGCGCAGGGCGTTGACGGCCGGGGGGTGAGCGCTGACGGGAGGAGGCGGTCGGGTTGAAAGTCTTTGATGCACCGGTGGCACTGCGTGCGATCGGCCGGGGATTATCGGTCGGTGAGCGGCATCGGTGGCGGTTTGCTCAAGAGATTTTCGGCATTGGGGAATTCTTAGAATTTTTGACGAAACCGATTGCATCGTGCGGAATTTGGGGCATAGTTGTTTTTGACAAGCGTCGCAGTAAGAAGTTCACGTCGGGTGCGACGCGGAAACTGAAGCGAAGCGACATGCCGGTGTTTGAGGGCCGACGGCTCTCGGCGGGGCGGTGTCATTTCATTTCAGTGGGTTCAACGATTCAGCTCTTCGTGGGCAGTGATGGACGTTCGCGCGTAAAGCGGCGGCGCCCGCGGGGCTATTTTTGTCAGGAGAGAAGAATGAGGTCAATTTCGAGGGGAATGATGGCGGCCGGCGTGGCTGCCGCGGTATTCGCGGCGCTGGGCGTTTCGGCAGTTGCGGCTCCGATCACGGTGACGTCGAGCGGGTCGTTCAGCAGCCCGAGCGTCCTGCTGCAGCCGACGGGTACGGGCGACTACGCGGTGAACATGGGATCGACGGCGCAGACGGTGGGGACGGTTTCGTTCGAAGCGGGGCCTGCGTCGACCTCCACGGGGACGATCACCTCGACGAGTGCGAGCGGAAACGTCACCATCTTTGCGGCCAACGATCCGACGCTGGGCAGCAAGATCGGCGGCAGCGGGAGCTATCTGGGCAGCGGCACGCACCCGACGCTCAGCTACGTGCAGGGGATTGACAGCGCTTTTGCCACCGTCGTCGGCCATGGGAGCTACATCTCTCATGCCCCGACCGGGATGGACTCCTCGATGGGCATTACGCTGAACAACCTCACCGTCGGGAACCAGTACAACCTGCAATTGCTGCTGGTGGACGGGCGCAGCGGCGCGGGCGCGATCGCCTCGCTGTACCAGGACTACACCGACACGACGGCGCTGGGCTCGACGACCATCAATTACACAGACGACACGACGATCGGCGGCTACATCAATGCGTCTTTCGTTGCCGACGCGACGTCGCAGACGTTCTACGAGCAGACATTCAAGGCGGACGGCACGACGACGACCGGCGGCAATGTGCAGGCGTTGATCCTGCAGAACGCGGGATCGGCGGTTCCGGAACCGGCTTCGCTGGGGGTCCTGGCGCTGGGAGCGTTCGGGTTGATCGGGCGGCGCCGGAAATAACCGGCGGCGATCGCGAGACGAAAGCATTTCAGTGAATGCGCAACAAGCCTCGGAGGTGAAACTCCGGGGCTTTTCTTTTTGTTGCGCGGGATTGCAGGCACGCGGCGGGGGGATCCGAACGTGATGCGGCGGACGCTGCTGAAGTTGCGGGCGGGCAGGAATGGCGGGGCGGCGATTGTTATGCGGTGGTGAACATGCTGTTGACGGATGCGCCGGTGAACTCTGATTGGAAGAGGTCGTCGCAGGTGTTTTTGGTGCGGAGGTCGCGGGCGCGTTTCCGGAGGGCGGGGAAGCCGGCGCGCATGAGGCCGGCGGCGAAGGTGATGCGGCGGACGCCGAGGGCGTGGAGATCGGGGATGGCGGGGGTGGCGGCGGTGAGGAGGATGTTGACCGGTCCGCGGATGGAGCGGACGAGTTCGGCGATGGCGGCGGGGTCTTTGGCGGCGATGGGGAAGACGGAATCGGCGCCGGCGTCGAGGTAGGCGTTGGCGCGGTCGATGGCTTCGCGGAGCTGGGCGGCGGGGTCGCCGGGGTGGAGGAAGAGATCGACGCGGGCGTTGAGGACGAGGGGGATGCCGAGGTGATCGGCGTGTCGGCGGATGGCGCGGAGGAGTGCGGCTTGTTCGGCGAGGGGGACGAAGGACTTATCGGGGCGGGAGTCTTCGATGTTGGCACCGGCGATGCCGAGGTGGAGTGCGCGTTCGACGGTGCGGAGGACGGCGGGGATGTCGGTGCCGTAGCCGGACTCGAGGTCGGCGGAGACGGGGACCTGGACGGAGGCGGCGATGCGGCCGGCGATGGCGAGCAGGAGGTCGGCGGGGGCGCGTTGGCCGTCGGGATAGCCGAGGAGGTTGGCGATGCCGGCACTGGTGGTGGCGATGGCGGGGAAGCCGGCGGCTTCGAAGAGTTTGGCGCTGACGGCATCCCAGGCGTTGGGGAGGAGGAGGGGGTCGGGGCGGTGGTGGAGCTGCCGGAGTAGTTCGGCTTTTTCGCGCTGGGTGGGCATGAGGGCTCCGGGGGTCAGCGGATTCGTGGATTACGAGGTGATTTAAGACGACGTAAAGTTGCCATGAAAGACACGAAGGACACGAAAGGTTTTATTTTAAAAACAGCGTCCCGGTGCGCGTGCGGATGATCGGACGAATTCAATGGGCGGCGTCGGCGGCTTGTTGGGCGCCGGAGAGGGCGAATTGCAGGGGGAGGACGATGCGGTTCCAACTGTTGATGCTGGTGATGGCGGCGAGGAGGTAGGCGATTTCCTTGTCGGTGAAGTGGGCGCGGGCGGATTCGATGAGGTTGTGCGCGAGGGGAGATTCGGAGAGGCGGGTGAGGGCTTCGCAGAGGGTGAGGGCGGCGCGCTGGCGGTCGGTGAAGCGGTCGGCGGCCTCGTGCCAGGCGGGGAGGAGGTGAAGGAGTTCGTCGGGGAGGCCGGCGCGTCTGGCGAGGGTGGTATGCATGAGGATGCAGAAGGCGCAGCCGTTGATCTGGGAGGCGCGAATTTTGAGGAGTTCGATGAGGGCGGGTTCGAGGCCCGCGGCGGCGGCGGCTTTGGAGAGGGACTGGAGGGCGTTGACAACGTCGGGGGCGAGTTCGCGGAAGCGGGCGAAATCGATGGCGGGGGTTGTCATGGCGGGTCCTTTCAAGGCCGGGGCATTCCCGGTAATATCAGCGTGCTGATACTTTATCAGGGTGCTGATATGAAAAGCAAGCCGAGGCGGTTGAAAGGGGGTGCGGGCGAGGCGGGGGCACGGGTGCCGGCGGTGGGGGAGTGGATGCGGGGGGGGGAGGGGCACATTGGGTACCTGCTGCGGCAGGCGGCGGCGGCGGTGCGCGGGGAAATGGATGCGGCATTTGCGGAGATCGGGGTGACGTCGCCGCAGTTCGTGGTGATGACAATGGTGCAGGCGTACGCGGGGATTTCGAATGCGGCGCTGGCGCGGGTGGCGATGCTGACGCCGCAGACGGTCAACATGATCGTGAGGAACCTGGAGGGGCGGCGGCTGCTGGAGAAGGCGGCGGACCCGGGGCATGGGCGGATTCTGCAGTTGCGGCTGACGGAGAAAGGGGCGGCGGTGCTGGCGGAGTGCCGGCGCAGGTCGCAGAAGGTGCAATCGCGGATGGTTTCGGGGTTGAAGCGCGAGGAAGAGGGCGTAGTGCGGAAGTGGCTGGTGTATTTGGCGGAGATGGGGGCGGGGCGGGAGTAGGGGTTGCGTTATTGCGTGGGGAGGATGACGACGTCTTTGGCGCGAGTTTCGGGCGTGACTTTGAGGTTGGAGAGTTTGCCGTTTTCGACGTGGCCTTCGATGGTGGTGTCGGCGGGCGCGTGGAGTTTGAAGTCGGCGGTCCAGTCCTTGGGCCAGGCGGGGAGAAGCTGGATGCGGTGGCCGGGGGGCGTGTCGCATTGCATGAGCATGAACTGGAGGGTCATCATGCCATTGCCGCCGTTGTCGAGATCGGGGATCCAGTCGTGGGCGGGTTTCCAGAACCATTTGAAACGCTGGTCGCCGTAGTTGGAGAAGTAGGAGACGGCGGATCTCCGGGCGATGTCGGTGAGGCCGAGGAGTGCGGATTGGGGGCCGTCCTGTCCCCAGCAGGTATTTTGCGGGGAGCGGCGTGCGGCGAAGGTGTCCTGGGCGAGCTGGAGGTCCGGTTTGCCGACGCCGTAGAGGCGGTAGGGGAAGGTGACGTAGAGTTCGGGGTTTTCGGAGTTGCCGGTGGGGCCGTAGAGTTCGGCGGGGAGGATGGTGGGTTTGCCATCGGGGTCGCCGCGGCCGAAGGGGGGCACTTTGCCCTTGGCGGTTTTGCCGACGGGGATGGGGGGGAGTTCCTTGAGGAGGCGCGACCAGGCGGTGCGTTCGGCGGCGGTGGTCAAGTCGTTGGGGAGGGCGAGGAGGCGGGGGAGGATGTCCATGAGGCCGGCGAGGTCGGGCGTGGGGTTCACCGCGACGAGCTGGTAGGTTTCGAGGGATTGCGCGGGGACGAGGGTGAGTTTCTTGGCGGCGTTGCGCGGGTAATGGAGGTCGTAGAAGGTGACGATGGCGTTGGCGAAGGGGACGAGGCGTTTTTTGGCGAAGGTGGCGTCGCCGTTCTGGTCGTAGAGGTCGAGCATCTGGGCGACGACTTCGAGCGAGCCCTGGATGTGGAAGCGCTGCCAGCGGCTTTCGATTTCGAAGCTGGGGTTGTCGGTGCCGAAGTCGGCGAGGCGCGGAACGCCCCAGAAGAGGAGGGTCTCGGGGAAGCTCGCCCCCGGGTGGTTGTAGTACAGGCGGTTACGGTCTGTGGCGAGGGGGAGGGCGTTGAGGTACAGGTTGAACCAGGGCTGGAGGAGGTCGCTGTCGCCGGTGGCGAGGAGGGGCCAGTAGAGGAGGCGTTCGTTCTGGTTCCAGTAGGCATCGCCCCAAGCGCGGTAGTCGGGGTCGTGGTTGTCGTTGGTTTGTTTGATGGGCTTGGCGCCGGCGGGAGTGGGGGGCATGTCGTGGCCGACGGTGAAGAGGCCGCCGTTGAATTTGGGGGGGAGTTCACCGCGGGAGGAGCAGGCGAGCATGTAGCGTTGGAGCGCGTAGCCCTGGGAGACTCTGGCGGCGTCGTCGGAGCCGGTGAGGTGGATCCAACTGCGGTCCCAGAACTCGGACCACCAGTGTTCATGGGCGGCGCGTGCGGCGGCGAGGTCGGCGGATTTGGTCTGCGCGACGAGGGCATCCATTGCGGTGAGCCAGTCCTTGGGGGCATCGCAGTTTTTCTGGGTGAGGGCGACGAGGTCGAGGTTGATGGTTTGCGAAGGGGCGGCAGCGCGGAGGGTGTGGTCGTCGGCGGCGGTGAGGCCGGCGCCGGAGAGGGCCATGCCGAAGACGCGGTGGAAGAAGGGGTCGTTGTGCCTGGCGGCGACGGCTTCGAGATGCTCCTGGCGCATCACGTAGGGGTAGATGGACGTGGGGTTGTAGTGGCACCAGGCGAGGCGGTTGTCGGCGGGGGGGAAGAGGATGTCGGGGACGGTAGGGGGCTGCGACTGGCCGGCCATGACTTTGCGGTCGGGATCGGGGAGGAGGTTGTCGGCGTAGGGCTCGGTTTTTCGCCAGAACTCGGCGGTGGCCTGGAGGGTGGCGGGCTGGGCGAGGTGGCCTTCGACGTGAAGGACGGGGTTGCTGGCGTCGGCCCAGATGCGGAGCGAGTTTTCGCCGGCGGAAAGCTCGATGGTGGCGGCGTTCACGTGGAGGGTCTGGTGGAAATCGGCGGCGTTGGCGAAGGGGTTGGGAGAGAGCTTGACGCGGATGCGGCCGAGTTTGACGGGCTTGCCGGTTTCGGTCCAGGCGTCGGACTTGGCGACGAGGAGGAGGAGGTCGCCGTTGGATTCGGTCCAGACGTTGGCGGCGAGGTCGCCGTTTCCGATGGGCATGGAGTCGTTTTCATTTTTGCCGACGGAGGACCAGGAGACGTCGTTGGCGGCGGGGGAGGGGGCGGTGTTCGCGGGGACGTTGTCCTGGGCGCGCAGGATGGGGGGGAGGAGCGTGGCGGCGAGGGCGGCGAGAGTGAGGAGGGGTTTGATGGGGGTTTTGGGATTCTGCATGTGGGTACTCGGCTTCGGGTGAATGCGGATGTCGATCCGAGCGGTTCGCGTTTCAGTAGGATCATGGAGGGAGAACGTTGAGGGAGCAAATTGAATCGGGGGCTAATTTGCGCAACGAGCGGCCAAATTGCGCAGGACCTCGAGCCCGGGTGCGAGTTAGATTTTTGGAGTCTGTGCGAGGAGTTTTTCGAAGAGGTCGCGGGTGTTGTGTTGGTCGGTCCAGTGGCGGATGTAAGGAAGGTCGAGAGTGCCCTGCTGAACGGCGAGTACGTTCGCAACGTCGCCGATGTCCTTTTCACGACTCTTTCCGGCGACAGCCCAACGGAGCTTTGTGATGATCACGTCCTCCGGACGCGGCAGGAATGCCGGAGCACCGTTGTAGCTGGTCGGGAGGCGAGATCGGAAACGAAGTTGATCGTGGGGATCGTTGCTGAGTTCAAAGAATTCGATCATGAACCCGCATGGAGCGTGTCGCATGCGGAAGCGGGTGGTAGAGGTAATCGTTTCGAAGCCGATTTGAGGATCGAGAAAGAAACCCGCGGGGAGCTTGTCGAGCAGCATTCCCAGGGAGAGGTTGCCGAGTTGAAGAACGATGTCAGCGTCTTTGGTGGACCTTTCGATGCCGTAGGCGTTGCTCGAGAGAGATCCGACGATCATGAAGGGAAGGTTGCAGGCATTGAGGGCCTGAATGACGGCTGTGACTACTGCCCTTGCGTCCACGCGGATTCCTCCAAACGGGCAGCAAGGGCGAGTCGTTGCTGAAGTTTCGATTCCACTTCTTCCGCAGTTGCGGTCGGGAACTGCGCGAGAATTCCAGAACGCACCGCTTCGCGCGCCATTTCGAAAAGCATGGGACCTGCCTCGAGTTTCTGTTCGATCGGCGTTGATCGGGCGCGGCGGACTTTTTCTGCGTAGATGTCGTCAATGAGTGCGTGAGTTGGCTGCATAAAGCTCTCCGAACAAACATATTCTACCGCGCCTGCCATTCTCAATGTAGAAGCGGTAGAGGTTCTCGATTGTTTTCGGTGTCTGTTCACCCTATAGTAACCCTAACGACTTACGCAGGGGTGACGTATGGATCTGCGCGAGAAGCTGCGCGTGCTGGCGGATGCGGCGAAGTATGATGCGTCCTGTTCGTCCTCCGGGAGCAAACGCGCGGGGGGCGGGAAGGGGTGGGGCGGGGTGGGGAATTCGGATGGGACCGGGATTTGCCATTCGTACACGCCGGACGGGCGGTGTGTGTCGCTCTTAAAGATTCTCCTGACGAATCACTGCGTGTATGACTGCCAGTATTGCGTGAACCGGATTTCGTCCGATGTGGAGCGGGCGCGGTTCACCGTGGGGGAGGTGGTGACGCTGACGATGGAGTTTTACCGCCGGAACTATATTGAGGGATTGTTCCTGTCGTCGGGAATCGTGCAGTCGGTCGATTACACAATGGAGCAACTGGTGGCGGTGGCGAAGACGCTGCGGCTGACGCACGGGTTCAATGGGTATGTGCATTTGAAGACGATTCCGGGGGCGAGTGCGGCGCTGGTGGCGGAGGCGGGGCGGTATGCGGACCGGTTGAGTGCGAACATCGAGTTGCCGACGAAGGTGGACCTGCAGCGGCTGGCGCCGCAGAAGAAGCTGGAGGCGATTTCCGGCGCGATGGGGGAGATTCGGAGCGGGATCCTGGGGGATCGGGACAGGTTCGATCTGCGCGCCAGGAGCGGCCGGGAAGTGCCGGGCGTCGTGAGTGGCGAGCGGTTTGCGCCGGCGGGGCAGAGCACGCAGATGATCGTGGGGGCGACTTCCACCGCGGATGGGGCGATTTTGCAGACGGCCGATACGTTGTACCGGCAGTATGGGATGAAGCGGGTGTATTACTCGGCGTTCAGTCCGATACCGCATGGAGATTCGCGGTTGCCGGTGGATCAGCCGCCGCTGGTGCGCGAGCATCGGTTGTACCAGGCAGATTGGTTGATGCGGTATTACGGGTTCAAGGCGGAGGAGATTGCGGGCGGGGCGGGGGAGAATCTGGCGCTGGAGATGGATCCGAAATTGGCGTGGGCGCTGAGGAACCGCGGATTTTTTCCGGTGGATGTGAATCGGGCGCCGCGGAGTGCGCTGCTGCGCGTGCCGGGGCTGGGGGTGCGGAATGTGGATCGGATCCTGGAGATTCGGCGGTTTCACCGGGTGCGGCTCGGGGATTTGATGAAGATGCGGGTGGCGATGAAGCGGGTGCGACCGTTTGTGGTGGTGGCGGATTGGCATGCGAATTCGCAGTTGCTGGATTCGCCGGTGCTGCAGACGCGGCTGGTGGGGCGGAAAGAGCGCAGGAGCGAGCAGGGGAATTTGTTTGAGAGCCTGCTGGGGGCGCGGACGGGGGAGTTTTGAGCCGGCCGGGGGTTCAACACAAAGGACACGAAGACACGAAGGACCACAAAGGGTCTTAGCCACAGAGGACGCAGAGAGCACAGGCGACGACGATGGATTTCATTTGATGGTTGGAAGCGTTGTGGAGTTTGATGGGACGTTTGAGGGGTGGCGTGGGAGGGCGCGCGAACTGGCGCGGCGTGGGGTTTCGCCGGAGAGGGTGGAGTGGCGGGTTCGGGGGGAGGGGGGATCGCTGTTCGATGCGAATGCGGTGGGATTGGCCGACGAGGGCGTCGGCCCCACTTGTACTGTGTTGCGGGTGCCGGGGCACTTTGTGGAACTGGCTCGGGCGGTGGCGTGTTTTCGGGATGAGGGGAAGCGGTGGGGGATTTTGTATCGGCTGTTGTGGCGGTTGACGCATGGGGAACCGGAACTGCTCAAGATTGCGGTGGATGAGGATGTGTGGGCGCTGTCGCGGATGGAGAAAGCGGTGCGGCGGGATGCCCACAAGATGCGGGCGTTTGTGCGGTTTCGGGAGGTGCGGGGGGAGGACGGCGGGCGGGAGTTTGTCGCGTTTCATCGGCCGGAGCACCTGGTGCTGCCGCTGGTGACCGATTTTTTTGTGGATCGGTTTCACGACATGCGGTGGACGATCGTGACGCCGGACGGATCGGTGCGGTGGGATCGAGAGCGGGTGGAGCACGGGCCCGGGGCGGGGCGCGGTGTGGTGGCAGGGGATGAGGTGGAGGAGTTCTGGAAGACGTACTATTCGCACATTTTCAATCCGGCGCGGGTGCGGGTGCGGGCGATGCGTAAGGAGATGCCGGTGCGGTATTGGGGGACGATGCCGGAGACGGCGGTGATCGGGGGATTGCTGCGCGAGGCGCCCGCGCGGGTGGAGGCGATGATTGAGCGGACGCGCGAGGCGGCGCGGAGTGCGGAGAATTTTTTGCCGGCGTGCGGTGGGGGCGGGGCGGGCGCTGGCGGTGGGCGCGCGTATTCGCTGGAGCAGTTGCAGGAGGCGGCGCGGGGATGCCGCGGATGCGGGATTTGTGAAATGGCGACGCAGACGGTCTTCGGCGAGGGGCCGGCGACGGCGCGACTGGTGATCGTCGGCGAGCAGCCGGGGGACCAGGAAGATGTGGCGGGGCGGCCGTTCGTGGGCCCGGCGGGGCAGTTGCTTTCGCTGGTGATGGAGCGGGCAGGGTTGAAGCGGGAAGAGGTTTACGTGACGAACGCGGTGAAGCATTTCAAGTGGGAGGCCGATCCACGAGGCAATAGACGCTTGCACCAGAAGCCGGGGTGGACGGAGGTGACGGCATGCCGGCCGTGGCTGACGGCGGAGCTGGAGGCGATTCGTCCGGCGATGATTCTCGGCCTGGGGGTGACGGCGGGGCAGACGCTGATCGGCCCGGAATTTCGGCTGGGGGCGAATCGGGGAAAGGTGTTTGGAGAGACCGGGCTGGCGCCGTGGGTGACGGTGACGATTCATCCGTCGGCGCTGCTGCGAATGCCGGCGGGGGCGATGCGCGAGCGGGAACTCGCGGCCTTTGAGCACGACCTGCGGGTGGTGGCGGAGCGGTTGAAACAGGTACAGGCCGAAGCGGGTGCGAATCTTCACACTGCTCTATAATCCGGCCATGGGCAAACGCAACAAAAAAGAACGGCGAAGCTGGATCGGCCTGCACTCGGCGCCGGTGAGCGCGCATCACGGCGGGCAGGAGGCCGGAATCGAGCTGCAGTCGCTGCAATCGGGCGCGGGAGCCACGGCGGTGGTGACCTGCATCGATTACACAAAGGAACGCTTCGAATCGCGGCGGGTGGAGAACCTGGCGGAGTTCCTGAAGCAGCATCGGCCGGAGTGGGCGAAGGAGGGGGTGCGCTGGATCCACGTGGAGGGTCTGCAGGACCTGGGGGCGATCAAGGCGCTGGCGGAAAAGTATGGGCTGCATCCGCTGGCGGTGGAGGATTTGCTGCACGTGCCGCAGCGGCCGAAGGTGGAGCAGTTTGAGGCGTACGGCGACGTGCCCGCGCGGATTTTCGTGATCGCGCGCGATGTGCGGATGGTGGCCGGGCCCGATGGGGCGGGGGGGGAGCACCCGGTCGGTCGGCAGATTTCGATGTTCCTCGGGCACCACACCCTGCTGACGTTCCAGGAATGCCTCGACGAGGCGCCGATTGATCTGCCGGGGGATGCGGTGAACGAGGCCGAGGGCGACAGCCTGTTCGACCCGATCCGCAAGCGCATCGCAACGGAGGGCTCCCGCCTGCGGCAGAACGATGCGTCGTTCCTCATGCACGCGATCCTCGACACGCTGGTGGACAATTTTTTCCCGATCCTCGAGCACTATTCGGACCGCCTGGAGGACCTGGAGAACATCGTGCTGGAGCGGCCGTCGCCGATGGTGAGCCGGCAGATCCACGTGGCGAAGCGCGAGCTGCTGCTGCTGCGCCGGACCGCGTGGCCGATGCGGGAGGTGATCGCGGGGCTGACGCGCGAATCGCACGATTGCCTGTCGGAGGCGACGCGCACCTACCTCCGCGACGTGTACGACCACATTGTGCAGATCATCGACATGATCGAGACGTACCACGAGTTTGCCTCCGGCCTGACGGAGACGTACATGAGCGCGATGTCGAACCGGATGAACGAGATTATGAAGGTGCTCACGATTTTTACGACGATCTTCGTGCCGCTGACGTTTCTCGCGGGGGTATACGGGATGAATTTGAAGTACATGCCGGAGCTGGAGCGGCGGTGGGCGTACCCGGCGTTCTGGGCGATCTGCATAGGCGTGGCGGGCGGGATGCTGGCGTGGTTTCGGCGGAAGGGATGGCTGTGAGGGAGCGACGGAAAAGCAAAGGCACGAAGTCACGAGGGGCGGCGAAAGCGGGGAACGGGGGTGCCCGGGAAAGGCTTTCGTTCGAAGAGCGGGTGTATCGGATCGTGGGGCAAATTCCCCGCGGCAGGGTGCTGAGCTACGGGATGCTCGGGCTGCTGGCGGGGCGGATCGGCGCGGCGCGGCAGGCGGGGAAGGCGATGCGCGATGTGCCGCAGTCGCTGAAGCTGCCGTGCCATCGCGTGATTCGCAGCGATGGCGCGCTCGCGCCGGAGGAGGTGTTTGGGGGGAGGCAGCGGAAAATGCTGGAGCGGGAGGGGGTGGTGTTTAAGGGGAGTGGGCGGGTGGATATGGAGAGGTGCGAGTGGGAAGGGTAAGCTTTTTTACGGGCACTTGGCTTCTTGGAGATAGATATGCGGTGGGATTGGATGCGGATGATTGAGATGCCGATGGGGATCGAGGATTGGCGTCGGCTCCCGCGGAATGCGGCGTATAAGTACGAGTATATTGAAGGGCAGGCGCAGATTTCGCCGGAGCCTGTGTCCTTTGATGTGGTGTTGAGGTTTGAGCGTTTTCGGCCGGTTGTCGCGCGCGACCTGCGGCGTTCAGACGTGCGGGTTCGGAGATTGGAGGATCGGGATTGGGAGGCGTTGCCGGGGCTGATGGCGAGGGCGTTTGTTGGTGTTGCTCCATTTGCGACGCTTTCGGGTGAAGAACTGGAGGCGGTAGCGAAGGAGAGCATCGCGGATACGCGGAATGGGTGCGATGGGGAATCGGTGCCTTCGGCGTGCGTGGTGGCCGAGGATGACAAAGATGAATTGATTGGCGCGGCGCTGGTCACGCTTCGGAAGGTGCAGAGCGGGCCGCAGGTGCCGCTATTGACGTGGACTTTCGTCGATCGATGGGAACGGAGGCGTGGCGTGGCGGAGCAATTACTGGGGTGTGTGGTCGGTGCGTGTGCGGAATTGGGATACGTTCAAATTGAAAGTGTGGTTTGTTCGGGGAATCACGCTTCGATGATCTGGCATTGGCGCGAGGGGTTTGAATGGCGGGTGCGATTGGATGGGGAGGGTACGTGAGGCGCTTCTAACCACCGAGGCTGTGGTTAGAAGCATGGCAACCCGTTACTGACCAAGCCATCCTGAAAGAACAAATATAAATACGATAGCGATCATCAAGGCGCCGACCACCAATACAGCGATGCCGAGCCAAAATTCGCGTGGAGAATCGCTACGGTTTGCGACGATTCCGTACTTTAGCTTGACGGTGCCTTGTCTCAGCGCATTCAAAACGACCAAAATCATGACAACGAGGGCGAATCCCACGACGAGCGCTGCACGTCCGGAGAATAGACCCTCGTCAGCCAGCAAGAACCACCTTCCCGTTCCAGCGTCTTACGTTAATCCCACGAAGAAATCGTTGCCTTTGTCGTCGACGACGATGAAGGCGGGGAAGTTTTCGACTTCGATTTTTCTCACTGCTTCCATGCCGAGGTCTTCGAAGTCGACGAGCTCCACTTTCTTGATGTTGTTCTGAGCGAGAATGGCGGCCGGTCCGCCGATGGAGCCGAGGTAGAAGCCCCCGTGTTTTTTGCAGGCGTCGGTGACGGCCTTGGAGCGGTTGCCCTTGGCGAGCATGACCAGCGAGCCGCCGTGGGATTGGAAGAGGTCGACGTAGGAGTCCATGCGGCCGGCGGTGGTCGGGCCGAAGGAGCCGGAGGGCATACCGGGCGGGGTTTTGGCGGGGCCGGCGTAATAGATGGGGAAGTCTTTGAAGTATTGGGGCATGGGTTTGCCGGCGTCGAGCATTTGTTTGATGCGGGCGTGGGCGACGTCGCGCGCGACGATGATGGTGCCGGTGAGGTTGAGGCGGGTTTTCACGGGGAATTTGGTGAGAATCTGGCGGACTTTTTCCATGCCGAGGTTGAGGTTGATGTTGACGGGCGGGGCGAGTTCGGGCTGCTGGGCGGGGAGGAATTGTTCGGGGTGGCGTTCGAGTTGTTCGAGGAAGATGCCGTCCTTGGTGATCTTGGCCTTGATGTTGCGGTCAGCGGAGCAGGAGACGCCGATGCCGACGGGGCAGCTCGCGGCGTGTCGTGAGAGGCGGATGACGCGGACGTCGTGGGCGAAATATTTGCCACCGAACTGGGCGCCAATGCCAGACTTCGTGCACATGTCGTAGACTTTTTTCTCCCATTCGGAGTCGCGGAAGGCGCGGCCGCCTGCGCTGCCGGTGGTGGGGAGGTGATCGTAGTAGCCGGTGCTTGCGAGCTTCACGGTTTTCAAATTGGTTTCGGCGCTGGTGCCGCCGATGACGACGGCGAGGTGGTAGGGGGGGCAGGCGCTGGTGCCGATTTCCTTGAGCTTGGTTTTGATGAAGGTGGCGAGGGATTCTTCGTTGAGGACGGCCGGGGTTTGCTGGAAGAGGTAGGACTTGTTCGCGCTGCCGCCCCCCTTGGCGATGAAGAGAAAGGAATATTCATCCGCGTGCTCGGCGGAGGTGTCGGCAAAAAGATCGATCTGCGCCGGCAGGTTGTTCGCGGTGTTCTTCTCCTTGAACATCTCCAGCGGAGCAATCTGCGAATAGCGGAGATTCTTCTCCTGGTACGTGTCGTAAATGCCGGCGGAAAGGGCCTGCGCGTCGTCCGTCGCGGTGACCACGTTGCGCCCCTTCTTGCCCATCACAATGGCGGTGCCCGTGTCCTGGCAGGTCGGAAGCAGCCCCGCCGCGGCGGTCACCGCGTTCTGCAGGTGCGTGTAAATCACGAAGCGGTCGTTGTCGGAGGCCTCGGGGTCCTCCAGTTCCTCGCGCAGCCGTTTCAGGTGCGCAGGCCGCAGGTAGAAGGAAATATCATTGAACGCCTCGCGCGCCAGCAGGTGAAGCCCCTCGGCGGCGACGTGCAGGTATTCCTGCCCGTTGATGTGGAGCGTGGAAACAAAATCGCCGGTGAGCTTGCGGTAAACCGTGTCATCATGCCCCAGTTGGAAGGTCGGTTCGTACGCGAACGCGGCCGCGGGTTTCGGAGCGGGCGTGCTGCAGCCGCAGTCCTCTTTCGTGGTGCAGGATGCGGCGGCGACGGTGAGCGGGGGAAGCATGGCGATTCCTTCTGTTCAGGGATATTTCCGTGTTGGGAACGATTGTTGCAAAACCGCGGCGCGGGAGCAAATCCCGAGCCGATTTTGCCCAACTCCCTGATGCAGAATGAGGAAATCGGCCTCATGATGCAGGCGGCAGCGATTGCGAAATGTGCGGCCCCTCGGGTGCGGAACCCGCCCCGCCGGCCGGCGAATCGTCTTCGTAACGGACCCGCGCCAGCGCGCCCGGCTGGGTCTCCTTGATGAAGGTCAGCAGCTTCTCGCGCACCATGCAGCGGAGATCAAACGCCGCGGAGGAATTCGCCGCGCTCACCAGGCAGCGGACTTCCACCGTGCGCTCCTTCGCATCCGTGATCTGCAGCCCGACCACCTTCTTGTCCCACAGCGGCGAGCCTTCGACCAGTCGCCGCAGCTCGGCGCGAATCGGCTCCACATCCACCGTCGGATCCAGGTAAAAGAAAATCGTCCCCAGAAGTGCCGCCGACGTGCGCGTCCAGTTCTGGAACGGCTTCTCGAGGAAATAGGTCATCGGCACCACGAGCCGGCGGA
Source organism: Phycisphaerae bacterium (assembly GCA_051955985.1). Lineage (GTDB taxonomy): Bacteria > Planctomycetota > Phycisphaerae > WQYP01 > WQYP01 > DATKPA01. The sequence continues at coordinate 35,756 of JBQCGD010000105.1, read as the reverse complement.
GATCCCAGATCCGCACCACCACGTACGTGAGCGTGATCTCCTCGATGATGCCCCATTCCCCCTCGACGATCACCACATCATCGATGCGGATCGGCTCCGTGATCGCGACCTGCAGGCCCGCCAGAAGCCCCGCCAGGATTTTCTGCGCCGCAAAACCGAGGATCACGCCGACGATCCCCGCCGACGCCAGCAAGCTGACGCCGAGCTCGCGCACGCGGCTGAAGGTCATCAGGACGCAACCGAAGGCGACGATCACGATCAGCGTCATCACCACGCGCTCAAGGAGCTTGATCTGCGTGTGCACCCGGCGGGCGTGCAGGTTGTCCGGGCTGGTGATTTCGTAACGCCGCAGGATCCATTCACGCGCGACATGCAGCAGCGCCAGGATGAACCACGCCACCACGATGATCAGGCTGATGCTGAGAATGTGCGTGACGAAATCGAGCACGCCCGGCGTGAAGGCGCCCAGCTCCAGCGCGATGCGCACCGCCAGGATCACCAGCAGCCAGCGCACCGGCGGCCCGCAGAAGCGGATGATCGTCTGCATGAACGCGTGGCTTTCACCGTGGAAAATCCGCGACAGCACCATCTTGGCGATCTGGTGGATGACAACGGCAACAAGCAGCGCGCACGCCACGAGTCCAAGGTCGTAAAGAACCCACTTGAGCGTGGTCATCGAGATGGGCATGCGGCGCTTCTCCTTTCTGCAAAACCGAACGTGGGAGAATAGCGCGCCAATGGACTTCGGTCGAGCGAACGTCCGCTAATTGATGCAGGATTTTTCCTCCACGTCCCTTCGGCTGGTTCTGATAATGTTGCGCCGCCAAATGGACGACAATTCCCACGTGCTCCGCGCGTCGCGGCGCACCAGGTGGTACAGACCGAGGATTTTGATGCGCTGGCGTGTGCATGGAACCGATGCGGCGACGGGACAGCCGGTGATGCTGGCCGTCGACGAAATGCTCGCCACCGATGCCGTCCAGGCCGCGCTCTCCAAGCGCATCATCGTTTCGCACGTCACCCGCGAAGGCCTCCGCCGCGCGCTCTTTCCACTCGCCTGCGCCGTCGTCGTGGTGATGATCCCCCTCTGCGCCGCCATGTACTGGTACCAGGAGCGGGCGCTGCAGCAGATCCAGTTGCTGCAGAAAGACCAGGCCCGCCTCACGACCCAACTGACGGAATCCGAAACGGCCGTGCGCGACCTCAAGGCCGCCGGCGCTTCCCTCGTCGATTACCGCGCCGTCCTCACCGCCAACGAAAAAATCCACGCCCTCGAGCAGCAGCTCACCGCCGCCCGCGCGCAGGTCGAAACCGACAACGACCTCGCCGCCCGCCTCGATGCCATGAACCAGGCCCTCGCCGCCTCCCGCCAGCAGATGGCGCAGCTCCAGAACAACATCACCGAGCAGGTCCGGCAGGCCCAGGCCGCCACCGCCGCGAAAGACCAGCTCCGCGTCGACGCCCTCGACAACGCCAACCGGGAACTCGCCGGGCAGATCGATACCCTCAAGGCGCAATTGCTTCTCGCCGCGGCGAATTCCGTCGCCACCGCCCCGCCCAAGTCCGAGGAAGACCCCGCCCCCGCCGGCCCCGTGATCACGCGCTGGGCCCTGCGCACCAGCTATGACGCCGCCTCCGATTTTGTCGCCCTCCATTTCGACAAGGACAGCCAGCAGGTGCAGCCGCAGGGAGACGGCACCGTCCTCTGGACCGCCATGTCGCCGGCGAACGCCTCGATGGTCCGGGTGCTCTGCGACAATCAGAAACGCCGGGTCTACAGTGTCAGCCTCACCGTCTCGCTCGCGCCGGACGCACCGAAAGCAAAACTCGACGAAAACCTGAAGCTCGTGGTGCAGACCCTCACGCGCTTCGCGCCCAGTTTGAAACACGCCGCCGAAAAGGCCCCGCGCCTCGCAGCGGAACTCGCGGACAAGAACGCCGACGAACGGATGATGATCGTCGGCGACGACACCAAGCTCACCGTCTGGAACAACGGCTCCGGCGCGTTCACCTGGCGCATCGAATCCCGCGGGACCGATGCCGGCGAGTAAACCGCTGCGCCCGCATCAATCCGCTTATTTCGCGGTGGGGGTCCCCTCCACATCAATCGCAATCACCGTCGGATAGCCGTGCGCCTCCGACGCCGCCCCGAGGTGCAGGTGAATGCCGTCCGCAGCGTTGTCCAAAGCAACCGCCTTGCCCGCATCCAGCAGCCGATGCGCCCCTTTCACCTCGTTGCTCAACGCCGGAATCACCAGCTCCCCATCTTTCGGCCACTGGAACACCGTGATGTACAGCTTCCCGGGCTTCGTCGTCGCACGCCACTCCTTCGCCACCGCAATCGCCGGCTTGCCTGAGCGATCCTTCTTCTCCGGGTCCGGTTTCCCCAGCTCCGCCCCGAACGGCGTCGGCCCCGCGCCGTAAATTGCTTCGCCGTTCTCCTGCAGCCACGCGCCCATGTAATGCAACCGATCCTGCTCCGGCTGCGGAATCACCCCCTCCCCCGTCGGCCCCACGTTCAACAGGTAATTGCCCCCCTTGCTCGCGATATCCACCAGGTTGAACAGCAACTGCTCCGGCGCTTTGAACTCCGTGTCGCGCTTCACGTAGCCCCACATGTGGTTGATCGTCATGCAGGTTTCCCACGGTTCGTGAATCACCTCGTTGGGAATCTGCTGCTCCGGCGTCGCGTAATCGCCGAGACCGTGCCCGACGCGCGCGTTGATGATGCAGTTCGGCTGCAGCGAATGGATCAACGCCACCAGTTCCTTCGACTGCGCGACCGAAATCTTCTCCGGCGTGTCGAACCACACCATCCCGATCTCGCCGTACTGCGTCAGCAGCTCCCGGATCTGCGGCTTCACCTTCCGCTCGAAATACTTGCTGAAATCCTTCTTCGCTTCGTCCGGATAATCCCACGTGTTCGAACGCCAGCCGTCGCGCGTCGGCACGTCGGGGTCCGCCCAGTCGCGCCCCAGCGAATAGTACACGCAGAACTTGATGCCGCGCTTGTGGCACGCATCGGAGAGCGACTTGAGCGGGTCCTTGCCCCACGGCGTCTGCTTCACGATGTTGTAGTCGTTCGACGGCGAGTTGAACATCGCGAACCCGTCGTGGTGCTTCGTCGTGATCACCATGTACTTCATCCCCGCATCCTGCGCCAGCTGCGCCCACGCCTCCCCGTCAAATTTCGTCGGATTGAAATCCTTCGCAATCTGCGCGTAATCCTTCAACGGAATCTTCAGCCGCAGCATGATGTGCGCATCCGACGAGAGCTGCCCCTTGTATTCCCCCGCCAACTGCGAATACAGCCCCCAGTGAATGAACATGCCGAACTTCGCATCCTTGAACCACTCCAGGCGGCGGGCCTTTGCAGCGGCTTCCTCCGCCGAAAGCCCCTTGCCGGCCGGGGCGTCGTGGCCAAGCGCGCCCTGGTTCGCAATGTCTGCCTTGTCCGTATTCTGCTGCGGGACTGCCGCCGCACCAATGGAAACAACCGCAATCGCGAGGGCCGTCAGAATTCGCTGTGCGCGCAGATGCATGGGTTTTCCTCACTCCTGTCCGTCGAAAAGGCGTGAGGAATAACGCCAAAGCCTGCGCCTTAGTGCACGGCCCGGCCAGTCGGCGCTGCGCATCTGCGCCAATTCACGCCGGCCGCTTCAACGTGCCCGCCGGATCGGCACCTGGATCTCCGTCAGGTACTTCTGCGGGTTGCCCCGGAAAATCATCCCCGGCCCTTTCAAATAGATCTCCCGCGTCGGCAGCTCCACCTCATACCCGTGCGACTTCACGTACGAAAACACCTTCTCGTACGACCTGCCCAGCTCCTCGTACGGCCCCTGGTGCACCAGCGTCACGCAGTGCGCGGCGGGCAGTTCGTGCACGTCCGTTCCCGCGACCGCTCGCGCCTTCCGCACCGGAAAACAGGCTTCGAAATCCGCGTCCTGTTCCTTGTACTCCGTCTCGTGGTGCAGCAGCAGCGGCTTGCCGGAAACGTCCCGACGAAACGACCTCGCGATTTTCCCAAACGCCTTCCCGCAGTCCTTGTACGCCCCCCTCATCCGGATCGCCGCCACCGTTACGACCGGCACATCCTTTTCGCTGACCTCGAACGCCGGCGCCTTCATGGTTCGTTCCTCCTTTCATGTTCGAACGACGGTGAAGCATCGCAGGTGGATCCGCAGACAGGTTGTGGCTCGACAACCATCCTACCTCTTCCGAAAAGCCGAGAGTCAAAGGAATTCCGAATCCGCCCCCGCTAGGAAATCCCCCTAAGAAGCTGCTCTCAACCCCAAAACACTTTCGTGTTTTTCGTATTTTTCGTGGCTCATTTACCGTTGCTGAAACCGCCCATTAAGCCCCTTCGCCGCCCAGCACCGGCAGCCCGCGGCCCCGCTTGTTCCGCCGCACCTCCGGATTCCCCAACTGCCCGCATGCCCCCATCAGTTCCCGCCCGTGCGTCACACGCCGCTTCGTGAAAATCCCCCGCTCCTTCAAATGATTGAGAAACGCCAGAATCGCCGGCTCCTCCGGCGTTTCGTACGTCGCAAACCGCTGCGGGTTGTACGGAATCAGGTTCACAATGCACGGAAGATCCCGGCAGAAATCGATCACCGCCTCCGCATCCGCCCGCGAATCGTTCACCCCCTTGATCAGCACGTACTCGATCAGGAACCGCGCCTTCGGCGCCAGCGGATACTCCACCAGCGCCCCCTTCAACTCCGCCAGCGGCATCGCCTTGTTCACCGGCATCAGCTCGTTCCGCAGCTTGTCGTTCGCCGCGTTCAAACTGATCGCAATCCGCAGGTTCCGCCACACCGGCTCCGACCTGCAGATCTCCGCCAGCTTCCGCAAACCGTCCACCCGTCCCACCGTCGACACCGTGATCTGCCCGTGCGGAAAATCCAGCCCCGCCGGTTCCGTAAACACCCGAATCGCCTGCACCACGTTCTCAAAATTATCCAGCGGCTCCCCCATCCCCATGAACACGATGTTCTGAATCCCATCCGCAAAATACTTCGCCTTGCGGATCTCCCCGCCCGCCTCCTCCACGCGCCCCTCCAGGCGGATCGCCCGCGCCACCAGCCGTTGCCGCACAATCTGCCCCGCCGTCAGGTTCTGCAGCAACCCCATCCGCCCCGTCTCGCAGAACGAGCACGCCATCCGGCACCCCACCTGCGACGAAATGCACAGCGTGTACCACCGCGTCCCACCGAACGACGTCATCGGAATGATTACCGATTCCGTTTCCAGCGCCGGCCCGCCCCCGGCCGCGCTCTCGACACCGAGGCAGAATTTCACCGTGCCGTCCGCCCCATCGTCCGTGCGCCGCGTCACCGGCGGCAGCGCGATCCCCGCGCCCGCACGCATCATCGCCCGGTATTCGTCCCGCAACGCCTGCCGGTGCTTCCCCCGAAACACCGAATAATCCGCCAGCGTCATCCCCAGCAGGTGCGTGTTGTCGATCGATTGGCTCATCGAAGAATTGTACAGTGCCGCCCCGACGAAACGAAAACGCCTACTTCCCCGGCTGCGTCGCAGGCTCCGTCGCCGCCGGCCGCGTCGCCGGTTGCGTCGTGCTCGCCGGCGCCTTCGGCAGCCACGCATGCTCCAGCAACTGCACCGCCTCCTTGATCTTCTCCTTCCGCAGGTCATTGAGCTCCGGTGGCAGGTCCGACTCCCGAATCACCACGTTCATCAGCCGCCCCGTCGGTCCCGTCGGCACCGCCAGGTAGGCGACGATATTGTCCGACTGCGCATTCGTCTGCGTCGTCGCCGGCTGCGCCGTGTTCGCCCCGCTCGCCACCTTCAAAAGAATCGAATCGTCCCGCACTTCGTACGCAATCCCCGCCCCTCCCGCCAGCGCCTCCAGCGTCTGCCGCACCGAGCCGTTCCCGCTCTTCAGGTTCAACGCCGGAAATGCCGCATACAGCCCCGGCTGCGGCACGAAGCGGATCCCCGTCAAATGCGAAAGCTCCGCCAGTACCTCGTCCGACGGCGTGTTCACAAAATTCACCTGGATCGGCCGATCGAGCTGCCGCATGATCCACTGCTTCATCGGCATGATGTGTATCGTCGCCCCGCCCGCCGAGTACGGATCCGATTCCGCAAACCAGATCTGGTTCGTGATCTGGCAATACGTCTCCAGCCCCCGGAAAATCGTCATCGGCAGTTGCTTCGTGATCTCCTCCATCGCCTTGTCATGCAGCGGCGAATTCGCGTCACCCTCCAGCGACACCACGATGTTCCGCCGGTCCAAGGCCGTCCGGATCGCCGTCGTCCAATCCAGCGGCTCGGGCTGCGTCGTCGCCCCCGGCGCCGCCGCCGGCGGCATCAGCTCGTTCTGGTCCGACCGTAGATCCTGCAGCAGCTTCAACTCGCCCAACTGCGCCCGCCGCCCGATGTGCATCAGCGGCGCCGACGGCCGAATGATCACCGTCGAGCCCGATACCGTCTGCTGCAGCCCCAGCGTGATCAGCACCTGCTCGATCGCATCCCGCAGCTTGGCGCTGCGAAAATCCGCCGACACCCGCGTCGTCGCCCCGTACGGCAGAAAATCGTAACACGCCGGATCCACGCTCAGCGAAATCTTCGCCGTCGCCGCAATCCGGTTGAACGCCTCCCGAATCTCCACCTTCTCCAGCACCAGGTTGAACGGCTGATCCAGCGCCCGCTGCAGCGCCACCTCGGCGGCAGCGCCGGAGGGTTGCGCCGGCGGGGCGTCGGCCGCAAAAGCCACCCCACGAAAAGCGCCCGAGGAAGTGACGACGAGAATTGTGGATGCAACCAGAAGGCGATACACCATGTTCATGCAATCAGTGGCTCCGATGAGAACAGAGCCACCATTGTAGCCACCGATTCCACGAGAGGGGAATGGCGTGCGGCGCCAGCACGCTCAGCGGGGACCTTGCCTGCGTCGTCCCAGCAGAAACGCCGCCCCCGCCAACCCAACCGCCAGCGTCGCCGGCTCAGGAACCGCCGTCACAATCAGATTGACCTCCCCCGGCGTGGAAAGATCGAGCGCGAGCGAATCGCCAACGAGGTTCGGCAGCGCGAGGCCGTTGTAGGTAAGGGTGCCGCCGTAGGAGATGAGCCGGTAAGTTCCTGGCCCGAAGGAAGCGTCTTCGGTGATCGAGAGCGATCCGCTGAGGGTCAGGTCTCCATCGACGATCAGCAGATCGTTCAATGCGCCGCCGATGGTGTTTGGCGTGCCAAGGTCGAACGCGAGGGTGGTATTGGCGGAGAGGACGAGGGAATCAAGTTCAAGCGTGCCGACGGTGGTGGAGCCGAGAACGCTGGGCGCAAGGAAATGCCCGGGTGAGAGAAATTCCGGCTGCCCGGCGGTGAACCTGACGGGGCGATGCAGCACGCCGGTGCCGACGAGTTCGCTGGATGTGCCGACCGTGATCGGTGCGGATGATGGGGTGGAAGTGCCGTCGAACTCGAGGCCGAAGATATTGAGAAGGCTGCTGTCTCCGACGTTGATCGGGCCTTTGGCGGTGAGCGCGCCTTGGATGGTCATGCTCCCTTGTTGCAGCGCCAGGGTCGGGCCGGTGCCGTTGTCGCTCAGGTTCTGGATGGTGCTGATACCGGCGCCCACCGTGCCGTTGCCTGTCAGCAACAGATTGCTGACGTGAATGCCGCCTCCGGTGAATAAAGACCCGGCCGAGAACGCGCTCCGGAAGTAAAGCGTGGCGTTGCCGAGAGTGATCGTGGAGATCGATACCGGATGCTTAGCGCTTGGAACGAAGCTGGCAGGCCGTACATCGTTCGTGTTGTCGCTGATCGTTCCACCTTGCGTGACGTTGATAGTGTTGTTGTAGGGGGTTGGCGGAAGGGAGGCGTTGGCGACGTCGGACAGGAGCGCCAGTTCTCCGCCGTTCAGATTGACTGTGGCGCCCTTCAATGTCGAAGGGGACGCGGCGACCAGCCCGATGCCTGCGATGTTCACCGTGGGTAACTGGTTGGCGGGATTGGTAAGGATGATGGCGCCGCTTTGGGGCGACGGGACACCGAAGGTGACCGCTCCCTGGGCGATGATCGGGACGCCAATGCAGCCGTCGCCCGTGCTCGAAAAGCTGCGCAACAAGGTGGAACCGAAGCCGGCGCTGCCGATGGTCCCTCCGTTCGGGCCGATGTTGATTGTTCCACTGCCGGAGCCGCTGGTGGGTGGGAGCAGCGAGAGGCCTTTCGATGCGAAATAGAGAATTCCGCCATCGATAGTGAAGCCTTCGGACTCCGTCACTGTGGAAGTGCCGTTGAGGTAAAAGGCCGCAGCGGGGGAGACCTGCCGGAGCCCGGAGACATCATTGGCCTGAAGCTGGACGATGTCGCCGGCGTGGAAAAAGGCGGGTCCCAGCTGAGAGCCCGTCAGCGCGTTGGCATCCTGGAGAATGGCGGTAATTGATGCGCTGTCGCGCGTGATGGCGCCAGTGCCGTTGAGACCGGGAGCATTGATAGTCAGGGTGACGCCGGCGTGAAGGGCCGTGCTGGCGTTGATGGCCGTTGAAGAGGACACGCTCAGGTTGGCATAGCTTGCAACGTCCAGAGGAACGGGGGATGTGCCGTTTCCGCCGCCGAGGGCATCGGGAGCGGTCAGGCTGAGCTGCCGGGTCGCTTGGAAAAGGGAAACGCCGGAGAAATCGCTGAGCGGGCTGTTGAACGTTCCGGTCTGCACGGTCACCGGGACAGGCCTGCCGTTTGTGGAGAGAATGTTGAACGAGGCGTTTGATCCATCGCCGAACGCGAATCCGCCGAGAGGAAACGCGCTGTTGGCGTGAAGTGTGCCGACGAATCCGGCGGCTCCCGCGTTCATTCCTTTCCATGGGGTTCCCGTTCCCACGGCGAATGACAGGGGCGCGGAGGAATGCACCACGGCGATCAAGTCCGCGTTGTTCCCGATGTTCTGGACGGTCGGTAATCCGCCATCCGCATTTTCGAGCAGTGCGCCGTTTGCCGCCGTGAAGTTGCTCGGCCCGCCGCCTCCAATTCCCCGGTTGAGCATCGCGAGGCCCGCGGACGTGCCGGTGACGGTTCCCCCGGCACCGATGCTGAAGGTGTCGCCGCCGAAGGAGGTCACGCTTTCGCCGATGGTAATGCTGCCGGCAGTGATGTTGATCGCGTGTCCGCCGGCCGCGCCGTTGGCGTTATAGCGGATCGATGGCGACAGGTACGTTGCGGGATTGCCCGTGACGGTGTTGTTCGCGGCGGCGGTCGCGTTCAGAACGAGCGTGCCGGTGACGTTCACGACGCCGGGCCCCAGTGCGCCGGGGACGTTGGCGTTGACGGTCGCGTCATAGGCGACGCTTGTGCCGCCGGTGTATCTGTTCGCAGTATCGAGACTCGTCGTGCCGATGGCATTGCCGTTGCCGAACGTGATGACGGAAGGCGTCGTTTCCGTGATGTTGCTGAGCGCCAGCGTGCTGCCGGCGATGGTCAGGTTTCCGGTGACGGAGAGGGATCCGACGGCAAACGGAAAGGAGGCCGAGTTGATGATGGACCCCAGCGAAATGTTGGCGGCGCTCGTCGTCACAAGATGTTGCAGGACGATCGTCTGATTGGAACTCCCCGTGCCCGTAAGCCACACGCCGGATGTCCCGTTACCGAGGTCCGAGACCACGACCGGATTGGTAATGGTCGTCGTCGGGCCGGGGCCGGCCTTGAAATCGACGGTGATGGAAGGAAAGGACGACGCGTTGCGGATGATGGTGAGGTTCCCGGCGCCCAACGCGGCCGGCTGATTGATCTCCAGCAATGTGGCGCTTCCACTGGTCGGGGCGACCGTCACGCCGCCTGCGAAGGTATTGTTGCCGGCGAGCGTGAGGTTGCCTGAACCCATCGTGAAGATCAAGCCGCCGTTTCCGGAAATGCTTCCATTCAAGAGGAGCGATCGCGACCCGGTTCCTCGAACCGTCAGCGTGTTGTCCAATTGCACGGGGCCCGAAACCACGATGGGCGTGGGGGTGGCGACTTCAAGAACGGGGGATGCCCCGACGAAATCGAGCAAGGATGCGGGATCAATCCTTAAATTATTGGCGGGGCTCGACGAGAAGAGGTTCAGGTAAAGCCAATTGACCTGCCACACGCTTCGGGATGCGTCGAGCGTTGACGTGATGCTCTGACTGAGCCGCGTATAGGACTGGATCGTCACCACCGTCGCCGGGTCATTCACCGGCACATTCCCCCCCGCCCAGTTCGCCGGATCACTCCAGTTCCCCGACTGCCCCGTCCACGTATAACTCGCAGCTCCCGCAAACGAAGGAATCGTTCCCAGGATCGCTGCAATGACAAAGCGGGCCGTCCGGATGCGAAGATCCATTGTGTTCTCCTGCCATTAATTTCTCGACAAACTTTCATGCCTCGCAACTCGGCAAAATCGCAGAGAACCCCAATTCTCTGCAATTCTGCCGGCGAACCAATTCCCACGGTGTTGGCGGAAGGATCGAGTGTGTGTTCGATCCTTCCGCCCCCTAGGTGTGGAGTATCGTCCACGTCAGGTGTTTCGGAGAGTGAAGGCGCAGAGGCCGTCGGCCGAAAGCGGGGTGGATGCTTAGTTCACGAGGCCTCTTCCACACCTTCCCGGCCGAGACGTACGCCTCGGGAGAATGACCATCACTGCCTCCCCGCTTCAGCATGCGGAAAGGCCCTCTCCTGCCGTCTATTATCCAGACGCAGCCCCCTCCCCGACTTTTCAGGAATTTTCCCGCACCCCGCCTGACTGCTCCCCAACCCCGCGCAACACCCACCCCCTCAGACCTAAAAACAGCGAGCCCCACTCCGCCCCTCTTCAACTCGCACCCTGATCCCCCCGGACTCCTCAACGCGCCCCTCTCTTCTTCGCCGCCCCGCTCTTCTGCCCCCGCCGCCCCGGCTCCCGATTCCTCTCCCCTGTCACCTTCCGCTTCTCCTGCGGGCTCTCCCGAAACGCCAGGTCCTGTTTCCCCCGCGGCCGCCCGAACTTCTTCTGCTGGGCCCTCACCTCGTCCCGGTTATGCCCCGACCCAAACCGATCCTTCTGTGCCCCCGGCTTTCCCGCCATGTTCTCCTGCCGATCCGACTTCAAATGGTCCTTGTTCTTCGCCCGCAGCCCGCGCGTTGCCCGCGCGTCCGTGCCCCGCCGCTGATTGCTGTCCCGCTGGGATTGTGGCCGTGTCATTGCCATAAAAAAACCTCCTTGTGTTTCCACAGGGAGGTCTGCAAATGCCGCGCCCAAGCTACCCCCTTATTTCCCCTCCACCGGCTGCGCCTGCGACAACAGCCACTGCACCATGTTCACCGCACCCTTCCGGTTGTCCACCGGCGGCTTGTTGAGGTCGATGTACTCGTTGTAAATCCACGGGTCCCCGATCGCCAGCACCGTCCCCTTCCCCACCTTCGCCGTGAACATCACCACATCCTTCCCCTCGCCCACCCCGCCCGACTTCGGTTCCGACTCCTTCGGGTCCTTGCTCACCACGAGCAATGCCGTCGACGGATCCTTCACCGTGATCGTCGTGATCTCCTTCATGTAGATCTTGTCCAGCCCCGCGAACAGCGGATGATCCGGAAAATGATCCCGCTCCCGCTCAAAAATCGCATGCGGCCGATCGCTTGGCCGCGGCGCCGTGTTCCGCAGATTCCCATCCCACTGGAACCCAAACCGCTCCGCCAGTTTGTTGTAATGCTCGAACTCGCAGTTGTTCTTGTCGTTCGCCAGCATCAGCAGCACGCCCCCGTCCTGCACCCAGTTCACAATGTTGTCGATCGATTTCTCATCGATGTAGTTCGGCTTGTTGTCCGCCGCGTTCTTCTCCGTCGACGGATTCACGATGATATACACCGACGTCTTCTTCAAATCCTCCGCCGTCGGCGCCTCATGCAGCTCCTCCACGGTTGCCCCATTCTCCTTCCACACCTCCCCGAATTTCGAGAACCCCGAATTCGCCTTGTCTTCCCAGATGTAATGAAACTGCTTCCCGTTCTTCACCTGGTGATTGAAATACTCATCCAGCGTCACCACCTTCCCCTTCCCCAACGCCGGATCCGCCGCCTGCGGTTCCGCCGCAAACGCCGCCCCCGCCGCCATCACCGCCACACCCAACGCCATCATCCGAACCGTCTTCATCACCATAACGCTTCCTCAAAGCCAGAAGTGAACACTCAGGAACAACGCCCATGCGAAGTATCTATTCCCGAAAAACGTCACGCAAGCGCCCCGCTCCGTTCGCCCCTTTGTGACACTATGAAGCAAGCCTCGCAATCGGGTTAGCCCCAATGGCACAATCACAAGAGTGCACCACAGCACGAGGTCTAAAGCGAAAGGAGGCTTGCATATGCTGTACGTCGGACTCGATGTCCATTGGAAAAAGTCGTCGCTGTGCATCTTGAATGACCAGGGCCGCCAAATCAAGGCCCAGCAGGTCAACGGAGGATGGAACCGATTGCTCGAATCTTTGGCCAAAATCCAGGAGCCCTTCAGCCTCTGCTTCGAGGCTTCCGTCGGCTACGGCTACCTGCACCAGCACATCGGCCAGCTTCCCAACGCCCAACGTGTCGTCGTCGGACACCCCGGCCAGATGCGCCTGATCTTCAAGGCCAAACGCAAAAACGACCGCGTCGATGCCGGCAAGATCGCCAAGCTCCTCTTCCTCGATGCGGTCCCCCAGGTCCATGTCCCCTCCCTCGACGTACGCAGCTGGCGCGGGCTCATCGAGTGGCGTGCCTCGCTCCTCCACAAACGCGTGGCCACCAAGAACCAGATTCGCGCCCTTTTGAAAAACGCCGGCATCCAGGCGACCAAAGGACTCTGGACGAAAAAAGGACTCCACTGGCTCTCCCAGCAGCAATTCCCCACCACTCTCGAAACCGTCCGCCGCGACATGCTTCTGGAGGAACTTGCCGATCACAACCGCCGGATCAAACAGGTCGAATCCGCCCTCAACCAGGAAGCCAAAAAGCATCCCGGCGTCGCTTTGCTTAGAACCATCCCCGGCGTCGGACCACGCACCGCCGAGGCCCTGGTCGCCTACATCGACCAGCCGCAACGCTTCGGCAGCATCCGCGACATTGGCCCCTATCTGGGTCTGGTCCCCTGCCAGGATGCCTCGGCCGACAAAAACCGCCTGGGCCACATCACCAAAGACGGCCCCCGGACCGTCCGCAAACTCCTCACCGAAGCCGCCTGGCAGGGCGTGAACCGCTGCAGTGCGATCCGTAAGCATTATGAGCGGATCGTGGGAGACGATCCCGACAAACGCAAGATCGCCCTGATCGCCACCGCGCGCTGGCTGGCCACCATAGCCCTGGCGATGCTCAAAAGCGGCGAAGTCTGCCGCTTCAAGCGGGATCTGAAATTGAAGCGTTGTGCCAAGGGGAAAGCTCCGGTGTTCTCCCCTCCGGTAGGCGAACCGCTCCAAGCCGCAGGTCCTTTGCCTACGGCTGGCTGAAATCAGAAAAGGATGATGGCACGAAAGGGCCATCGATGCAGAATGTCTTTGGGAACAAGGGACAGCAGGATGCCAATGGCCGGACCTCGCGAGAGGACCATGGGACCGAAAGGATCCCGTCTTCGTGAATGAGGCCGGCCTCGAATTAACATGCATGACACGTCCTCCGAGGCGATGTCGAATAGATGGTTGGACTCATCCCGCAATCGCTCCCGCTAACCCCCTTGACAAAGACTTGCTCATAGATGGTCCTTCGTCTCTTCATCCCTTCGTGTTTACGTCGTGGGGGGGGGGTAAACAGGTGCCCTCAATACTCCCCCCCGCCCCACTCCCCTCTCAACTCCCCCCCGCCAACGCCCGATATCACTTCTGAAGTACAGGAGTCCCTCAATCATGACCACCACCCCCCTTCCCATTTCGACAACCACCCCCACCCACACCCCCGCATTGCGCCTCCTCCTCACCTCCCTCGCCACCGGCGCCCTCCTCGGCCTCCTCCTCGGCACCGCCGAATGCTACGCCCACACCATTCCCAACGAACCCCTCATGGCCACCACCGAAGTCCTCGCCACCCTTACCTTCTCCACCGCCCTCGGCCTCACCCTCGCCCGCCTCTTCCGCAAACACGCCTCCCCCAAACCCCTCACCCGCGGCTGCACCCTCGCCGCCTGCCTCCTCGCCTACTACACCGCCTGGATCGGCTGGATCGCCAACTTCGTCCTCTACTTCTCCCACAACCCACCCCTCCCCTCCTTCTTCACCCCCGCCCGCATCCTCACCCTCGCCTCCTCCATGAACCGCCTCGGCACCTGGACCCTCTTCCACAAACCCGCCCACGGCCCCCTCCTTACCTGCATCTGGTTCGCCGAACTCTTCACCCTCTTCACCCTCACCACCCGCCTCGTCGAATGGAAAACCAAACCCGCCCGCCCCACCGCGCCCGTTAATTGATCTTCACCGGAACAATGTCTCGCACAACAATTGTGCCCGCGCCAACGCTTGCGTCGTCGCGAACCATGCACACAACACATTGCATCCCCGCACGCCCGATGCCCAACGCCGACATCCAATTAGGCGAAGATCAATAGCCACTAACCAAAGATCGACGCGGAGGCCCGAAGAGCCGACTCTCAACACCGATTCAGCCCGCCACCAACCCCCTCACCACCTCCCCCCAATCCTCCTCCACCCCCCTCTCGCCCACCGGCACCACCATCCGCACCCCCCACCCCTCCACCTCCAGCACCCCGCGCATCCACCCGCTCCGCTCCGCATTGCTCGAATGAATCACCACCGGACACCGCACCCCCTGCTCCGCCAGGAACCGCGCCACCTCCAACCCATCCCCCACATCCTCCTCGCCCGGCGCATACAAATCATGGTCCAGCGAAATCAGCACCGCCCGATCCAGATACCCCGCAACCTCCCGCACCATCTCCCGCGCACTCCCCCAACAAACCACCTCCACCCCCGGCAAAACCCGCCCCACCGTCTCCACAAACCGCCCCACCCGCCCCGCATCATCCTCCAAAATCAACACCACCCTCTTCATAAAGAACCCCTTCGGTACACCCAAAACTCTTCGTGGTCCTTCGTCCCTTCATCCCTTCGTGATTCCGTCGTCCGGGGGGGGGAACCCTTCGTCATTCCGTCCTTCGTCATTCGAATTTCGTCATTCCCCAACCACCACCTCCACCACCGTCCCCCTTCCACTTCCGCTCGCCACCTCAATCCGCCCTCCAATCGCCGCCGCGCGCTCCCGCATCCCCACAATCCCATAATGCCCGCTCACCCCATTCTTCACCGCCGCCCCATCGAACCCCTTCCCGTCATCCGCCACCACCACGCGCACCCCGCGTCCCGCCCGCTTCACTCCCACCTCGATCGTCCGCGCCCCCGAATGCTTCACCGCATTCGCCACCGCCTCCTGCGCAATCCGCACCAGGTTGTACTCCACCTCCGCCCCCAGCGCCGGCAACCCCGCCTCCACATCCAGCGACAGCTTCACCTCCCGCGTCTCCGTCAACTGCCGCGCCGCCTCCGCCACCGCCACCCCCAGCTCCCCGCCCGCCGAATCCGCCCGCCGCAACCCCGCAACGCTCCGCCGCGCCTCCTTCATGCAGTTCGCCGCATCCCGGATGATCTCCACCAGCGTCCGCTTCTCCCCCGACTCCGGCAACCGCGCCGACAGCGCCTGCATCTCCATCGTCACCCCCGAAAATCCCTGCAGCAGCGTGTCATGCAGCTCCCGCGCAATCCGGCTCCTCTCCGCCACGATCGCCCCCATCCGCCCCTTGATCGCCCGCACCCGCAGCCGGTACCCCGCGATCGCCGCCCCCGCCGCCACCAGCAGACACACCGGCCAGAACCACTTCCGCTGCCAGAACTGCGGCGCCAGCGTGAACTCCCCCGTCTCCGCCGTCTCGCTCCACACCCCTTCAATATTCTTCGCCTGCACCCGGAATTTGTACGTCCCCGGCGAAAGGTTCGCATAAAACACCTCGCGCCGCGCCCCCGCATCCACCCACTCCTTGTCAAAACCTTCCAACTGGTACCGGAACGTAATCCGCGCCGGCGCAATAAAACTCAACCCCGTGTATTGAAATTCCAGGTTCTTCTTCCCCGGCGCCATCCGCCCGATCTCCTCCGCACGCTCCGTGTGCCCGTTCACCACCACCTCTTCGATCACCGCCCGCGCCGGCCCCGTCGCCCGCTGCAGGTGCTGCGGATCGATCACGATCACCCCGTGGATCGTCGAAAACCACAACCGCCCGTCCCCCATCCGCCACGCCGCCGGCTCCACCCCCGCCCGGCACTCGATCGTCCGCAACGCCTCCGTCGGACTGAACGGCGTGCACGTCAAGTGCCCCAGCTTCCCCGCCGCAAACGCCTTCAGATCCCCCCGCGGCACATAGAAAATCCCCTTGCTGCACGCCATCCACAACCGCTCTTCCCGGTCCTGCACGATCCCATAGATCTCATCGTCGAACAGCCCCTCCCGCATCGAAAACCCCGCCACCTTCCCGCTCCCCACGTCCACCATCCGCAACCCGCCCCCGTCCGTCCCCACCCACACCACCCCCTCCGGATCCACAAACAGCGCATCCACCCCATGCATCATCTCCCCCCGCGCAATCTCCCGCACCTTCCCCGCCTTCACCCCCACCAACCGCTCATCCCCCGTCGCCACCAGCACCTCTCCCCCGCACGCCGCCAGCCCCGTGATCGCCACATTCCCCACAACGCCCGCCGCCTCGGGCGGCGCGGGGCGCTGCGCATCGGCAGCCAACACAAGCAACCCCTTCTGAGTCCCCACCCACAACCCCGCCTCCCGCGTCCACAAAAGCTCCCGCGCCCCACCGTCCACTGCAAAACGCCTCACCCCCTTCCCCCCGCGCATCAGCGTCACCCCCCGATCCGTCCCCACCCACAACCCCCCGCCCTCCTCTCCCCGCGCCAGCGACAACACCCGGTCACTCGCCAACCCCTCCGCCGTCGTCACCGTCGTAAACCCCCGCCCATCAACTCGGCTCAACCCCGCCCCCAGCGTCCCCACCCACGCCCCCTCCTCCGTCCCGTCGTCACACACCGGCCCCACATCGTTCGTCGGCAACCCTTCGCTCACCGTGAACGGCACCACCCGCCCATCCCAGAACTGATTCAACCCATGTTTGGTTCCGACCCACACCGACCCTTCGCGGTCTTCGCAGACGCTGTAAACGGTGCTCTGCGACAGCCCATCCTGTGCACGAAAGCTGTCGATCCCCCCGCCACCCTCCCCTCTCGCCCCCACCACCGCCCCGCCAGCCCCCTCCCTTTGCCCGACCAAATTCGCCCCGGGACCGCCCGGAACCTCACCCGAATTGTTCCCCAAACGTACCCGGCTGAACCCATTTCGCGTCCCGACCCACACGACACCATTCGCTCCCCCCGTCACGGAGTGCACAAAATCGTCCGCGAGCCCGTCGGCGACCGTCAATAAACGTTCCTGACCGTTCCTCAATCGCACCAGCCCAACGGTCGTCCCGACCCACATCGTCCCGTCGTCCGCCTGCAGAATCGCCCGGACCCCGGCATTGGCCGGAATGGATCGTAACTCAATATCTTTAAAAGACTTGCCATCCCAGACATGCAGCTGATTGCCGCTCCCGCCGAACCACAAATGGCCATCCACCGCCGCACATCCCGCCGCCACATCGCCCAAATTTTCGCCCAGCGAAAAAAATCGCTTCCCATCCCACGCCGCAACCCCCCGCGAAGTACACGCAATCAATCGCCCGCCGCGATCAAAAAAAATCTTCCGCACGGTCAACGACGGCAGCCCCGCATCGCTCCCAAGTCCTGTTCCCACCTCATCATGCACACGGATCACCCCCCTGCCGTCAGTCGCCACCCAGAGGTCGCCCTGGTCATCGGCGGCGACATCCTCCACCCACGCGTCCCCCACAGCCTCCATGCGCGTGAATCGAATCCCATCAAACCGCGTCAGCCCCGTCGGCGTCCCGAGGTAAAGATACCCCTCCCCAAGCTGCCGAACACAAAGAATCGTCGCGTCCGGTAACCCCTGCTGGAACTGCCAGATACGACGCAGCGACTGGGTGAGCGCGCGGTCGGGCGAGAGGGCGTCCGAGAACCGCACGAACAGTCCCAGGGCGGTGGAGAAGGCGGCCAGAAGGGCAAATTTACGGATCATTCGCGGCATTATACGGGGTGTAGGGGCTGGTGAAGCGCGCACGTTAAAGTCTGACAGGGTGGCTCAGCAGTTCGCATAAGCGATGATATCAGGGCATTTTGCATGTCTTTTCACTTGCCGTTGGGTTATACTTCCTGACCATTCAGCCTCCGAAAGGGACGATCGGACCGGAGGCGCCGGCTGCTCTAGCTCTGCAGTAAGTCCCTGCCCCGCTGAGGGATGGATTCGCACGTATCGGGCGTTCAAGGATCGAATGCCTGCTTTTACCGTCACGGATGGAACCTTGTTTGCAACGGCACCAGTGGGTCCCAAGGAACCGGAGACGGAATCATGCGGCGAACCCGACGTTTAACTTCCGGCGAAAAGTGGGAGCTTGGCCTTTTCCTTTCGCTCCTGCTGGTTGGCTTCCTCTGCCTGACGGCGATCCTCAACCTTCCCACAATTCCGAAACTTTTTGCGGCGGCTTTCCGGACGGAGAACCCCTCGGCGACGGGGCCGATGACGACGGATGGGGGTGCAGATCGGGGGGATTCGGGAACGGCTTTGGACGGAAAAGGCACGGTTTTGGATGGGTCTGGGACGATTTTGGACACGAAAGGCGCGGGTTTTCCGGGGGTCGTGAACGTGCCGGCGGTGCCGGCGGTTCCGGGGCCGCAGCTCACGATTGTTCCGCCAGCCTTGTCGGACCCGGCGCCGGCGGCGCCGCGGGCGAGCTTCCACAAGAAGCCGGCGGTGGAGGTTCGGTATTACAACGGGCGGAAGTATCGGTATGTGAAGACGCTGCGGTTGCGGGTGACGGCGTACTCGCCGGACTCGAAGTGCTGCTGGCCGTACCCGGGGACGACGACGGCGTCGGGGCTGTCGGTGAAGACGAATCATGGGAAGCTGGTGGCGGCGGACACGCGGTTGATTCCGATGCACGCGTTGGTGTCGGTGCCGGGGTATGCGGGCGGGGCGACGGTGCCGGTGCTGGATCGCGGCGGGGCGATCAAGGGGTATCGGATGGATGTGCTGATGCCGAAGTTTGAGACGGCGAAGGAATGGGGGAGTCGGGTGCTCGCGGTGAAGATTTATATGCCGGTGGAGGAGTGAGAGGGGGGGACGGTTAAGTGGTTAAATAGTTAAGTGGTTAAGTGGGTGGGGAAGGTCTTCGGGAACATTGCCAAGGAATGTTGCCACGCCTGCGCGCGCGGTTGTCAATGTTCTTTGCTCCATGTGTGGGGGTTGGGGAAGGTTTATTGGAGAGGGATGGGTTATCTGCGGAGTTGGTGTTTGTAGATGCAGAGGAGGTCTTCGAGGGCGGATGCGGGGAGGGTGCGGAGGGGAGGTGGGAAGGCGGAGCGGGGGAGGGAGGGTTGTTTGTGGTCGAGGCCGAGGTTGCGGGCGCCGGTGCGGGTGCCGGCGTGGAGGTAGACGCGGGTCGGGTGGAGGCGGAGGTGGGCGCCGAGGCGGAGGGCGGTGTCGTAGCGGTAGAGTTCGCCGATGCCGGGGATTTGGGTGTGTTGGGTGATGAGGGTGTGGAGGGCGTCGACGGTGCGAGTGCGGCGAAGTTTGGGGGCGATTTTTTGGAGGTGGGAGTAGGCGGCGCGGAGGGATTTACGGGTGAGGCGGCGTTGGTGGGGGAAGCGTTTGCCGTTGGGGGTGAGGGCGAGGGCGGCTTTGCGGAGAGCGGTGGGGAAGGGGTAGGCTTTGAAGGGGGCGCGTTCGGCGGAGGAGAGCGGGCGGCAATGGGCAAGGTATTGGCGTACGGTCGCGGCTAGCGCCGAGTGACGTGTTTCCATTTTGGAAAATGAACGGCAAGTATTTTCGATTCTATATCTCATTCGTGATTCCTGCTACTGCCGTTTTTATCGAGGTTTTCACGGCAGCTGTGTTGAAGGCTTAAATCGGCGCCGCGACTTTTGTGCGGTTACGCTCCGTTGCTGAACTTCGGGTCGACACGTACACTGGTACGAGTCTACACGTCAAGATGGAGGTAGCCTATGAAAACCAGCTGGTGCGTGTATTCGTTGATCTTTCCGTTGGCGATAATCTGCACCGCCACGTCCGCGCTCGCTGATACTATTAAGGATACGCTTGATCGAGCAAGGGCAGCATGCGAAGCGTTGCAGGACGCAGCAAAAAAGGACCTGCTGAACGCCTTCGAAGCCCAGATCGCGCTCACTCGCCAAACGGGCGATATAGATGCGGTTGAATCGCTTATTTCGGAGCGCAAAGCGTTCGAGGCGTCGCTGGCGCTTCCGGATAGACTCGTCATGCAGGGCCCAGTGACGAAGTTTCGTCGCGCCATGGGTTCGGCCGAATCCATTCTGAGAGAGGCATATCAATCCGCAATTACTGACTACACCAAGGCCGGAAAATACGACGACGCCGTCGATATAAAGAAGTTGATGGCCGATCGCTTTTTGTCGCCTGCACTTACTCCGAACGCGCCCTCTGTAGCAAATCCTGGGACCGCTCCATCTGACCCGATTTTGGCGGACCTTCAGGCCGCAAAGGTCGAATTTGTCGGAACAGTAGATGATGCACATCGGAAGTTTCTAAAATCAATTGAGGCAAGGGCCAATGCGGCGGCCGACGCCGGCGATCTCAGCGGATACAAATACTACACTGGCCTTTACGTTGTCATAGGAAATGAATTATTTTTGCCGGACAACGTAAAGAATACCGCGCTGCGAAATGAAAACGCCAAATTTGTCAGTGCCGCCATCGACGCGTACGCCAAGTTACGTCGAGCATACGAAGTGGCGATAAGTCGATATACGAAGGAGCGGCGGATAGCGGAAGCGGAGGCAATTCAAGATGAGATGAAAGAGGGAGGATGGTTCAAGGCGTACACAGGCACGCCACCTCCTCCCGAGAACATCGATATGCTTTCAGTAATCGACGTGCAGCGAGATACCATTCGTCCAGCGTGGCGGCTGGAAGGCGGTACTTTGGAACCAACTGGTTGGACTGACGATCACGGGCCGTTCATTCAGGTTCCGATCACAGCGAAAGGAAGCTACACCCTTCAGGTTCAGTTTACGCTTGCGAATGGGCGTGACGCTGTATATATCACCGTGCCGGTTGGACAGAGGTGGGGCGTGTTAATTCTAGGTAGTGCGGAGCAGTCGTTTGACAACATTCGTGGGATTGGCGAGTTCAAGGGCCGGCGGAGAATCACTCTGAACGATGCACACACTGCGGAATTCGTCGTTAAGAAGGGAAACGCCGATAATGTGAGGTTCGAGTTGACGGTTGACGGCAAAGATGCGATGACGTGGGCAGGCCTCAACGAAGACGTGATTAACGAGGGGCCGGTTTGGAGGCTTCAGAATGCCGCCTTTTTTGGGATCGACACAAAGACCGGGAAGATACTTCGCATGAAGCTGGTTAAAAGCCAGGAGGAATAGGCGTTGAAAGATCATATGCGCGCCGACGACCCTGGCTTGGGTTGTCCGTGGGCGCGGGGCGGTCGTCCATAATGAGGGCGAGGAGTTGGTCTTCGATGAGGGCCATGGCGGCGTCGTGGAGGAGGACGGCGAGGATGAAGAGGACGGCGTCGTCGGGGGTGAGGAGGTTCCAGGAGTCTTCGGTGATGAGGGCTTCGGCGGAGGTGAGGAGGGATTCGAGGTGGGGGCGGCCGTGGTCGGTGTATTCGGGGAAGAAGGTGAGGGGTTTAGGTTAGAGAAGTTGTCGAGCCAGTGCAGGAAGGATTGCTGGGCGAGGTCGGCGGCGGGGCGGTGGGTGGATTCTTCATACCGTTTTTTGAGGCGCGGGGGGAGGGCCAGGAGTTTTGTCATGTTGGGGGCTCCGGAAATGATGGGGAGAGTATAGCAGAGGGAGGGAGGTGTGGTTTTGTTTGTGGAGGAAGGTGGGTGTTGTGATATGTAGGGTTCGCGACGACGCAAGCGTTGAGGTGGTGCGGTGACCGCGGGCGGGGTGTGGGTGCCGGGTGTTCGTGGTGGGGAGTATGAGCCGCCGGGGGCGTCGGCTCCACTTTGGGGGCCGGGGTGGGGATAGCCTTCGACGCGTTGGAGGGTGTCGAGGAGGGCGTGGAGGAGGGGGGAGAGTTCTTCGAGGGGGGTTTTTTGGAGGAGGAGTTTTTCGATTTTGGCGGCGGCGTGGGTGAGGGGCATGAGGCCGTAGAGGCCGCCGGTGCCTTTGAGGTTGTGGATTTTGGTGAGGAGGAGGTCGCGGTCCTGGCGGGCGAGTGCGGATTGGATTTCGGCGACGCGGGTGGGGAGGTTTCGGACGTCGGCGTCGAGGTGGGGGCGGAGGGATTCGTCGGAGAGGTCGGAGCGGATGAGGGTGGGGAGTGCGGGGATGCCGTTGACGGAGGGGTCGGGGGCGGGGGCGATGTTGATTTCGGATGGGGGCGGGAGCGGGGCACCGGGAGGTGGCGCGCCGCCGGGGAGGTGTCGGGCGACGGTGGAGAGGAGGTCCTGTCGGCGGACGGGTTTGGAGAGGTAATCGTCGCAGCCGGCGGAGAGGCAGCGGGCGCGGTCTTCGGCCATGGCGTGGGCGGTGAGTGCGATGATGGGGAGGCGGTAGCCTTTGGAGCGGAGTTTGGCGGCGGCGCCGTAGCCATCGAGTTCGGGCATTTGCATGTCCATGAGGATGACGTCGAAGGGTTTTTGCTGGTGGAGTGCGGCGAGGGCTTTTTCGACGCCGATGCGGCCGTTCTCGGCGAGGGCGACGTGCATGCCGGCCTGTCGGAGGTAGACGGAGAGGAGTCGGCGGTTGTCTTCGCCGTCGTCGACGAGGAGGACGTTTCCGGCGAGAGCGGGGGCGGCGGGGGCGTTTTTTTCGGGGTCAGCGCCGAGGAGTGCTTCGCGGCAGTTGGGGATGCGTTTGATGTTGTCGAGCGGGCCGGGGTCGATGAAGAAGGAGAAGGTGGAGCCGCGGTTGGGGAGGGATTGGACGGTGATGGTACCGCCGAGGAATTCGACGAGGCGTTTGACGATGGTGAGACCGAGGCCGCTGCCACCGAAGCGGCGGGTGGTGGAGCTGTCGGCCTGGACGAAGGGCTGGAAGAGGAGAGAGAGCTGGTCGGGGTTCATGCCGATGCCGGTGTCGATGATGTCGAAGTGGAGGGTGGCGTTTGGGTGGGAAGCGTTGGATTGCCCCGCCGTCGGAGACGGCGGGCTTTGGGGGGACTCGTCCAAGCGCATGATGACGCGGACGGAGCCTTGCTCGGTGAATTTGACGGCGTTGGAGAGGAGGTTGATGAGGATCTGGCGGAGGCGGATGGGGTCGGTGCGGATGACGGCGGGGATGGGTCCTTCGTTGCGGATTTCGAGGGAGATTTTTTTTTCGACGGCGCGGACGCGCATGAGAGAGGCGACATCGGCGAGGATGCGGCAGGGGGAGCAGAGGACGAGTTCGATCTGGATTTTGCCGGCCTCGATTTTGGAGAGGTCGAGGATGTCGTTGATGACGGTGAGGAGGTGGTCGCCGTTGCGGCGGATGGTGTTGACGTATTCGAGGCGGTCGGAGGGGGTTTGGTCGGGGTCGAGGATGAGGTCGGCGTATCCGAGGATGGCGGACATGGGGGTGCGGATTTCGTGGGACATGTTGGCGAGGAAGCGGGATTTGGCGGCGTTGGCTTCATCGGCGGCGGCGCGAGCGGCGGCGAGTTCCTGGTCGAGGCGGTAACGAGCGACGAATTCGCGGCGGATGATCCAGGCGGCGGCGGCGACGAGGGAGAAGGCGATGAGGGTGCCGAGGGTGATGACGAAGAGGGTGATGTCCTCGCTGTGCGCGGATTCGATGGAGCGTTGGTCCTGGAGGACGTTTTCGGTATCGCGCATGAGGGCGAGGATGCCGTGGATCTCATCCATGAGACGCTGGCCGTTGCGGGAATTGACGAGAGCGACGGCGGCATCGGGGCCCTGGGAGCGGCGGGCTTCGACGACTTTCTGCATGAAGGCACGTTCGTCGTCGATGAGGGGGCGGAGGTCGTCGAGGCGTTGGACCTGGGGGGGGTTGTCGGCGATGAGGGCGTTGAGTTCATTGAGGTGGGTTTCGGCGGCGATAAGGCCGCGGTGGTAATTGGCGAGGAAGGACTCGTTGCCGGAGATGACGAAGCCGCGTTCACCGCTTTCGATGTCGGAGAGGTCGTTGGAGAGCTGGGAGATGGAGGAGAGGACGCGGCGGGTGTGTTCGACGGTGGCGGTGGCGGCGGAGAAGCTTTGGACGCTGGAGTAGGTGACGACGCCGATAATGGCGAGGAGGAAGAGTGCGACGCCGAAGCCGCGTTTGATGCGGGCTTCGATGGCGGCGTGGACGGGGGTGAGCGCGGCGTGGGGTTGGGCGTCGGGGAGGGCGAGGATACCGGCGGAGAGGAGGAGGAAGGCGAGGATGGTGTGGATGGCCATGGGGATGAGGGCGGTGGGGCGATAGAGGACGGTGACGCCGTTGAAGTAGCCGATGGCGCCGACGACGGAGAGGAAAGCGACGGCGAGCGCGAGGCCGCGGGCGAAATTTTGGGGGATGCGTTTACGGGAGGCGGCGAGGAAGAGCGCGGCGGCGGAGAGGAAGAGGAGGAGCGCGGTGTTGGGGGCGATGCGGCTCGGGAGGACGTGGCCATCGGGGGTAGTGACGCCGCCGTTGGGGAGTTGGGAGGGGTAGAGGAGCTGATCGACGCGGAGGTCGGGGCCGCCGAGGCAGGCGATGATGCGGAGGATTGCGAGGAGTGCGACGGCGGCAGCGAGTGCGCGGGCGATGTTGAGGGAGAGGCGGGAGGAGGCGAGGGCGTCGAGGAGGAGGAGGATGGCGGTGGCGAGGAAGCAGGCGGCGGTGGTTGGGTTCATGGCGACCCAACTGGGGTTGAGGTGTTTGAGGGATTCGATTTTGAACTGCCAGCCGAGGAGGACGGCGAAGACTTGAAGGAGGATGAGGCCGGCGAGGACAACGGGGACGTGCGGGGCGGAGCGGTGGCTCGCGGGGGATTGGATGGTCGGTTGGGTGATGCCCACTTCTGGAGGTCTCCCACTTGCAGATCAAGAATGGCTGTAGTGGACAGTATGCCCCAGGGCGGCGCCGGGGAAAAGTGGAAAGTGGGTGAAACCGGCGGCAGGCGTGGAGGTTTTTTCAGTGGGGGAGGGAGTCGAGTTCGGCGAGGAGGCGGGAGTTTTGTTCGGGGGTGCCGACGGTGATGCGGATTTTGTCGGCGATGCGGGGGAGGTTCCACCAGCGGACGAGGATGTTGCGGGCTTTGAGGGATTCGTAGAGTTGCTGGGCGGTGAGTTTGGCATTTTGGGGGGCGGTGGCGAGGAGGAAATTGGAGTGGGAATCGGGGAGGGTGAAGTTGCGCTCGCGGAGGGCGGCGGCGAGGCGGGTGCGTTCGGCGATGACTTTTTGCCAGGTTTCGCTCGCGTAGGGTTGGTCGGAGATGGCGGCGGTGGCGGCGGCGATGGAGATGGCGTCGACGGGGTAGGAGTCGCGGACTTTTTCGATTTGTTTGAGGAGAGAGGGTTTAGCGATGGCGTAGCCGAAGCGGAGGCCGGCGAGGGAGTAGCCTTTGGAGAGGGTGCGGAGGAGGAGGACGTTGGCGTGTTTTTGCACGAGGGGGCGGGCGGAGTGGGGGGCGAAGTCAACGTAGGCTTCGTCGATGAGGAGGAGGCCTTTGAAGTTTTGGGCGATGTGGGAGAGGCGGTCGAGGGGGTCGAGGTGGCCGGAGGGGGCGTTGGGGTTGACGATCAGCAGAATCTTTGCGGGGGTGTTCTCGATGTCAGGGGGGAGTTGCCAGGTGGGATTTTCGATTTTCGATTTTCGATTTTCGATTTGTTGGGAGGGCTCGGTTATGTCGTACGAGAGTTTCAGTGCGGGGGAGCCGTTCATTTGGGTGAGGACGGGGTAGAGGGAGTAGGAGGGTTCGAGGAAGGCGACGGAGTCGTGTTCGGAGGCGGCTGAGCGGATGGCGACGGAGAGGAGTTCGTCGCCGCCGTTGAAGGGGAGGATGTGGTCGGGGGTGAGGTTGTGGACTTTGGCGGCGGCTTCGCGGAAGGGTTGGCCGGAGGGGGAGGGGTATTTGCGGAGTTGTTCGGGGGAGATGGCGTGGATGGCGTCGAGGACTTTGGGGCTGGGGGGGTAGGGGTTTTCGTTGGTGTTGAGTTTGATGACGGCAGGGTCGGTGGGTTGTTCGCCGGGGACGTAACCGGGGGAGGAGAGGACGTTGGGGCGGAGGATGGACATGGGAACCATTCGTTAAAAGGGTTGATGACAACAGGGGAATCGCGGATTTTAGCAGGGAAATCTTCAGGATGCGACGGAATGGGGGTTGTGGGGATAGAGGCCGTCGGTCTGGCCGATTTTGCGGATCATGATGGCGGTGTAGGCGGGGTTGTGGAAGGAGATTTTCCAGATGCCGCGGGCGCGGTCGAGGCGGCGGAGTCGGTAGGGGCGGACGGCGTGGTCGAGGTAGAGGACGGCGACGAAAGAGAGGAAGCCGGCGGCGAAGACCCACATGATGGCGCGGCCGGTGTCGTCGATGCCGGCGGGGAGGCGGGAGAGGATCCAGCCGAGGGCGATGGCGATGAGGAGGGAGGCGAGGATTTTGAGGAGCCAGCGGTTGCGGATGCGGCGCATGCAGGGGTTGCAGAGGGGGACGGCGAGGGGCTTTTCGCAGGTGAGTGGGAGTTTGTAAGTGACAGTGGCGGGGTCGAGGCAACTGCAGCAGAGGGGTTCGAGGGCGAGTTGGCCGGGGCGGAAGGTGGCCCAGGTGGCGTCGGTCTGGAGGTTGGAGAATTCGCTGGGGACGGGGATGAGGGAGGGTTGGCCGGTGCCGGGGGCGGGTTGCTCGATGAGAGCGGGGGGAGTGCCCGGGGGTACGTTGGGCTGGCCGTTGATGAGGGTGTTGGGGTTGATGGCGCGGCGGGCGAGGAATTGGATGAGGAAGCAGGTGGCGGCGAGGGCGAGGGTGACGGCGGCGACGGTGAGGAGGGTGGGGTCGGTGAGGGGGACGGGGTGCATGAAGATTTCGTTGGCGTCGAGGTAGAGGAAGAGGTCGAGGGCGGCGCCGCAGATGAGGGCGGCGATGGCGATGAGGGTCCAGGCTTTGTGGCGGGTTTTGCGGTAGGAGTGAATGGCGGCGGTGTTGACCCAGCGGCAGTTGGGGCAGGGGACGAGTTCGACGTCGCGTTCGAGTTTTTGGGCGAGGTTTTTCTGGGCGGCTTTTTCGGCGCGTTGTCTGGCGGATTTCTGGCCGATGCCGTAGGGGGCGGAGCCTTTGCCGACGCCGATGCGGGTGAGTTCGTAGAAGAATTCGGCGGTGCATTTTTCGCAGGAGACCTGCTTGATGCGCGAGCCGGTGAAGGTCATGGTGAAGACTTTTGCGTGGTAGTACATGGGTGCTCCGGGGGTGGTTCAGGGTGGTTTGAATCAATCGGGAGATGTGGGAAGCGGCTGGGGAAGTATATCAGAATTGGTGAATGGGCCAGTGGGGGCTGGGAGGCGTGATGCGATCGGAGGGGGAGTTGCAGCCGCTGGATGCGGATGAACGCCGATGGTTGGTTTTTGCGACGGATTTGTGAGATGGAGAGAGATCGGAACGGACGCCGAACACGGCGGTTAAAACCGCCGGCTAACCTGCGGTTGGGAAAGAGGCGTTAGATCGTGTCGACCCGGGAAGTCCCTATTTTTTTTCTTCGATGGTTGGCGGTTGGAGTTTGGCGATTGTGCGTTCGAGTTCTTTGACGCGTTTGGCGAGTTCGGGGAGTTGGACGAATTGCATGTAGACGCGGCGGGCGTGGGAGGCTTCCATGGCGGGGGAGCCGCCGATTTCGATGCCGGGTTTTTCGGGGTCGATCATGATGCCGGACTGTGCGGCGACGCGGATCATGTCGGGGATATTGAGGTGTCCGGCGACGCCGACCTGGCCGGCCATGACGACGTATTTGCCGGTGGTGGTGGAGCCGGCGATGCCGACCTGGGAGACGAGGAGGTTGCCGGGGCCGATCTCGCAGTTGTGACCGATGATGACGCAGTTGCCAAGTTTGGAGCCTTTACCAATGGTGGTGGATTCGAGGACGGCGCGTTCGATGACGGTGTTGCCGCCGATTTCGACGTCATCTTCGATGATGACGTTGCCGGTCTGGGGGATTTTGTGGTGGACGCCATTGTGGGTGGCGAAGCCGTAGCCGTCGGAGCCGATGACGGCGCCGGCGTGGAGGATGCAGCGGTTGCCGATGATGCAGTCTTCGTAGACGGTGACGTTGGGGTATAGGATGGAGTCGTGGCCGACTTTGACATCGTGCATGAGGGAGACGTGGGAGTAGATGTTGCAGTTGTCGCCGATGGTGACGTTTTCGCCGATGACGGCGAAGGGGTGGATGTTGGTGTTGTTGCCGATTTTGGCGGTGGGGTGGATGGAGGCCTGGGGGGAGATGCCGATGCTGGAGTGCGTGCGCTGGCCGTGGAGTTTGACGAGGGTTTGCTGCCAGGCGAAGTATGGGTCTTTAACTTCGATGGCGGTGAGCGGGGGAAGGCCTTCGGCGCGTTGGATGGTTTTGGCGGTGCCGGGGGCGAGGAGGACGACGCCGGCGTTGGTGGTGGCGAGCTGGTCGGCGTATTTTTTGTTGTGGAGGAAGGAGACCTGGTTTTCGGTGGCGTTGGCGAGGGTGTTGCAGGAGGAGACGGTGCGCGAACTGTCGGGAGTCGCGCCGGAGGAAGCGGCGAGGGTTCCGTTGAGGAGCTGGGCGAGGTCGGCGGTGGTTATGGGGGTGGGCATCTTGGGTTCCTGAAGAGATCAATGCGCGAATTATTGAGGGTACGCGGGGTGGGGAGGCGATGTCAATTGGGGGAATAAGTGAATAAGCGAGTCAGTGAATCAGTGAATGGGGGGGGATGAATATCATCGTCATGGCTTTCAAGGTCGCAGATTGCGGCCTTGTAAGTCACTCACGGGAGGGCGTGGTATTGGAAGTTTTTGAAGGTGGCCTGGCCGGTGCCGGCGCTGTAGAGGGCGGGGCGGAGGGCGAGGAAGCCGCCGCGGGTGTTGTGGTTGTAGCCGGAGACGTCCATGGAGGTGGGGTAATGGGACCAGTGCGTGCCATCGGGGCTGGTGTAGATGGTCATGATGTTGCGGTCGTTGACGATGCGGATGTGGAGGGAGGAGGAGGCGGATTCGCGGCGGGCGACGCGTTCAGTGCCATAGCGGTGCATGATGAAGTGGTCTTTGTCGAAGCCGAGGCCGGCGTAGAGGTGATCGTCGTAGAAGAGGAGGAGGCCGGCGCGGGTGTGGTCATCGACGTGGATTTCGACTTCGACCTGGTAGGCCTGATCGCCGGCGGTGCAGGTGAGAGGGGAGCAGTTGGCGGGGGAATCGCCTTTGCCCTTGATGACGAGGGCGTGGTTTACGTAGCGGTAGCGGTGGGCGTCGGAGGCGTCGCCTTTATAGAAGCCCCATTCGAGGCCCATTTTGTTGGTGGAGAAATCGTCGGAGAGGGCGAACCCGTTGGGGACGGCCTCGCCTTTGGGCTTGGGGATGGGTTTGGCGACGTCGTAACCGGCGGATTTGAACCAGCCGTCGTTGGTCCAGACGATGGGTTCGAGGAGGGTTTGGCGGCCGAGGGTGTAGAAGTTTTTTTCGTAGGCGTGGTAGACGAGGTACCACTGGCCGCCGGGGCCTTCGACCGGGGTGCCGTGGCCGCGGGACCACCAGGTGTCGTCGCGGTCTTTGGCGCGGATGATGGGGTTGTAGGGGGAGTTTTCCCAGGGGCCCTCGAGGGATTTGGCGCGGGCGGAGATGACCATGTGACCGGTGGGCGGTCCGGCGGTTCCGCCTTCGGCGAGGGTCATGTAGTAGTAGTCGCCGTGGTGCATGATCTTGGGGCCTTCCTGGGCGAAGCCTTCGATGATCCAGTCATCGGGGATGGGCCAGCCGTTGTAGACTTTTTGCATGGGGCCGGAGGTGGAGAGGCCGTCGGGGGCGAGGGGGACCATGTATCCGCCGGAGAGGAAGAGGAAACGATGGCCGTCGGCGGAGACGGCGTGGCCGGGATCGATCTGGCCGAGGTGGAGGTCGATGGGGTCGGACCAGGGGCCTTTGATGTTGTCGGCGGTGACGACGTAGTTGTCCTTTTTTCCGTCTCTGCCGACGCCTGGGAAGTAGATGTAGTATTTGCCGTGGAATTTGGTGAGATCGGGGGCCCAGACGCTGCCGACGTATTTGCGGAGGGCGGGGCCGACGGGTTCCCAGTTGACGAGATCCCTGGAGTGCCAGATGAGGAGGCCGGGGTAGGTTTCGAAGGAGGAGTTGGTGAGGTAGTAGTCGTCGCCTTCCTTGAAGATGGAAGGGTCGGGGTGGTCGCCGGGGAGGATGGGGTTGAGGTATTTGCCGTTGCCGAGGTCGGCTTTGCGTTGGTTTTCGATGCCGCGGGCCCAGTGGGGGTAGGAGATTTGCGGGCAGGTGGAGCAGCTAGCGCAGGCGAGGAGGGCGGGAAGGAGGAGTGCGCAAGTGAAGGTGGTTTTCATTGGTTTGCTCCGGGTGGGGTCCAGGGTTGTCCGTTGAGTTTTACGTTTTCGACTTTGAGATTTTTGACGTCGGTGATGAGGGCCCTGGGGTCGGCCTGGATGTCGATGTTCTGGAAGGTGATGTTTTCGACGGTGTCGCCGGGGTTGGCCTGGATGGTGCCGATGGAGCGGAATCTTCCGGTGATGCTGGAGAGGGTGACATTTTTGACGGTGCGGGTGGGCGGGGCGTGGCCCTGGAGGTCGAAGTACTGGGTCCAGGGTTTGATGGCGATGAGGGTGGCTTCGCCGTCGCCGGTGATGTCGTGGAAGTTGAGGTTTTCATAATCCTGCGGGGTGTCGGGGCGGAGCTTGAGGCGGCAGAGGGGGACGCCCTTGAGGTTGGGGCCGGCGACGGTGCAGTGATCCACTTCGATGTCGCGGACGATGGTGGCTTCGCTGCCGACGGTGACGACGCCCTGGCCGTAGGTGAAGGTGCAGTCGTGGATGTGGATGTGTTCGACGGGTGGCGAGAGTTTGTCATCGAGGGCGAGGGGGCCCTTGGAGCCTTTGATGGCGATGTCGTCGTCGTTGACGTGGTAGGTGCAGTTTTTGATTTCGATGTTCTGGGAGGAATCGATGTCGGTGCCGTCGGTGCTGGGGGCGGATTCGCCGGCTTTGACGTCGAGGCCGTCGATGACGGCGTTCCGGCAGTTGTAGAGGTGGAGGTTCCAGAAGGCGGAATTGAGAAGGTGCAGGTGGGAGACGTGGATGTCGCTGGAGTTGGCGATGTAGATGAGGCGAGGGCGGTCGACGTCGAGGTTTTTGGTTTTGTTGTCGGCGTGGTAGCGGGTCCAGAATTCGGTCCAGAAGGGTTCGCCGGAGCCGTCGAGGGTGGCATCTCCCTCGCCGGAGATCTGGAGGTGGTCGCAATGGTCGGCGTTGATCATTGCGGGGATCCACTCCTGGAAGTGGCCTTCGATGCGGGTCTGGGTTTTGGGGAATTGAGAGAGGTCGGTGGCGCCTTTGAGGATGGCGCCTTTGTCGAGGTGGAGATTGACGCCGGGCTTGAGGAAGAGGGCGCCGGTGAGGAAGGTGCCGGCGGGGATGTTGACGGTGCCGCCGCCGGTGGTGGCGACCTGGTCGATGGCTTTCTGGATGGTGGCGGTGTTGAGGGTTTTGCCGTCAGGGAGGGCGCCGGTGTCGGTGATGCTGAGGGTGGTGGCGGCGAGGGCGGGAGTCGCAAGGTAAGCCAGTAGCAGCATCGGAAGCGATTTGCGCATAGAGATTCCTGAAGAGCGTTCAGAAAGGTGAGGGGTGAGCGTACGGCGGGCGGGACGGGAGGTCAATCCGGCGGGGAAGGCTCAGATTTGGAAGCAGAGGGGTTGCGTCGGCGGGAGTGTGGAGGCCGATTGGGGAGGAGACGCGGGGTGGTAGATGTGGGGGAGCGGGGTGAGGGGATGAAGGGAGTGGGCGTGGACGAGGTCGAGAAAGGGATCGGGCGGGCGGGTGTTGAGGTGATGCTGGATGCGGCGTTCGACTTCTGCGAGGCGGGCCGTGAGGCGGCGCTGGGCTTTTCGGAGTCGATCAAGTTCGGCATCGCGTTTCATGGCGGGGGATTGTACCGCGGAAGCGATGAAAACATTATTAGAAATAAATAGGAATGACGGCCGGCGACATGTTCAGGGGGAGTCGATGAAGGTGATCGGGCAGGGCGGTTCGGCGGGGTGGTGGGTGGGGGTCCGGAGAATGGCGGGATCCTGGGCGAGGGCGGCTGCGGGATTGGAGGTGTCGGAGAGGAACTTGGTGATGCGGCGATCGAGCAGGTCGATGCGGGCCTGAAGCCGGCGACGGGCCTTAAGAAGATTTTGGAGTTCAGAGGTTTCAGGCATAGCCAGAATCTACGGCGGATTTATGAGGCAGGCTTGAGAAAAATTGGGGATTGGCGAAGGATTTTGCTGGTTTTTGGGCGTGTTGGGTGTTTTACCGGGGAACTGGTGATAGTGGGGAAATTGGGGAAGGCGCAGGAGAGCCGGTAGCGGTTGAAAGCGGATGGCGGGCGGGCGAGCGTCTCTTTTGGATTTAAGGGGAAAGACTCCACAAAGAGTGTTGCGGGAGGGATAATCGGGCCGGGGGATTACGCGGGAAGAGGTTTTGAAGAGGAGGCAGGGTATGCGTGTAGCAACGGCGGTGGTTGCGGGTGTAGTGGCGGGCATGCTTTGTTCGGCGGCGCGGGCGGAGGTGAAGGAAGAAGCGTTTGGGGCCCTGCGGGATGGGACCGCGGTGAAGGCGTTTGTGATTACGAATGGGTCGGGGGCGGAGGCACGGGTGATTACGCACGGGGCGACGCTGCAATCGCTGAGGATGCCGGACTGGGAGGGGAAGATGGGGGATGTGGTGTTGGGATTTGATGATGCGGCGGGGTATGTGTCGCGCGGGAATCCGTTTTTTGGAGGGACGATTGGGCGGGTGTGCAACCGGATTTCGAATGCGCGGTTTACGCTGGAGGGGAAGGAGTACACGCTGGCGGCGAACGATGGGACGAATAATCTGCACAGCGGGCCGCGGGGGTTTGACCGGGTGGAGTGGGCGGGGAAGACCGTGGATGAAAAGACGGTGGAGTTTTCTTATTTGAGCAAAGACGGGGAGGAGGGATTTCCGGGGAATTTGCAGGTACGGGTGCGGTATTCGTTGTCGGATGACAATGCGTTGACGATTTCTTATGAGGCGACGACGGACCAGGCGACAGTGGTGAATTTGACGAATCACTCGTACTTCAATTTGGCAGGGCAGGGGAACGGGGATGTGTTGAAGCATGAGCTGATGATTGATGCGGACGAGTACACACCGAACACGGCGCAGCATGTGCCGACGGGGAAGATTGAGGCGGTGGCGGGGACGCCGTTCGATTTTCGGGAGCCGCATGCGGTTGGGGAGCGGATACATGAAGAGAATGAGCAGTTGAAGTTTGGGGGCGGGTATGACGTGAATTTTGTATTGCGGAAGGGGGCGGGATTGAGGCTGGCGGCGCGGGTGTATGAGCCGACATCGGGGCGGGTCCTGGAGGTGTTGACGACGGAGCCTGGAGTGCAGTTTTATTCGGGCAATGGGTTGGGGCGGGTGAAGGGGAAGGGCGGTGTGGTGTATGCGCGGTATGGGGGGTTGTGTTTGGAAACGCAGCATTTTCCGGATTCGGTGCATCATCCGGAGTTTCCATCGACGGAGTTGAAGCCGGGGGAGACGTTTCGGAGTGAGACGGTGTATCGGTTCAGCGTGCGGAAATGACGGATTGAGACCACGGAGAACACGGAGGGCACGGAGATGTGTCTATTTTCCTGAGTTTTCTGCGTGGGGCCGGGGTTTGAACGAGTTTGGGAATGTCGCAATTTTTGGGATTGACGGGGGAGCGGTGGAGGGGGGAGGATTCGGGTTCATTTCGGGAACTGAAGGAGCGGCGATGAAGCGGCGCGGGTTGCGGGTTTTGGCGGGAGTGATCGGTGCGATGTGTCTGGGCGGGGCAGCGGGGACACAGCCGGCAGGTGGGGTGGATATCAGTGCGGGGTGGGAGGGGCTGCAGGCGGGGGAGGCGGTGGGGACGATGCAGCAGAGAGAGGTGGAGGGGGAGCCGGTGCTGGAGATGACGGTGACGAAGACGGCGCGGCCGCTGATGGGGCGGGTGGGGGCGGTGAACCGAGTGCATCTGAAGGTGGAGGAGGGGAGGTATTACGACATTACGTTTGAGGGGAAGGCGGAGAAGGCGTCGGTGGGGTTGGTGTATTCGCTGGAGACTCCGGACGGGAAGGTGCTGGCGCGGACGACGATTCCGGAGATTGGGCGGGCGGGGATCACCACAGGGACGAAGGCGGCGACGGGGTGGTTGTCGTACCTCGTGGCGCTGCATGCGCGGGGGTCTGCGGAGGATGCGGTGGTGACGGTGACGCCGATTGAGCCGACGCATATTGAGTTGAAGAAGATTGTACTGACGCCACGGGAGGGGAAATGAAGATCGTAAACCGGGTGGCGGGCGAGAGACGTTTTGAAACCACAGAAAACACGGAGGGCACGGAGATGGGTCAGAAGATTTCGGGTGTTTCCCCGTGTGCTCCGTGTTGTCCGTGGTTTCATTTTTGGGGTTGCGGGGTCGCAGCGGGGGTGTTGATTGTGGTGGGAGTTGCGAGCGCGCAGACGCGTTCCACCCCCCTACCGGGAGTGGCGGCGACGGCGCCGGCGGTGATGCATGCGCGGGCGACGCCGGCGGATGTGGAGTTTTTACGGCAGTATGGGAACACGGGGGTGCGCGTGCATGATCCATCGACGATTATTCGGTGCGGTGAGGAGTACTGGGTGTTTTCGACGGGGTTGGATACGCCGTCGTTTCATTCGAAGGATTTGCTGCATTGGGAGCGGGGGAAGCCGGTGAACACGATGGCGCATGCGTGGGTGAAGGAGGCGGTGCCGAGCGGGCACGACGGGGTGTATTGGGCGCCGGACATCATCAAGGTGCGGGATAAGTATCTGCTGTTTTTCTCCGCGTCGGCATTTGGGAAGAATACGTCAGGGATCGGGGTGATGGAGAACGCGACGCTGGATCAGAACGACCCGGGGTACCGCTGGAAAGAGAATGGGCTCGTCATCATGTCGAAGGAGAATGACGATTTTAACACGATCGATCCAGCGCCGATCCTGGACACCGATGGGCGGTTGTGGATGTCGTTCGGGTCTTTTTGGAGCGGGATCAAGCTGGTGGAGTTGAATCCGGAGACGGGGGTGCGGATTTCGCCGGAGTCACCGGTGTATTCGCTGGCGCATTGGGATTCGATCGAGGCGTCTTACATTTATCCGCATGACGGGTATTACTATTTGTTTGTGTCGGTGGGGTTGTGCTGCCGGGGGGCGGATTCGACGTACCACACGCGGGTGGGGCGGGCGACAAAGATCACCGGTCCGTATTTGGACAAGGAAGGGAATGACATGCTGCTGGGGGGCGGGACGCCGTTTTCGGAGAGCGATGGGATTTTCATTGGGCCGGGACATGCGGGGATTATTGAAGTCGGAGGGAAGTATTATTTCAGTTGTCACTTTTATGATGGAAGTGAGCGGGGGGTGAGCAACTTGTCGGTGCGGCAGCTGGTGTGGGGGTAGGATGGTTGGCCGGCGGCGGAGAAGGTGAAATGAGAGGCGGGTGGGCGGGGGTAATTCGCGAA
>JBQCGD010000104.1:0-23088 GCA_051955985.1 Phycisphaerae bacterium | reverse complement strand
GTTTCATCGCGCGGTGCCGGCGAACGTGTGGATGGCGGCGGGCCTGGTGACCGTGGGGATCGTGATCCTGGCGTGGCCGACGGAACATCTGCCATGGAAGCGGATTGTTCCGGCGGTGGGCTTTGCGATGCTGGCGGCGCTCAGTTTTGGCACGTTTGACGTGCTGACGCAGATCTGGAGTCTGCTGCCGGGGTACACGTTCGGCCGACTGATTCCGTGGGCGATGATTTTTGCGGCGGGGATTACGGCGGCGATGGATGTCGCGATGGACCGCAGGCCTCGGCGGACCGGTGGTCCGCGGCAGAGGAGGCGAATGTTCGACGTTCCGCGCGAGGCGCGGGCGTTCCTCGCGCTCGGCGTGTTCTTGCTGACGCTGCAGTCGCTGGTGCTGATTGGTTCGATCGGCTACTTCCACGATGCGGCGGGGTTGAACGTGGTGTATGGATCGCGCGGGGTGATGTCGGTATTAATCGTGTGGCTCGTGGGGCACTGGTTTTCGCAGCATGAGCGGATTCATTCGCGGGCGCTGTTGGCGCGGCGGTTGATCGCGGCGGGAGTGAGCGGGGCGGCGGTTTGCATGGTGTTTTTCTGAGAGGCGGCCGGATCGATGAGGCGACCGCACTCTGGGCAGCGGTCGCCGGGGTTGTGAGCGCGGAGGTCGTAGCCGCATTTGGCGCAATGACCGTGGGGGTGGCGTCGCGAGCGAACCCAGCGGACGGGGTACTTCCAGAGCGGCAAGGTCGCCAGGAGGGCGATGAACCACCAGGGACAGTGCCACACGCGGATGCTCCACATCCGGCCAGCGCTTGACGTATTGTCGTAGACGAATCCGAGCGAATTCCAAAAGTGCAGATCGGCGCGGCTGTAGAGCCTGCGTTCGTGCAGAACTTCATCGCGCCATTCGCGGGGCCGGAAGAGCGGATTTTCGTCAGGGCCCCAGGTGGGATAGCCCGTGTCCCCTTCAAGGATCGGATCCGTGGGCGAGTTTCGCCAGCCGAAGCGATAGACGACCCAAGCGGAGGCTCGGACCTCGTAAAAGGAAGTGCCCGGGTCATGCTTGGCGAGTGCAAGGTCACCGGAGCCGGACGCGAGGGTGAAGTAGCGTTGTTGGACGGGGAGCACGATAGGCGCCGCCTTATCTTCCTCGGAAAAATCTCCCTGGTCGCGCACATCGTCGTAGAGGCCGCGCAAGCATTGCAGATCATCCTCGACGAAATAGCTGCGAATCCAAAGGGACGAAGCGAGGAAGAGAGGAAGAAAGAGGAGGCAGGTCAGGAGTCGGCGGCGCATGCGCGAAGTATAGCGTGTTGGGAGTGAATGGTTACTTGCCCTTGGAGAAGAAGCTTCGGATCGATTCGTAGATGTCTTCGCGGGTGTTCACGCGGTTGGTGATGAGGTTCGTTGCGCCGGGGAGGAGGTCGTGGAGGACGTTGATGAAGTTGCCGGAGCCGTAGGCGCTTGCGACTTGGCAGTAACCGAAGAGGTTGACGTGGGGGAGCATCTGTTCCTGGAGGAAGCGGCAGCACTCGCGGCTGTCGGATTCGGAACAGTTGTCGCCGTCGGAGAAGTGGAAGAGGTAGATGTTCCACTCGAGCGGGTTGTAGTGGGCGTCGAGCCGTTGCTTGGCGGTTTTGAAGGCGGAGGAGATCTTGGTGCCGCCGTCTTCGCGCAGGTGGTAGAAGGTTTGCTTGTCGACTTCGCGGGCGGCGA
This sequence comes from Phycisphaerae bacterium, assembly GCA_051955985.1. GTDB lineage: Bacteria > Planctomycetota > Phycisphaerae > WQYP01 > WQYP01 > DATKPA01. The sequence goes on along the minus strand of JBQCGD010000104.1, from coordinate 21,378 downwards.
CGTCGTGGACGATGTAGCGCGACTCGATGCCCTTGTAATTGCGGCGCAGCCACGTGTCGATCCAGAAGGCTTCGATGCGGACGAGTTCCTTCTGCTCGTCGCCCATGGAGCCCGAGACGTCCATCATGTAGACGATGACGGCGTTGGATTGCGGGGCGAGGACTTCCTTCCAGCTGCGGAAGCGTTTGTCGTTTTTGATCGGCACGATGAAGGGGTTGTTTGGGTTGTACATGCCGAGCATGATCTGGCGGTTGAGGGCTTCGCGGTAGGTGCGTTTGAAGTGCTTGAGGGACTCGGGGCCGACGCGGCGGATGCCGGAGTACTTGTCGCGAATGGCGGTGATTTGTTTGCGACCTTTAGGTTCGATGCGGGGGAGTTTGAGTTCTTCGCCGAGGATGTCGGCGAGTTCTTCGAGGGAGACGTCGACTTCCATGAGATGCTGGCCGGGCTGATCGCCGCCCTGGCCTTTGCCGGAGCCTTGCTGGCCGCCGACCACCTGGCCTTCTTCGCCGTCACCGGAGCCGACGCCGCCGGAGTTATCGCCGTAGCGGAAGGTGGGGATTTCGATGCCGTGGACGGGGATGGAGATGAGGTGTTTGCCTTCTTTACCGATGAGTTCGCCGCGGGTGAGGAATTTGCGCAGGTCGCCGCGGATGCGGCCTTTGACGATCTGGCGGAAGCGTTGGTGGTCTTGTTCGATCATGACGAACGCACCTGCATCAGGATTCCCAGTCTTCCCATTGTAGGTGGGGGACGCGGGAGAATTCTTTCACATTATGGGTAACGAGGGTGGCCTTTCGGATGATGGCGGTTGCAGCAATCTGGAGATCGAAAGGACCAATCATTTCACCACGGCGTTCAAGGTCGACTCGCATGTCGGCAGCCAATTGAGCAGCGTGGCTAGCAAATGGAACAGATTCAAAGCGGAGAAGAAAGTCGCGGACTTTAGCAACTTCTTCGACGGGGCGATTTGATCCTAAAGCACCGTAGTACAATTCGAACTCGGTTATCGAGGACACCGTAAAATCATCCTGCCAATGTTCAATCATTTTTAAGCCGACGGAGCATGCGGGATTGTCCAGGTGGCGAATACATGCATTCGTGTCGAGCATGTAGATCATTTACGTGACTCGCGGACGGGGTAATCACCCTGAGGATAGCGGCGGAATGCAGGATCCTTTATGCAACCCGCAGTTCGTTTTACGAATGCTTCCCATTCCTCTTTGGATTTCGGCTTCAAAGGCACGTCAGGAATTTCCACGGTGATGTTGACGTCGGAATTGGGCACGCCGATTTTCAGGCGGACCTCGCCAGAATCATCTGTTCGTGAGGTGATGTTGAGCACGGTCATTATTACTCACCTTTCGTGTCGCCGCGGGCGAAAATGCTGGCAACGTAGTTTAACACGTCGGTGGCGCTGACTTCGTTGTAGCCGAAGTACTTGATGAGGCGCTGCTTCACGACGTCGATCTTCTTCTGGGTTTCGTCGTCGACGACGCTGCTGACCAGGTTCTTGAGTTTGATCGTGTCCTTCTGGTCTTCGAAGAGCTTGAGTTCGAGAGCCTTCAGGAGTCTCGCGTTGGTGTTGTATTCAAACTTGCGGCCTTCGATCGCGAGGGCGCCGATGTAGTTCATGATTTCCTGGCGGAAGTCGTCCTTGCGGCTTTCGGGGATGTCGATTTTGTCTTCGATGCTCCGCATGAGGCGTTCATCTGGTTCCTCGTCGCGGCCGGTGTATTTGTTGCGGACGCGCTGCTTCTGGGTATAGGCCTTGACGTTTTCGATGTAGTTGGCGGCGAGGCGCTTGATGGCGTCTTCGTCGGCGCTGATGGCGCGCTGGACTTCGCCCTTGAGGATGTCTTCGTATTCTTCGCGGACGACGCCGAGGAGTTCCTTGTAGCGTTTTTTGGTTTCCTCATCGTTGATGAGCGAGTGGTGGTCGAGGCCGGTTTCGACTTCGTTGAGAACCATGAAGGGGTTCACGGTTTTGTCTTCCTGGGCCTGGTGGGAGACCATGGCATTGGAGAGTTTGTCCTGGATGTAGCGCGGGGAGATGCCGTTCATGCCTTCGCGGTGGTTCTCTTCCATGAGTTCGCGGACGGAGTCTTCGGTGTAGCCGGGAACGGATTTGCCGTTGTAGAGTTTGAGTTTTTGCAGGAGGGAGAGGCCGGCTTTCTTGGGTTCGCTGAGCCGGGTAAGGACGCCCCACATGGCGGCGACTTCGATGGTGTGGGGGGCGATATGGATGCCACGAACTTTGTCGGGGCCGAAGTCCTTCAAGTAGATCTTGATTTCGTCATCGAGGCGGATGTTGTACGGCACGTCGATTTTGAGTGTGCGGTCGCGGAAGGCTTCCATGAGTTCGTTGTTCTGGAGCTTGCGGTATTCGGGCTCGTTGGTGTGGCCGATGATGACTTCGTCGATGTTGGTCTGCGCGAATTTTTTGGGCTTGATGGCGTGCTCCTGCGAGGCGCCGAGGAGGTCATAGAGGAAGGCGACATCAAGCTTCAGGACCTCAATGAATTCGACGATGCCGCGGTTGGCGATGTTGAGTTCGCCGTCGAAATTGAATGCGCGGGGGTCGGAATCGGAGCCGTACATGGCGATTTTGCGGTAATTGATGTCGCCCGTGAGCTCTGTGGAATCCTGGTTCTTTTCGTCCTTGGGCTGGAACGTGCCAATGCCGCGGCGGTCTTTTTCGCTGAGGATCAGGCGGCGGACTTTGACGTGGTCGATGACCTTGAGCCAGTCGCCGCCGTAGCGGAAGAGGAGGTCATCGAATGTTTTGCGGCAGAAGGGGCAGATGTCGCCGTAGAGGCGGATGCGGCGATCTTCGGGGAGGGATTTGTTGAGTTCGGCGATGACGTCTTTGCGGGCGTCGACGGGGATGAGGAGTAGAGGCTCCTCGTGCATCGGGCAGGGGACGTATTCCATCGCTTCGCCTTCTTCGCCGTAGCGTTCATTTTTCCAGGCGAAGGTGTAGAGGGCGCCGGCGTCGGTGCGGGAGTAGTGTTCGAGGCCTTTTTTGAGGAGGCGGGCGATGGTGGATTTGGCGCTGCCGACGGGGCCGTGGAGGAGGAGGATGCGTTTGTCGGTGCCGAGGCCCTGGGCGGCGGATTTGAAGATATCGACGAGGCGTTCGAGGGCTTTGTCGAGGCCGAAGACGGCGTCGTTTCCGGTGTCGATGGGGTCACTGAAGAAGGTGTACTTGATGATGTCTTCTTTGAAGAGGGAGTATTTTTCAAAGCCGTAGCCGAGGATCATGTCGTAGACGCGTTGGAAGGCATTGCGCGCGACGCGGGGATTTTTGGCGACGATGTCGAGGTAGTCGTTGAAGGAACCTTCCCAGTGCAGGTGGCGGAAGCGTTCCTGGTCGAGACGGCTGGTAACGAGTTTCAGGAGGTTGGCGGATTCAGGCATCGCAGGTTCTCCCAAGTGACCGACAGAGTCGGGAAAATTCTTGTGGGGATGCGATTGGAGCGCCACGTGGAGGAGACGCAGCAAGCGCATCCATATAGGGTACTATCGTCCGAGGAATTCGGTTTCGACGCGTTTTCTTTGAAGTTGTCAATTCGGGGAGCGGCAGACCGGGGCGGGCACGTCTGACGGGCCTGAACGCGGACCAGATTGCCGCGACCGCGGCCGACCTGGCGGCACCGTTAAGAGCGGAGGACTGCTCCGTTTCCACAAGATTATAGCCCGGCAGGGGAAGAGGGAAGAAAAATCCGGTGTTTCGCGGATGGGGAGAGTGTTGCGCGAGATTGCGCGGAATTTCACAGGAGAGAGGGCGATAATCCGAAGGCATGCTGCGGATCCATTTCGGCTTTGAGGCGGGCAATCAATGAGGGGGATTCGGCGGGATTTTCGACGGGTCGGTTTTGCGTTAGCAGTATGCGGGCGCCGGGCGCGTGTTCGGCGATGCAGTTCTGGAGCAGGTCGCGGGCACGCGGAGAGGCGATTGCGCCGCGAAGGACCCCGGAGGCGGCCTCGGCAACGAGCCAGGTGCCGGCGTTTTCATTTTTCGCGGCGACTTCGAGCGCGGCGATGAGGGGGGAGATTTGGGAGGAGAGCGCGTGGAGGCGGAAGCCGAGACCTTCGGGGGAGCCGAGGGTTTCGACGGAGGGTTCGGTGGTCATCCAGAGGCGGAGGCGGCCGGCCTGGGCGGCGGTCTGGGCGATGGATTCGATGCCGGCGGCAGCGGGGAGTTCGCGGATGGCGGTGATCTGGGCGGCGCAGGATGGGGGGCGATCGAGGAATCCGGCGACGACGGCGATGCCGCGCGTGGGCGAGGGGAGTTGGAGCGGGTTGCCGGCGAAGGTCCGGGCGCCGATGGCTTGAACGTAGGCGGGGGTGGTGGTGGAAGTGAGAATTTCAGCAAGGAGATTCTCGGCTTGTTCGGCGCTGGTGCAGAAGAAGATGGCGCAGCGTTCATCCTGCGGGCGGGCGAAGGTGCGGAGGGTGATTTCGGCGATGGCACCGAGCGAGCCGCAGGCGCCGATCATGAGGCGCGGGGTATTGTAGCCGGCGACGTTTTTCATGGTGCGGCCGCCGCCCTTGATCAGGGTGCCGGAGGCGTCGATCCATTTCATGCCCATGATGAGGAGGCGCCAGTCGCCGACGCCGGAGCCGCCGGGAGAGCCGAAGCGAAGCGGGCCGAGCGAGTTGGTGGCGATGAGTCCGCCGAGGGTGCGGTGGTTGGGGGTGCGCCCGGGCGGGTTGGCGATGATGGGAGGATCAACGGGGAGCCACTGGTCGTGCCAGGCGAGGTGGCGCTGGAGGGCTTCGAGGGTGATGCCGGCGTGGACGGTGATGGCCATGTCGGGGATGGCGTGGTCGAGAACGTTTTTGACGCGGAGGGTGGAGATGTCCTGGATGGGGCGTTCGGGGTCGAAGCGGGTGAGGGGGAGAGAGTTGGAGCCAGTGAGGCGGATTTGAGTGGAGGATTGGGACGCGGCGGCGATGGCAGCGGCGAGTTCGTCGGTGGTGGCGGGGCGTTTGGGGAGTTGTGCAGGGGCGATGGTCATTGCGGGACTTTGCGTTGGGGGTGGAGGAGGTCGATGTTGATGTCTTCGCGGGGGAGCGTTTTGAACGGGTTCATGGCGTCGGTGTCACCGACGAGGGCGTGGCGGATTTTGTGCATTGAAGCGAGGGAGGCGGGGTCGAACATGTCGCGCATGTAGGGGAGTTTTTCGATGCCGACGCCGTGTTCGCCGGTGAGCGTGCCGCCGATGGAGATGCAGTAGCGGAGGATTTCGCCGGAGGCGGCGAGAGCGGCCCGGACCTGGGATTCGTCGGCTTCGTCGTACATGAGGATGGGGTGGACGTTGCCGTCGCCGGCGTGGAAGACGTTGGTGGCGCGGAGTCGGTGGCGGGCGCAGATCTCGGCGATTTTGGCGAGGACTTCGGGGAGCTTGCTGCGGGGGACGCAGGCGTCCTGGGTGCAGTAGCTGGGGCTGGCGCGGCCGATGGCGCCGAAGGCGCGCTTGCGGGCGGACCAGAGATCGGCGCGGCGTTTGGGATCGCTGCCGCCCTGGAAGTCGGCGCCGTTTTTCTTGCAGATGGATTCGATCTGGGCGAGGTCTTCATCGAGGCCGAGGTCGGGGCCGTCGACTTCGAGGACGAGGACGGCCTGGGCGTTTTTCGGGAATCCGAGGTGGAAGGCCTGTTCGACGATGCCGACCATGGTGCCGTCCATCATTTCGAGGGCGGCGGGGATGATGCCGGCGGCGATGATGTCGGCGACGGATTGGCAGGCTTTCTGCGTGTCATCAAAGATGGCGAGGGCGGTGCGGAAGGCGGTGGGCTTCGGGGTGAGACGGCACCAGACCTTGGTGATGATGCCGAGGGTTCCTTCGGTGCCGCAGAGGAGGCCGGTGAGGTCGGGACCGATTTGTGCGCCGGCGCCTTGCGGCCCCCCTACCGTGTGGACGGAGCCGTCGCTGAGGACGATTTCGACGCCGAGGGTGTGGTTAACGGTGACGCCGTATTTGAGGGTGTGGAGGCCGCCGGCGTTGGTGGCGACGTTGCCGCCGATGGTGCTAGCGCGCTGGCTGCTGGGATCGGGCGCGTAATGGAAGGGCGAGTTTGCGACGGCGGTTGAGAGGGCGAGGTTGCAGACGCCGGCTTCGACGAGGGCGAAGCGGTTGCGGAGGTCGATTTCCAGGATCTTGTTCATGCGGGCGGTGCTGATCTGCACGCCCGGGGTGACCGGGACGATGCCGCCGGCGAGGCCGGTGCCGGAGCCGCGGGGAACGATGGAGACGTTGTGTTTGCGGCAGACGTTGACGGCGGCGACGACCTGCTGGGTGCTGGTGGGGAAGACGACGGCAAGGGGGCGGGCGCGGGGGATGGTGAAGCCGTCGCACTCGTAGACGACGAGTTCATCGGGGTGGGAAATGACCTGGCCCGCGGAGAGGGCGGCCTGGAGTGCGGAAATAAGGGAGGTGCCGCTCGCGGGATGGAGTGCGGTGGTCACATCGAGCTCCTCTGGCGGGGTGCGAGCTCACGCCCGGGGCGGATGTCAGTGGTGGTGATCGGCGTGTTCGATCTGCTGGTCCGCGTTCATCCAGGGGATGCTGAGAAGGGCGACGATGGCGGCGAAGAAACAGACGCCGATGAGAGATTCGACAATCATGAATGACCTCAAAAACAGGGGAGGACTCACTGTAACGCGAGAGGCGGATGGTTGCCAGTGAGCGGGCGGGTATACTGCGGGGCCACTCGGCGGAACCTTTTGCGTACGGAATGTTTTCGATGGACGAAACGCGCCTGGCGATCAGCGGATTAGTGGTGCTGCTGGCGTGGATCGGGTGGGGTTCGGGGGTGCAGTGGGTGGTGGGGACGGGGCGGGTGCGGTTCTCGTGGGGGATGCAGGCGGCGCTGGGAATGGCGGTGATGCTGGCGGTCGGCGGCGTGCTGGCGATAGGCGGCCTGGTGGGGATTGCGAGCCTGGGGGCGGTGACGGCCGGGGGCGTGGTGGTGGGCATCATTCGCTTGTGGCAGGAGCGGGAAGAAGGGCGGGCGGCGATGCGGCGGGCGGGGATGTGGGGAATCGGACTGGGTGTGCTGGCGGCGCTCGCGTACACGATTTCCGTGCAGGCGACGATGCTCAATCCGGGCGATGACCTTGAAGCGTACATGGTCTTTCCAAAACAACTGCTCGAAAGCGGGACGCTGCTGGCGCCGTTCAGCATCCGGCGGCTTGGTACGTATGGGGGCCAGCAACTGCTGCAGGCGCAGTGGATGGCGGCGGTGCGGTGGATGTGGGGAGCGCGGGCAGAACAGCTTTGCCTGACGCACGGGCACGTGGTGGATGCGGGGATCTGCATGGTGGCGGCGGTGGGCATCCTGTGGGGGGCGATGCGGCCGCGCACCGAAAAGCGGCGGATGCTGGCCACGCTGGTGATCACGGCGTTTCTCATGGCGATGGTGCAGCGGGTGAACACCCATGCCCAGGCGAGCGGCGTGGTGCTGTTCCTGGCGCTGGGGGAGTTGCTTCCGTTGATGAAAGGGCGGGGCGGATCCGGGGTGGTGGCGGGCGTGCTGGTGGGATTGATCGCGGCGGGGGCGGCCAGTCTGCGGATGAATTACGCGGGGGCGGCGGTGGTGGCGATTGCGGCGGGCGGGGCTTTCGCAGCAAGGAGCTGGCGCTTGCGGTGGCCGGCGATGGGGAGCGCGGCGGCGATGACGGTGGCGGTGCTGGCGCCGTGGGCCGTCGTGCTGGAGCGTTCGTCGCATTCGCCGTTCTACCCCGTGGTGCTGGGCAACGATCATGGGGCATTTCTCAGCACGGGAATGACGGCCGGGGCGCGGGCGGCGTGGGCGGGGATGTCGTTGCTTTATCCGCCGACATGGTCGCTTCTTTTTGCGTGGGTGCCGGCGTTGTTGATGCGCCGGCGGCGGGACCTGCTGCCGCTGCTCGCAGGCGGAACGGTGATGACGCTGGTGCTTGGGTGGTCGTTTACCAACCAGGAGACGATCAACCTGTATCGGCTGGCCTCGCCGGTGCTGATGGCGTGCGCGTGGGCGTGCGTGGTGGTGATGATGAAGCGGTGGGGACGATCGAGCGGGCTGTTCCGCTGGGGCACGCTTGGGCTACTGGCGCTGCTTGCGACGGGCGGGGCGTATCCGTACTCAGACAGTTTCCGGCATTCGTTTTCGCTGACGGTGCTGCTGGTGTTCGCCGCGGTGACGTGGGCGATCGCGGCAAAGGCGCGACGCGCGCGATGGCCGGCGGGGATTGCGGCGGCAGCCGTGGTGATCTGGACAGCGTTTCAGGACCGCGCGCGGCTGGCGGAGGGGGGCGTGTTTTTCTTTGATGTGGCGGGAGTGGTGGTGTTCGCGGTGATCGCCTGGTGCACGACGGCGCTTTCGGGGAGGATCGGCGCGGCGGCGGTTGCGGTGATTGTGGGGGCGATTTTTGTTTCGGGATGGATCGGCATCGCGGGAGCCGTGCTCGTGGGGATCGCATTCTTGTGGATCGCGGCGAGCGCGTGGGTGGTCTGGTGGGCGGGGCGCCGCCACGATCGCTGGGCGGCGTGGGCGATCATGGGAACACTGACGGGAATCGCGGTGTTGAGCATGGTGAACCGCAATTTTCTGCTGGAATCGCTGGCGCCCTGGCTTTGTGTGGCGTGCGTGGGCGGGGCGGCATGGGCGGCCTTGCAGGGACGGGGAATGCTGGCAAAGGGGGCTGGGATTGCCGCGGTGGTGGCTGCGGCGTTCGCGGGAATGCCGAACATCATTGCGGTTTATCACTTCGGATTCGGACTGATGGGAATGGGGGTGTGCGTGCTGGCGGCGGTGGTGTGGATGCGGATGCGGGTGCATCCGCTGATGCCGGCGATGGCGCTGCTCGCGGGCGTGGTGCTGCTTGGGCGGGAAGAAGTGCCGGCGCTGCTGGCCGGCGGCGGAGATCGCCGTTACAGCGAGAGCGTGCTGCGGACGTATGCCGAGGCACAGGATTCCACGCCGCCGGGGAGCGCCATTTTTACGTGGGTTGTCACGCCGGCGCTGTTTGATTTTGGGCGGAACCGGGTGCTGGTGCCGGATTATGACGGGCAGTACGCCAGTCCGGCGCCGGGTCTGCCCCTGCATGCGGATGCGGAAGCGCTGCGGGAATATCTGCTGAAGCAGCACATTGACTATGTGGCCGTGGATCCGGAACGGGTTCGCTTGCGGCCGAGCGCCGTTGCGCTGGGACAGGACCTGATGGAGCTGTCGCACTCGGGAGCGGTGCTTTATCGTTCGCCGGAGCTGGTGGTCTTTGACCTGAGACGGCGGTGATTGCAGGGCAGCGCGGGGCGCTGATAATGCAACCCGACGCGGACAAGGAGTGGCATGCACGTGAAGAATACGAAATGGATGACCTTCGGCCGGGCGGCGATGTGCGGGGCGATGCTGTGGGCGACCGGTTGTGCGCAACAGCACGAGGCGCCGCGGAGGGTTTCCGGGGAATCCATGGTTGCCAGCCACACGGCAGCGTTCGTGAACGTGCATGCGCTGATCATCGTGCGGCACGCCGACGTGGACATTGATTTGAAACGCAAGAAGGGGGACGCCACGCCGCTGCTGCCTGCGGGCGAAGCGCGGGCGGAACAACTTGAGGCGGCGCTGCGGGATGCGGGCATCACGCGGGTGTTCACAACGCAGACGGAGCGCACCGAGAAGACGGCGAGGATTTCGGTGGACGGCAAGATCCCGGTGGAGAGCGCATTCGCTCACGGCGCCGATGCCGCGGATGTGCTCGATTACCTTGCCAGCCACACGCGCCCGGACGACGTGGTGCTGCTGGTGGAGAATCACGGATCGATCAAGGGATTGCTCACCGCGATGGGATACCCGGGGGAGTCGCTGATTGAGGAACGCACGGAATACGACCGTTGCTACGTCGTGCTTCCGGATGCCAAGGCGCAAGGATACCGCGTGCTGCGGCTGCGTTACGGCGGGGACTGGGGCGAATAAGGATCAACGCGCCGGTTTGCCGTGGGGCGGAGCGGGATGGGTGGCGGGCGATTCAGGATTGGTCGTGGCGGGGGGCGTGTTGACGGGAATTTCGTAGACGATGCCATATTGCGGCTGCGGATAGGCGAGGCCCTTGATCCAGTTGGCGATGTTGCGGAATTCCTGGTTGTTGGGGTCGCCGAACTTGTGAACGTCCAGCGTGCCGGGGTGGGGTCGAAGCGCGATCACCTTGGGGAGCGCGTATTGGAGGAGATCGCTTTTCTGGGGCTGGTCGCGGTCGAGCAATTTGCCGCCGTCGGCGGGGGCGTAGGTGGAAAGGATGTAGAAGTTGGTGTAGATCGCGGCATCGTTGGCGGCGCCGGGGGGATGGTAGAGGCGGAACTTGCCGCCCTTTTCACCGCCGTGGCAGGCCGAGGTGGCGCAGTTCTGGAGGATCCACGGGTGGATGGAATTGCGGAAGGGGATCATGTCGGCCGGATCGCTGGTGATCTCGACGCTCTCGGAAAATTGCGGCTGGTTCGCCTGCTTCAGGGCCTTCACCTGCTCGCCGAAATTGAGAGGGTTGATGAAATTGTTGTAGGCGGCGGTGGAGAGATCTGCGCCGGCCTGCGTTTTGACGTACTGGTTCCAGTAGGCCTGGAGCGTTTTGAGCGGGACGCGGCCGCGGATGGTCTGCTCGTTGTTTGAAATTTCCTGCAGGCGGATCATGGAAATCTGCTGCGGCGTGAGCAGTTTGAACGGCGTGCCTTTGCCGGATCCCTCGGTTTTCCCACCCGCGCCGCCGGCGGGCGCTTCGTTGAGCTTGCTCTGAAGGATCTTGTGAAGAAGCTGCGCGTCGGAGAGGGTCGGGTCGAGCTGCAGCGCTTTTTCGTTGGCCTCTTCGGCTTCCTTGTACTTGTCCTGCTGGTAAAGGTCGCGCGCCTTCTTGAATTGCTCCACTGCGGCGGCGTGCTTGTCCGGGGTGACGGTGGTGGCGGCCTTGGCGTCCTGCGCGCTGGAGCCCCCCCACCACGGCAGAGCCACGGCTGCCGCCAGAGCCGCCGCGAGGATCGAAACACGCCACTTGTTGCGGCCCGGAGAGAGGGGTTTACGCGTCATAGTCGTTCCTTCAGATCCGCAGACGGGTGTCACTACGCCGCAAAAGGCGTCTGCGCGAACTATAATCCTGCCGCAGGGCATCGACAAGCATCTCTTCGACAGGAGCAGCGGCGTGAAAGATGGACAGACGGACAATCCCCTGGAACCCTTGCTGGGAAAAATTGTGGTCCTCGATACGCAGGGGCCGCTGATTTACATCGGCACGCTGGCGGAGCTCGGCTCACCCTTTGTGGTGCTCGCAGAGGCGGACGTGCATGACTGCAATGATTCGCGCGCCACGAAAGATCTGTACCTGGTCGAGACGCGCGACCTCGGGGTGCGCGTGAACCGCAGGCGCGTCGTCGTGATGCTCTCGCAGATCGCCAGCATCAGCCTGCTGGAAGATGTAAGCAGCTGAAGAGGCGAACAACTGAATTGTGTGAATTGCGGCGGCGGTCGATCAGCGCGCGAGCACTTTTTTCAGCATTTCCAGGTAGCACTGGCCGTGGACCGCATCGGGGAGGAGGTAAGCGCCGTTGCTCCAGTCGTTCCAGGAGGAAAGCGTGAGCATCTTCACCGGGGGCGCCTGCTTGGTGAAATAGAGCTTGGCATGGTCGAAGGCGCCGCGCACCGCGGCAGGCGTGTTGCCTTCCAATACGGGGAGATAGGGATAGGCGGCGCGTTCGAAGCGATCCGTGTGGCAGCAATGGGGCGTGGCATCGAAGCCGACCGTGATGTTGGGCACGTACGGCGTGGACCACTTTCGCGCCTCGTGGTCCCAGAAGTGGAAGTTCGCCGCCGCCGCCTTGGCGTAACTGTCGCGCGGAAAGGTGTCGGCCGAGAGTTCATAATGATCGAGCCAGTTCAGGGGGGTGACCGAATCGAGGCCGAGTCCTGCGGCAAGCTCCACGGGCCCGCCGTAGCGCTGCCAGCGTGAGCGGTCGTTCAGCCGCAGCAGAACGCCGTTCAGGTGGAGGCCATCGATGCCGGCAGAGGCCGCCTTCAACTGGAGTCCCTCCAGCGCTTCCCGCGCCTGCTCGACACCCCCCATGGCGTCAACGAAGGACACGAGGTCGGCAATTGAAAAATAGGGGCAACCTTCCAATTGGAGGTAGCTCGGGTGCGAAAAGTATTTATCGACGAGGAGCCGCGACAAGCGGTCGAACTGCTGCGCGGAAATTTTCCCGGACATCAGCACCGATGGATTCGCCGCATCCGAATAACGCAGCGGGCACGCATTGAACCAGTCGCGATTGTCCCACAGCAGGCCGAAGCGAATGCGATCGACATTGGGCGCCAGGAGGAATCCCTGATCAAGCGCGGCATTCAGAAAGGGCCCGTCCTCGAACCAGTAGAAGTGAAAGAGAAAACTGGTCACGCCGTGCGATGCGGCGGCATCGATTTCACGGACGAACGTGCGGGGATCGGAATCATCGAGGTGGCCCCACGCGGGCACGAGAGGCTGGCGGTGCCCCTCATATTTCGGCGTGGCGGCCTTGACGAGTTCCCACTCCGTCCATCCCCTCCCATGCCATGCGTCGTTGCGCGGATCGGCATGCCAATGCGGGAGGTAATAGGCAGCAATTTCGGCAATCATAGGCGCTCCTCGGGTCATCGCGAAAAAGAAGTGAAGAAGTGCGACAACAGACCGAAGTCAGACGTGCAACTGGAGTATACGTCCGTCGGCGAGGAACGGAAACTATTTGTTTGGGAACTTCGTTAAATCAGGAAGCCTGCCCCGCGGCTGCAATTGATCCGCGCGGGAGCAGGAACAACCGGGCCGTTCGAACGGCCACTGCGGTGGCGAATCCCTCGTCCCCCGCCGCTCCGAAATTCACCCCTCCCGCCATAAACCGGCTACTCCCCATGACGGTATTTCGGCGGCGCGTGATCCACACCGGTGGTCATGCGCGACACGCTGCCGTCCTGGTTCAGGATATGCACTTCGCCGTCAATCAGGCCCTGCGGATGGGCCACGAGGTCGCGCGTCGCCACGGTGCCGGCCACCTTCCCCGTTGCGGTCACTTCCACCCGCCGCGTGCCGATGATCGTCCCCATCACCCGCCCCGCAACAACCACCTCCGCGCCCTGCAGCACGCCAAGGAACTTCGCCGTCGGCTCCACGAGGATGGTCCCGCAGGTAACGACCCGCGTCAGCGGCGAATCCCCCCGGATCACTACATCTTCCAAACGGAGATGCTGATGACAGTTCGTGCAGCGGGTGTTGATCGCCCGGATGGCCACCCGCAGCGACTCTCCGCACTGCGGACAATCAATGTCCCGCGTGGTCGGCGCCTGGCGCGCTTCCGGACGCTGCACGACCTTGTTCCAATTGATCAATGGAAGCCGCACGTGCTGGCGGCCAAAGAGTGGCATGATGACCCCTCGTCGAATGCTCCAAACCCGCGGACGGTCCCGCTCTTCGACATATCGTCCACCCGCCGTCCAAATCGTGACAATAATCGTCTGGAGCCGCGATCCGCAAGCGGGTAATCTATGGACTTGCAACCCGTCGGCATCTCATGTGCGTAAAGCGACTGTTGAGGATACCATTTCAACCATGAACACCTTCCAACGCATCGCGATTGTGTGCACCCTGGCCGTCGTCGCCGGCAGTACCTGGGCGGACAAGATCTACCTCAAGGACGGCCACACCCGCGAGGGCATCATCACCGACCAGACGGACACCGAGTACCACGTGAAAATCGACGATGGCGGGCTCGCGGCGACCATCTCGATCCCCCGAAAGGATGTCGCAAAAATCGAAAAAGGCCCGGTGAAGCCTCCCGAACCGCCCCCTCCCGCGCCCACGCCCGAGCCGTCGAATTCCTCCGTGACCGTTCAGCCGATCACGCCCGAAGGGACGCCGACGCAAAGTGCCGCGGGAGCTGGCACCACGCAGCCGGCGACCATGTCCTCCACGCTTCCGCCCCCGCGCGGGTTTATCACGGAATTCTTTGCCAGCGCAGTGGGCAACGGCCCGGACAACATCAACCGCCTGCCGCAGGATCTGCAGGACCTCTGGAAGGAAGCACAGGCGGCCGACGCTTCGGGGAAGAAAGCCACGGAACTCGAAGCGCTCCGCAAGCTGGAAGAGGCCTTCCGCAACGCCGGCGCGCTCGACCGTCTCGACGGCCTCTCGCTCAAGGAGCACAACCAGCCGTTCGGACAGTGGATGGCGACCGTGCACTTTGCCGTCATGTCGGACAATTACCGCGGCGGAATGTTCGATCTCAACGACGTGAGGGATGTCGAACGGGAGCCGCTCATCGGGCTGATGAAGGAAAAGACGCCGGAAACAGTCGAACCGTTGAAGTCCTACTTTCCGCCGGTGAACGACAAGACGGGGCGTTTCGAAGCGTTCAAGCCGACGCAATTGTCGGGCATCACGGTCGACAATGCGCTCGACCTGAAGGACAAAGCGTTGTTCGCGCGGGCCCTGATATCCGCGCAGCTCCGCCTGGAGCCCCAGATGCCGCCGGCGGATCGGCAGCTCCTCTCGAGCCAGCTTACCGTTATTTCGCCGATCATCAGCAAATGCACGCAGCTTGAGCCCGCAGCGCGTACAAAAGCCAGGCAAGCCGGAACCGTGCCGGCGCATTGAGGGGTTCAGCGTGAGTGCATTGCTTCAATCCAACCTGCCGGGGCTGCCGGTACGCCGCGGAAAAGTGCGCGACGTGTACGAACTGCCGGCGGACGGATCCGCTCCCGCCGACAAGCTGCTGATCGTTGCGTCGGACCGGATCTCGGCCTTCGACGTCATCATGCCCACGCCCATCCCGGACAAGGGACGCATCCTGACGCAACTTTCCAATTTCTGGTTCGGGCTCTTTGCGAAAGAGTTTCCCGGATTCCAGCACCACCTGCTGGCGACGGACATGCGCGATTTTCCAGCCGGCCTGCAGGCGCATGCGGATCAGCTTGCGGGACGCAGCGTGGTGGTGCGCAAGACCAAAGTATTGCCGATCGAGTGCGTCGTGCGCGGGTACATCACAGGCTCCGGATGGAAGGATTACCAGGCGACCGGAATGGTCAGCGGCGTGAAGCTGCCCGGCGGGCTCAGGCAATGCGACCAGCTTCCGGAGCCCATTTTCACCCCCTCCACCAAGGCCGAAGCCGGTCACGACATGCCGATCTCGTTCGAAGAAGCGGCCGCGATCGTGGGCGGTGATCTCATGGCGAAAGCCCGTGATCTGACGGTGAACCTCTACAAGCGGGCAGCCGCATACGCCCGCGGCCGCGGGATCGTCCTCGCCGATACGAAATTCGAATTCGGCACGCGCGATGACGTCGCCGGCGGGCGCGAACCGATCCTCATCGATGAGGCACTCACCCCCGATTCCTCGCGATTCTGGCCGGCCGACCAGTACGCCCCCGGGCGCGACCAGCCCAGCTTCGACAAGCAGTATCTGCGGAACTATCTCGAAACGCTGCAGTGGAACAAGACCCCCCCGGGACCGGAACTGCCCCCCGATGTCGTGGCCAATACGCGCGCCCGGTACGTCGAGGCGTACGAGCGGCTCACCGGCAAAACATTTCCCGGCACGTAACGCTTATTTTCGACCTGAAATGGCGGGGATACGGTTGATCGTTTCGAACAAACGGTCAGGATCCACCGGCTTGGTCAGGTGAAGATTGAACCCGGCGTCGATCGCCCGCTGCTGATCGTCCGGCTGCCCGTAACCGGTGAGGGCGATCAGGCAGATGTCCCGCCCGAGGCTGTTTCGCACTTCCTGGGCCACCTGGTAACCATCAAGCTTCGGCAAGCCGATGTCCACCAAGGCCACGTCGGGCTTCAGGCGGACGGCCTTCTCGATTCCTTCCAGGCCATCCTCGGCAACATCGACATTGTGCCCGCAAAGTTGCAGCAGGACGCGAAGCGCTTTGCGTGCATCGGCGTTGTCTTCGACCACAAGGACGCGCCGCCTTGCGGAGCGTGCGCGTACCGGGGCCTCCTGCGGGGCGGGCATCGCGGTGGAAAGAGGGAGTTCAACCGTAAACGTGCTGCCCATCCGTTGCCCCTTGCTCTCGGCGTAAATGATCCCACCATGCATCTCCACGAGGCTTTTCACCACCGTGAGCCCGATGCCCAGGCCCCCGTGCGCACGGTCGATCGTGCGGTGGCCCTGCGTGAAGAGATCAAAGATGTGCGGCAGCAGTTCAAGTGAAATCCCCATGCCATTGTCCGTCACCGAAAGCACCGCCCGCTCGCCGGCACGCCGCGCCGAAACCCGGATCAGGCCGCGGGTCGGCGTGTACTTGATCGCATTCGTCAGCAGATTGGTAAAGACCTGCTCCAGCCGGACGGGATCGCCGTCCACCACCAGCGGCTCTTCATCGATGTCCAGCATGACCTGGTGCCGCTCGGCTTCGATCGCTGGTTCGGCCGCCTGGACGCACCGCTGCACGAGTTCGCGCAGGTCGACCGGAAGCTTGTAAAGCGAAATCTTGCCGGTGGTCACGCGGGAAACATCGAGGAGGTCGTCGATCAGGTGCCCGATGTGGCGCGCTTGGCGGCGGATGATGGCGCGCTGCTCCACCTCTACGGGGTTGATGCTGTTCCCGATGTTTTCCAGCACCTCGATGGCATTGCGGATAGTGCTGACCGGGTTGCGGAGCTCGTGGCCGAGCATCGCGAGAAACTGGTCGCGCTGCTGCACAGAACGCTCCGAGTTCCGCAGCAGGTCGCGCACTTCATACTGCTTCCGGCGGGCGCGGAGGGCAGCGCCGACGGCGGCGTGCAGCGTGAGGATGCGCACCGGACGCTCCAGGATGGTGATGTTGCAGCAATCGCCGAGCTGCGTGAACATCCGCGCGCTCGAACGGGTCGTCTTCCCGGTGCCCGTCAGCAGCAGCAGCGGCATGTCTGACCAGGGCTCCTGCTTGCTGAGAACATCGACGAGACACGCACAGGATGTAGGCGGCAGCGATTCTTCCGCGACGATCATGGCGGAAATGTCGGAACTGAACTTGTCGCACGTCGCTTCGACGGTCGACTCGAGTTCGGCCTGCACGCCGATGTTGACGAGCTCCCTTGCAATCATTTCGCCGTCGCGGCCAAAGGGGGCGACCACCTTGACCAGGGGCGGTTTGTCCGGGTTGCTGCTCATTCTTTCCCCTCTCGGCCCCCGAACATGGCAGCGTCGGTACCGTGATACGTCGGAACGCCCGTGAGCACGCCATGGAAGTTCGCCAGTGGCTCCCCTACGCGTATGCCCGTGCCGGTGATCTGCATTTCACGAATCGTGGGCTCGTGTGCCCCCGTGCGGTTCTTGATCACCGAGAGCGCCTTGCGTACACGGCCGGCATGTTCGAAGTAGCGAAGCCAGATGACCGAGTCGGAGAGGTAGCTCATATCCACCGGTGCTTCCATCCCCGTGCTGAAGGTCCCATGCTGCGCGACGACCAGGATAGTGAGCACCCCTTGCTGGCTCAGAAAGGTGAGCATTTCGTGCATCTGCGTCATCAGGAAGCGGGCCTGGGGCATGGCGTTCAGGTAACCATTCAGGCTGTCGATGATGATGAGTTTGGACTTCTCCTCGAGGGCTGCCTGCATCACGCGGGAGGAGAATTCCCCAGGAGAAAGTTCAGCGGGATCGATCTGCTGGATATGAATCATGCCCGCGTCGATGCCCGGCTGGATATCGAGACCAAGGGCTTTCGATCGCGTTGCAAACGTGCCGTAGCGCTCATCGAAGAGGAAAACGGAGGAACGTTCCCCGCGTTTGAAGGCACTGTGGAGGTACTGGCAGGCCAGCGTCGATTTGCCGGTGCCGGATGCTCCGAGGAAAAGCGCGCTCGTGCCGTAAGGAATTCCTCCGCCGAGCAGGGCATCCAGTTCCTTGATCCCGCTGGGGGCCAGCTTGTTGTCGAAGGGTCCGCGAAAATCGGAAGCGACCAGCCGGGGGAACATGACGATTCCACCCGTCTGAATGATGTAGTCGTGATAGGAACCATCGACTTTCTGGCCACGCAGTTTGACGACCTGCATGCGGCGGCGTTTTGCGCCGAACTCGGGGACGAACTGCTCCAATTGCAGGACGCCGTGGGCGAGCGTCTGGAACTGGTGCTCGCCGACCTTCGTTGCCGGATCGTCGAGCAGGAGCACCGTGCAGTCCCGGTCAATGAAAAACTGCTTCAGGGCGAGAATCTGGCGGCGGTAACGAAGCGGATCGCGCGCGAGGAGGCGCATCTCCGAAAGCGAGTCGATGACGGCGCGGCGGGGTTTGACCCGTTCGACTTCGTCGAGCAGGGTCTTGACGGTCTCTCCAAGCTCGACTTCCGAAGGATGAAAAACGCTGTATTGCTCATCAGCCTTGAGGGTGTCTTCGCCCGCGGAGATTTCGAAGATGTTGACCCCTTCCATCGACCACCCGTGCGATTCGGCAACGCCGACGAGTTCGTTCGTCGTTTCGGAGAGGGTGATGTACATCGTGGATTCGTTCTTTTTACGGCCGTCGAGAAGGAACTGGAGGGCGAGAGTCGTTTTGCCGACACCCGGATCGCCCTGGGCGAGGTAGAGGCGTTTGGGGGTGAGGCCGCCGCCGAGGATTTCATCGAGACCCGGGATGCCGGTGGAGATGAGAGCGGTGTTGGGGCTTGGCTTGACCATGGGCAGTTCCCTTGTTCACCTTTCCGATTCGTGTGCCCACTAGTACAGCGACGAAAAGTCCACGATGCACAATGTCCACCATGGCGTTAGCGAACCGCGTGCCGATACTCAGGCATGGACGATGGCGACAAGATGACGGAGATAAGTGCGAAAATACGCCAGAGCGGAGGGAAAATTTGTCGATGGGCTGAGCAGCCGATCGAATCGTTTTTACCTGAATTCACATGTTTTGGGACGTCTTCTTCTGCTCAACTTCACTTGGCAGGGGCGGTGCTGGACATGGTTGCCGGGGAGGCGGCCGGAGCTGGGGTGGAGGGGGTGGCCGCTGGTTTGGCGGGAGGTGGGGTGTTCTGGCTGGCGAGGCGTTCTTCGCGGTGGCGGACGAACGGGCTCTTGGGGAAGACATCCGGGAAGTACCGGTCGGCAGCGCCGAAGTACCAGGCAAGCCCGGCGGCGACGAGGAGGAGCAGGATGAG
The DNA here is from genome assembly GCA_051955985.1 of Phycisphaerae bacterium. Classification (GTDB taxonomy): domain Bacteria; phylum Planctomycetota; class Phycisphaerae; order WQYP01; family WQYP01; genus DATKPA01. Next base: position 2,250 of record JBQCGD010000104.1, on the reverse strand, counting down.
GATCGTGATGGTACGGGCGGTGTGGGATTCCGCGTAGGGGTCGGTGAGGTCGCGGTGGGCGCCGGGGGGAAGCTTGGGGGTGGCGGTGAGGGAGCGGCCGAAGGGGATGTTGATCTTGGCCTTGGCATTGACGGCCCAGCCGTTGGCATCGAGGAGGGGGCCGAGGTTGCGTTGGCGAAGTTTGAAGAAGGCGATGAGCATGGAGGGGCCGGAGATGGCGAGGAGGACGGCGAGGATGCCGACGGGCATCCAGAAGCCGAGCCCGAAGAAGGTGGCGAGGATGGCGCTCAGAGCGCCGATGAGGAAGCTTCCGGCGACGGAGAGGGCGGCGATGACGCCGGCGTCGATCTTGGGCTTCGGGGTGGGCGGCGGCGTGGGGACGACCTTTCCGGTGGCCTGGTCGATGACGGCGCCGGTGGTGGCCTGCATGCGGGTGGAGGCGGCGGCGTCGGCGTCGGCGGCGCGTTTGGCGGCCTGTTCGCCGACCCAGCGGATGAGGCGCTTGTAGGGGGCGAAGAACGCCTGGCGGATGGAGATGGGGTTTTCGATGATCTTGGTGATGGTGGCATCCCAGTCGCGGCCCTGGCGGTCCCAGAAGACGCCGTTGCGGCCGACCATGAGGTTGTCGGAGTCGCCGGCGGTGAAGGCAGCGGCGATGGTCATGGTTTCGACCGTGTTGCCGGCGGGGTCCTTGCGTTTGCAGTCGCAGTAGGCGAGGTAGGTGCGGGAGAGGTGGGCCATGAGGGCGTGCCTGGCGGGATCTTCGACGCGGATGCAGAGGTCGCAGGAGCGCTGGTCGAGGTAGAGGGTGCCGATCTGGAAGGTGGCCTTGTTGCCGCGGTGGAGGGTGGGCTGGGCGTGAAGGTTGCCAGGGCGTTGGGTATAGAAGTCGCGGAAGGAGACGAAGTTGTTGAGGAGGCGGAAGAGGTCGCGGTGAAAGTGGACGAGCTTGTCGACGGAGGCGATGGCGGCAGCTTCGGGGGCGAGGGCGGCGTCTTTTGCGATGAGGGCGGCGATGGCGGCTTTGCGTTGGGTGCCCTCGTCGTTGCCGAGGATGGCGCGGATGCGGTCGATGCCGAGTTTTTCGACGGCGTGGCCGGCCTTGGCGGCGAGCCAGGCGTCGAAGGGAGCGAACTTTGCGAGGAGGACGTCCCAGTCGGTTTCGGAGAGGAAGTCTTTGGTCCCCAGGAGGGGTTGGATCACCTGGGCGCGGAGGGCATCGAGGGCATCGCGCCAGGCGGGGTTGATGACGGTGTCGTCGTTGAGCGGGAGGGCAGCGTTGGGGGTGATGCGGGCGAGGGGGAAGGCGGCGACTTCGCTCTGGGCGGTGGAAAGGTCCTTGGGGGCGAGGGAGGCGTAATCGGCGGTGTCGCGGGAGATGATGGTGGCGGCGCGGGGGTCGAAGGCGGCGAGGCGGCAGCGGGCGAAGTAGTCCTCGATTTTGCCGGCGATGGCTTTGAGGGCGAGGGCTGCGGTCTGGGTGTTGGCGCCGAGGGGGGCCTTGGCGGGGTCGGTGACGGGCTGGGACTGCCAGGTGGCGAAGGCGTTGGCGTCGGTGAAGAAGAGGTCGAATTTGGGCTGGGTGATGCCGGGCTTGCCGGAGCGGTCGGTATCGGCGCCGAAGCAGGCGATGATGTCGGTGATGATCTGCTGGAGTTCGGGGTCGTCGGCGGAGTCGGGGGGGATGATGCCGTCGCCGTTGAATTTGGTTTGGGCGAAGATGCGGACGGTGTCGGCGGTGTCTTCGGGGGAGATGGCGGGGGAAGCGGGCTTGCCGAGGTTGACGAGGATTTGCTTGGCAGAGGCGTGGAGCTGCTGGCCCTCGGTGGTTTCGAGGTTGATGGCGTCGAGGGGGAGTTCGGGGGAGGACTTGGCGAGCTGGTCGGGGTTTTTGAGGAGGGAGACGGTCCAGGTGGTGGCGGCGAGGAGTTCGGGGGCGCGGATGCGGGCGTCGTGGTCGGTGTCGATGAGGTCGAGGGTTTTGTGGTCGAATTCGAGGCCGCGGGTGGGGCAGGCGAGGGCGACCCAGAGTTTTTTGTCGAGGAAGGGGAGGTGTGCGATGTCGGCGCCGGAATCGATGCGGACCTGATCGAAGCCGCCAGCGCGGAAGAAACGCCACGTGTGAGGATGCGAGGTGGTGGTCATATCGGGGAGGAGAACCGGGTTTTCGCGAATGGCACGGGGGGTTTGTGACAGGGGAGGGCGGGGGGCGGGGCGGAGGGGGGTGGGGATTGAGAGGAAGATGAGGAT
>JBQCGD010000103.1:0-19376 GCA_051955985.1 Phycisphaerae bacterium | reverse complement strand
CCGCCCTCCGCCGCCGCCCCCGGCGGCGCCCCCGCCCCCGCCGGGCGCGACGTCCCCCGCCGCGGGCCCGCTCGGGGCGCGGGTTGTGGTTCTGTGGCGGGCTCGGGATCTGATGGTGGTGGTGGGGAGCGAGGAGGTGGTGCGGGAACTGGAGGTGGATGCGTCGAAGGTGGCGGGGGTGGATGCGTTTGCGGTGATGGTGACGGCGCCGGGGAGCGATTGTGATTTTGTGTCGCGGTTTTTTGCGCCGCGGCAGGGGATTGCGGAGGATCCGGTGACGGGGTCAGCGCATTGCACGTTGATCCCGTACTGGGCGGAGCGGCTGGGGAAATCGCAGATGGCGGCGCGGCAGTTGTCGAAGCGCGGCGGAGAGCTGTGGTGCGAGATGCGGGGGGAGCGGGTGGGGATCGGCGGGCGGGTGGTGACTTATTTGCGCGGGGAGATTGAGGTGTGAGGTGGGATTGCGGGGAATACGGGCGGTAGGAATACGGAGGGGCGGGGCGCGGGAATTTTGATCCAGTCACAAATCGCCGTGCGTATGGGAATGCCGACAGCGGCGCCAAGGTGTGCGTCGCGGATTCGTGGCATTTTTCTCTGCAGGAGATGGATCATGACCCTTTTGAACAAGTTGGCGGCGGTGGCGTTTTGTGCGGTGCTGGCGGGCGTCGGCGGGGTGGCGTGGCACCAGTCGTCGGCGGTTGCGGCGGAAGGGATGGCCGGAATGCAGGCGCCGAAGGACATTATTGATACGGCGGTCGGCCCCAACATGGAGGAGGTGACGACGCTGGTGGCGGCCGTGAAGGCGGCCGGGCTGGTGGAGACGTTGAAGGGGCCTGGGCCGTTCACGGTTTTTGCGCCGACGAACGCGGCGTTTGCGAAGTTGCCGAAGGGGACGGTGGAGGATCTGCTCAAGCCGGAGAACAAGGAGAAGCTGGTGAAGATCCTGACATATCACGTGGTGCCGGGATCGCATGATGCGTCGGAAGTGATGGCGATGAGCAGCGCGAAGACCGTCGAGGGGGACGAGCTGAAGATCATGACGAAGGATGGGAAGGTGATGGTGGGGAATGAGAAGGGATGGGCGACGGTGATCAAGCCGGACATCAAGTGCAGCAACGGGGTGATTCACTGGATCGACACGGTGGTGATGCCGTCGAACTGAGTGCCTTTGGATGGGAGCGTGCGGGGCGTCGTCCGTGAGGGCGGCGCTCCGTGCTCTGCAACATGACGCCTCGCTCGGCGCGCCATACGGTGTTGTGCGAGTATCCATTGGCGGTTAGCGTGGTGGGGAATTCGAGGAGACGGTGGTTGGTGCCGACGGCGACGATGCCTGAGAGCAGTGATGATTACGCGTTGATGCGTGCAATTGCGGGCGGGGATTCTGCTGCGCTGAAGGCGTTGTATGGGCGGCATGGGTCGGCGGTGTATGCGCTCTGCCTGCGAATGCTGAAGGATGCGGGCGAGGCGGAGCAGTTGCTGACGGATGTGTTTTTTGAGGTGTGGAACAGCCGGGAGCGATATGACGAGGGGCGGGGGAACCCGCTGACGTATCTGATGCGGCTGACGCGGAGCCGGGGGATTGACCGGTTGCGGCGGAAGAATTTGTTTTCGCGCGGCGTGTCGCTGGATCCGGCAGCCGGGGTGGATGTGGCGGTGGAAGAGCCGGTGGAGGAGGTTGCGGAGGCGGAGGAGAATCGTGCGATGATCAAGCGGGCGCTGGCGGTGCTGGATGGGGATCAGCGGGCGGCGATTGAGTGTGCGTATTACGAGGGGTTGTCGCATTCGGAGATTGCGGAGAAATTGAAGAAGCCGCTGGGGAGCGTGAAGTCGGCGTTGCGGACGGGGCTGGTGCGGTTGCGGGAAATACTGGCGGCGCGTGGAGGGGAGATGTCATGACGTGCCAGGAACGACGGGATTTGATGTTGTTGTATGCGGCGGGGGCGCTGGAGGGAGCGGAGGCGGGGGAGGTGCGCGAGCATTTGTTGGGCGGGTGCCCGGCGTGTGCGGGGGCGCTGGCGGAGGCGGAGGCGGTGGTGCATGCGATTCCGCAGGGGCTCAAGCCGGTGGAGGCGCCGGCGGGGGCGTGGGAAAAGATTGAGGGACGGATTGCGGTGAAGGAGCGGGTAGAGCCGCGGCGGGTGGAGGGGACGACGCGGAAAGTCTTTGTGCCGTGGTTTGTGGCGGCGGCGGCGATGGTGGGAGTGGTGGCGATGGGAACGAGCTGGTTTGCCCAGCGTCATGACATCGAGCAGATGCGGACGGAACTGGCGAGCGCGAGCAAACGGCTGGAGGCGGACCAAACGGCGCTGAAGGCCGCGGGAGAGGCGCTGGCGGAGGCGCGTGCGCGCTTTGCGGACCTGGAGCGGCGGGTCCAGAAATTGGGGGATGAAAACAAGGCGATGCTGGTGTCGCTCGAGCAGGCGCAGACGAATTATGTCGCGAAGATTGAGCGGCTGATGCATGCGGATCAGTACGCGATTGCGCCGGCGCAGGACAAGGGGGCGCGCGGGACGCTGTTCTGGAACAAGGGGGATGGGACGTGGACGGTGATGGCGTCGCACTTGAAGCCGCTGCCCGCGGGAAGGTGCTATGAGATGTGGATCGTGACGGCGAGCGGCGAGAAGCTGGCGGCGGGGACGTTTGATGCGACGCCTTCGGGGACGGCGATGTATGAAATGAAATTGCCGGCGGACGTGGGGGCGATCCAGCTGGCGGCGGTGACGGATGAGCCGGCGGGAGGCGTGGCAAAGGCAACCGGGCAGATTCAGTTCCTCTCGGATGTGACGAAGAAGCAGTGACGGGATTAGAATGGGGGGATGAGTGATGAAGCGGCCTGGCAGAAGTGGTTTGAGGCGATCTGGGCGGATCGGGAAGATCGCGTGTACCGGGATTATTTTGGGGAGCTCGGGCCGGGGATTTATACGTTGAGGCCGGAGCATTTTGCGCAGCTCGGGGCGAAGAATGTCGATCCGCGGTGGCTGCATCATGGGGTGTTTGAGTGTCCGCCGCAGGGGGGGGCGGGAAGCGGGATCATTGGTTGTATGTGTCGAGCGGGATGTCGAATCCGTGGGGGGATTCGCCGGAGACGGCGAAGCCGGAGGGGCTTTCGGGGTTGGGGTTTGAGCTGACGCTGCACACGCGGGAGCCGGGGCGGTGGGCGCTGGAGCTGGTGCAGTGGTTGATGGCGGTACAACTTTTGGTGGCGGGCGGCGAGCTGCAGGGGGGCATTTTGGAGTATGACGACCGGGTGCAGTTTCGGCGGGGGAAGGACTCGGGGGATGTGTCGCGGCTCCTGGTGGCGCGGCCGACGGTGGAGTTGATGGGGTATCCGGAGAGTTTTCAACTGGCATCGGGGCGGGTGGATGTGATGACGCTGGTGGGGATCAGCGAGCGGGAGGCGGAGTTTGCGAAGTCGCAGAACCCGGAGGGGTTGGTGACGGTGTTGCGGCATCATGAGGTGTGGCCGTTGACGTCGCTGAAGCGGGTGAGCGTGGTGTGAATTGAGTTATTGAGAGATTGTTTGGATGGGCGGGACTTTGATCGGTTGGACGGGGAAGGCTGAAGGGGTGGCGGCGTTGCGGGGGCGGGCTTGGCAAAGTTGGCGGAAAAGCTCGAGGTCGTCAGGGGATGCGAAGACGCGCTTAGGGATGATGAAAGCCTGGTTTTTGGCGATGTAAAGTAAGAGGAGGGTGGGGGACTCGTGGAAATGCTTGAAGTATTCCCATTGGCATCGAGTGTATTTGGCAGCAAGTTCGATGGCGACGAATTCGTTGGTGATGGTGACGGTTCGAGGCTCTTTGACTTCGAGGTCCGTTTGCCACTGCTTTTTACTTTCGGCGCGCAGGTAGGATTTGCGGAAGAGATGAAAGAGGACGATCACCGAAATGCCTACAAAATATCCGAGGAGCGGCGACCAGATCGGGTCCGAAAAAAAACAAAGCAGAGGGATCGAGATCCACGAGAGTGCGAACCAGATAAGAATGGACGGAGGGAGTTGCCAGATAGTCTTCGCTTTCGCGGGTTTCAGGTAAGGCGAAGACTTTCGAGCTTTGAGGTGTTCCAATTGGTAGTTCTGGTATTCCTCGAGCGTGAGGGTGAAATTCAAGACGATTTCCATACGACTCGATCCGGTTCAGGAAATGACGCGTTGGATGCGTTCGATGATGGCCTCGAGATCCTGTTCTGGCAAGGATTGAGCGGCGTGGGAGATGTCGATTTCGTGTTCGAGGGGGACCCAGCTTTTGCAACCGGCGTAGGAGAGGGTGTTTTCGATGTGGACGGGGTGGGGGAGTTTGAAGGCGCGGATGATGACGAGGTAGAGGGGTTTTTCGGGGCGGTAGTTGAAGCGCATGTCGATGAGGGGGGTGTCCCAGAGGTGGAGGTCGGAGAGCTGGTCGACTTTGGCGCGGGCGGCGGCGGGGGTGGGCGTCATGGGGACTTCGAGGATTCTGGCGACTTCGCCGTAGCCGCGGATTTCGATTTTGTCGGGTTCGGCGGGGAGATGGCGGAGCTCGGCGCGGCGCTCCGGCTTGGTCATTTTGGGATCCTGGTGGATAAAGGTGGGGTAGAAGAGGAAGCGTTTGTGCTCGAGTTCGAATTCGTTGTTGGATTCGAGGATGCCGCCCTTGCGGAGGAGGAGGGCCTGGCGGCCGGCGAGGAGGTCTGAGATGACGAGGTCCCATTCTTTGAGGGCGATGGAGAGGGTGGGCATTTGGTCAGAATCTCCACTGCTTCGCAAAAGCCATTGGTGCCGGACGCACCCACCCGATTTTCATCGCAAGCCAACAGCAAATCAAAAACGTGGCTAAAAAAGTGCCCGCTGCCACCCCAGCCATTGCCCACCCAAAATAATCGCTGGTGTCAGTGACAAGTTTCAGTTTGTCAAACCCCACCATCCCGGCAATCATTGCAATTGAAGAAACCACGATCGCGATCGCTTCCCACAATTTCATCCTCGCGAGTTGCCAACCCATCACGATGCCCATCACCATGTACCAAACATTCGTCATTTTTGACTCCAAGCGGGTCCCCAGCAAAATACCGCCGAACCGCTGCGTCTCCAACCAAATTCCTCCAGCCCAAATACGCGTCAATTCCGCGTCTCCTCCTCATTTTGCACGTCAGATTTCTTCGCATACAATTCCGCGTTCCACATTTTTATGAATTCTTGGAGCTGACAGTGGCGAATTCGGTTTATGACGTGGTGGTGATTGGGTCGGGGCCGGGCGGATATGAGGCGGCGGTTCATGCGGCGCAACTGGGGCATTCGGTGGCTTGCGTGGAGAAGGCGGAGCTGGGGGGGATTTGCTTGAATTGGGGATGCATTCCGACCAAGGCGCTGCTGCATGATGCACATGTGTTTCACCAGGCGGTGAGCGAGGTGGCGGCGTGGGGCGTCTCTATCGACAAGTCGAAGCTGGATTGGAGCAAGATCGTGGGGCGGTCGCGGACCGTGGCGAACACGCTGTCGGGGCAGATCGGGTTTTTGTTCAAGAAGAACAAGGTGACGAGCGTGAAGGGGACGGCGTTTGTGCCCAAAGTGGGGGTGGTGGAGGTGAAGAATGAAAAGGGGGAGGTGATTGAGACGCTGCAGACAAAGAACATCCTCGTGTGCACGGGGGCGCGGAACCGGGAGATTCCGAATTTGAAGCCGGACGGGAAGAACATCATCACGAGCCGCGAGGCGATGGTGTTGCCGACGATTCCGAAGAAGCTGGTGATCATCGGGGCAGGGGCGATCGGGGTGGAGTTTGCGTACATTTATGGGCAGTTCGGGACGGAGATCACGCTGATTGAGATGATGGAGCGGATTCTGCCGGTGGAGGATGAGGAGGTGTCGTCGCGGCTGGAGGCGATTTTCAAGAAGCGGGGGATCAAGGTGTGCACGAAGACGCGGACGGAGAAGGTCGAGGGGACGGCGAATGGGGCCAAAGTCACCGTGACGAACCTGGCCGATAACAAGCAGGAGACAATTGAGGCGGACAAGGTGCTGGTGGCGGTCGGGGTGCAGGGGAACTGGGAGGGGTTGTTTGCCCCATCGTGCCAGCCGGAGATTTTTAAGAACCACATCAAGGTGGGGAAGGACTTCCAGACGTCGGTGAAAGGGATTTACGCGGCCGGCGACGTCATTGGGCCGCCGTGGCTGGCGCATGTCGCGACGATGGAAGCGAAGATTGCGATCGAGAAGATGTTCGCCGGGCAGGGCGTGACGGGCCGGGAGATGGATTACACGATCATTCCGGGGTGCACGTACTGCGAGCCGCAGGTGGCGAGCGTGGGGCTGACGGAGAAGCAGTGCAAGGAGCAGGGGATTGAGTATGAGGTCGGGAAGTGGGCATTTGCGGCGACGGGAAAGGCGCTGGCGATCAACGCAACGGACGGGTTTGTGAAGCTGATCTTCTCGAAGCAGTATGGCGAGTTGCTCGGAGCGCACATGTTGGGCGCGGAAGTGACCGATATGCTCGCAGAGCTGGTGCTGGCGAAGCGGCTGGAGGCGACCAAGGAGGAGATCGTGACCACGATTCATGCCCATCCGACGCTGTCGGAGGCGGTCATGGAGGCGGCCGGCCAGGCGGGTGGTCACGGGAAGTAACGAGCGCTTCCCCGGTTTGCGGTTTCGCGTACAATAAAACGCGCAGGGCTGATCCTTACCATTCAGGGCAACGTACCGAGATACATGTCGAATTCGAGCAACAATCCCTTCGGTTCCGATCCTCAGGAGAAGGGGCCGTGGCTGTATTCCGGCGGCCCGCAGCCGACGTACGTTCCGCCGGCATCGAGCACACCGGCAACCCCGGCATCGACTTCTCCCCCGCCTCCCGCACGGCCCACAGAGCCGGCGGCGGCGGCACCGGTTGCGGCGGCGAATGTTCCACCCACTCCAGCGGCGGTAAAGCCTGCAGCGCCGAAGCCGGCGCCCAAGGCGGACGACGCCTCGCTGGCCAGCATTGTCGATACGATCGAAGCCATCATTATTGCGTTGATCCTGGCGTTGACGTTCCGGGCATTTGTGGTCGAGGCGTTCGTGATCCCGACGGGGTCGATGGCGCCGACGCTGCTCGGTGCGCACTTTGATGTGATCTGCCCGAAGTGCGGCTACGCGTTCAAGCGGGACGGGAACCCGGTTTTTGAATATGTCTGGAATCCGTCGCTGGGACGCAACGAGGTGGTGCAGGTCAAGGAGCACACGGAGCTCACGAGTAACCGGACGGTGGTGTCGGACGTGGATGCGCCGATCATCTGTCCGAACTGCCAGTATGCGATTGACCCGAGCGAACTGCCACAGCGGCTGCCGCCGGTGAGCGCGTACGATTCGCGTACCAGCGCGGTCGGACCGGTGTCGCTGGCGTGGGACAACAACGGCGACCGCATACTCGTGCTCAAGTACCTCTACGCGGTGATGGAGCCGCACCGCTTTGATGTGATCGTGTTCAAGGAACCGATGCAGGCGAAGGACAACTTCATCAAGCGGCTCATCGGGTTGCCGGGGGAAACGGTCGAGGTGATTAACGGGGATATCTACATCGGGGCGCCGGGGCACACGAAGGCGTCGGAACTGTTCATTGCCCGGAAGCCGCCGTTCATCCAGAAGGCGGTGTGGCAATTGGTGTATGACAACGACTACTACCCGGTGGATGCCGGTATGCCGCGGAGCGATGGAACGGTGTTTCACACGCCGTGGTCAGGTGCGGGGGACACGGCGGGGCAGTGGAAGATCGGCGGACCGGTGCTGTCCTACGGCGGAACGACGCCGGGCATGATGCAATTTGACGTGACCGAACCGCGCACGTTTAACGTGCTGGGGTACAACAACGACACGCGCGACCTCCTCTTGAATCGGGGCAACGTGCGGGGAAATTACCTCGTCCGGGTGGGGGACCTGCGGGCGGAGACGATGTGGACGCCGGCGGATGCGGCGGGTGCCTCGATCACGATGACGGTGGGTCAACCGTTGAACGAATACCAGGTGGTCTGGGACAAGAACGGAATCGACGTTCAGCAGTTCAACCCGACGACGCAGTTGTTCAGCTCTGTCCAAAAGCAGGCGTATGCGGCGCCGGAGGCTGGCCATGCCTACCACGTGGCGCTGGAGAACGTGGATCACAGCGTGCGCGTGTTTATCGACGGCAAGCTGGTCCTGACGCGCGACAATCCCTGGACCGCGGCCGATGCGCTGGCGGTTGCAGACCGGCTGAAGGAAGAAGAGCTGACGAACACGAACAAGCCGGAGATCCGGGTGGCGGTAGGGGGGGCGTGTACGCTGGGGCATGTGAAGGTGTATCGCGATCTTTATTACACGCAGAGCTCGCCGACATGGCCGCGGCATGCGAACGCGGGCGAGCCGCTGACGCTGGGGCCGGATGAGTTCTTTGCGATGGGGGACAATTCGTTCCGGAGCCTGGACGGGCGCATGTGGAACACGCTTTATCCGGCGCTCGATGACCTGGGGACGCGCGAAGGGATCGTTCCGCGGCGGTACCTGCTCGGGAAGGCGTTTTTTGTCTACTGGCCGGCGGGTTTTCGGATCACCTCGGATGACAATGTGCCATTCCTTTCGAATGTGCCGCTGGTGCCCAACACCGGCGAAATGCGGCTAATCCGGTGAATCCGGGAGGGGGAAGGCGGGGATTCGAGAACTTTTGAATGAATGTCGAAACGGAGTACGGGGGCTAACCTTCTCGCTGGGCGGAGGTCTAGGGGGGGTGGCAAGTGGTGGCATTGTGGTGGCGCACCTCAACTGATTTCAAATGGGTACGATTCCCCTCCGCACAATTACAGAGGGGTAAATTTGCTCATTCCCTAATATTTGTTGCACCACCTATCGGGCAAACCCGCGTATAAAGGGTGGAGCGAAAGTGCCATGCGAAGAACCGCCCAAATGACAGGTCATCGGCCCGAACGGCAGGCAGCGACTGCCGCGGGGAACGGGCCTTGTGAAAAAGATTTCGAGAAAAAGGTGATACAAACACCGTTTTCTTGGCATCTAAAGCAATATAGACGGTTTTCTATGCACGGTATCGCTTTTGTTTCGTATTAAAGAGAAGCTGGCCGCATGTGGCCCGCAAGGAGCCGGTTATGACCGCAATTTCTACATCCCCTCGTGTTGCTTCCAGACTCGCCTCCGCGACTCTCCAGGCGACCACCTCCCCCATCACCCCCGTGCCTGCCGTTCCGAAGCCGGAACTGACGGCCAAGCATCGCGCGGCAATGGCGGACCTGTCCGACGATAAACGCGAACTCGTTCTCGAAGCGTTGACGGCGAATCTCGACTACGTGAAGAGCTCGACGTTCTCCCGTTCCTCGGCGGAACGTGAGCTCTTTACCGAAGGGCTCGCAATCGCCCCCGCCTCCACCAGTTGGTATCACCCGCTCGTCGATGATGAGCTGGTGGCGCAATCCGCGCCGAGTTCCAGCCTTCTGACGGCGGCCCAGGAGAAACACCTGTTCCTGCGGTACAACTTCGCCCGCATGAAGGCGCAGAACGCCGTCAAGAAGTTCAAAACACATCCCAGCAAGGGCTGCGTCAAGGATATCCTCCTGTGGTATCAGCGGGTAAAGGACACCCGCGAAATCATCACGCAGGCCAACCTGGCCCTGGTGCTGGCAATGGCGAAGCGGACCCGCATGAGCGACGTCGACTTCGGCGAGCTGGTGTCCGAAGGGAACATGGCGCTGCTCCGCGCGGTCGAGAAGTTTGATATCGGCCGCGGGTTCAAGTTCAGCACCTATGCGTGCCGGGCGATCCTGAAGGCGTTCAGCCGAATCGCGATGAAGACGAGCCGGTATCGCCAGGCGTTTCCGACGGAATTCGATCCAGCGATGGAGAAGTCGAACTACCAGGAAACGAAACGTGCGGACGTCGAGCAGGACGCTGTGGAAGAGCTGCAGCGGATTATCGGCGAGAACCGGGCGCAGTTGTCGGACGTCGAGAAGACCGTGATCCAGGCGCGGTTTGCCATCAACCGCGGCCAGGATGCGCCGGCGATGACGCTGGAGGAAGTCGGCCGGGTGATCGGCGTGACCAAGGAGCGCGTGCGGCAGATCCAGAACAAAGCGCTGGAGAAGCTGCGGCTGACGATTGAATCGGAAGTGCTGGTGAAGTAAGCCAGGCAAGTTTCGAATTCGGTAAGTCTCGAAAGGGATGCCACTTGGCATCCCTTTCTTTTTGGGCGGGGGTGTGGAAAAAGTGGTGAAAGGCAAAATATTTTATTACCGGCGCGGGGGAATGTTGCGGTTTGTGAACGATCGTAATTCACTGAACCATATAGATTTACGTTTCTTCTACCAGACTGATCAATACAAGTTCCGAAAATACCCGGGCTTGCAGCATTACTGCCTTGCGAACTTCCTTGCATCTGCTGAGATTCGGGGCATAGTAGACCTACCTGAACTCAACTGTCCGTTTGTTGATTCCCGCTGCAGTAGGGCGGGGACGACGGGGTTTACGCAGGGCCGGTATTGAGAAGGGCCGGAGGCAGTAAGGAGAAAGTGCTCATGAGAAACACCAAGATTTTTTGCGGGTTGGCGTTGGCGGTGGCATCTTCGATCACCGTCACGGCGCGGGCCAACATGCTCGTCAACGGCGGCCTGGAAGTGACCGCCGGACAACTCACGTCCGATCCGTCGCTCATGTATGCCGACGGGCTCATCCACGCGTCCCAATCTACCCACAGCAATGTGTTGACCGGCTGGACCATCGGCGGGGCGAGCATCGACGTGGTGCCGAACACCTACTGGCAGAGCACCCAGGGGTCGTACAGCGTGGACCTGATCGGCACGACGGGCATCGGGTCGATTACGCAGACGGTCTCCGGCCTGACGCCGGGCAACCTGTATGAATTGAGCTTTGATTTCACCGTGAACCCGGGGGACGGCTGGCACGGAGGCGAATCCGCGTTTATCAAGTGGCTGGATGTGGGCATCACCGACAGCTCCATCCCGGAATGGTGCTTCTCCGGCATGCCCTCGGGGACGCAGACGGCGATCGACATGGGGTACGTGCGGCGCGCGATTGATTTCACGGCGACCAGCACATCGACGACGGTCACGCTGCAGGCGCTATTCCCCAGCGGGCTGCCGGCAACGTTTACCGATGGGGCGCCTGTCCGGGCCGATTCCCTCTACACCGGCCCCGTGGTCGATAACGTGGACCTGCAAGACATCACGCCCTTGGGCGGCAACGGCAAATCGACGCCAGTGCCTGAGCCGGCAAGCCTCGCGGCCTTGAGCATCGGCGGGCTGATGCTCCTGCGTCGCCGGCGCTGAACGCCGACCAAAAAAGTGAACAGAACACTTTCTCTTTAAACCCCCTGGGTTGCGCTGCATCCCAGGGGGTCTTGCTTTTGAGGGGGCGCGGGATTGCGGGACAGCGGCGCTTGCCCCCGCGGGCCCGGCCGGTGAGGATTCCGGCATGGGGACGATGAACCCGGAACTCGAGGCGTGGGTGAAGCAGGTCGCCGAGCTGACCACGCCGGATGCCATTCACTGGTGCACCGGGACGCCGGAAGAGTATGATCACCTCTGTCATGAAATGGTGGAAACCGGGACGCTGATTCGCTTGAACGCGGAGAAGCGGCCGAACTCGTTTTATTGCCGGTCGGATCCGGGAGATGTGGCGCGGGTGGAGCAGTTCACGTTCATCTGCAGCCGGCGGCAGGAGGATGCGGGGCCGACGAACAACTGGGCGGATCCTGCCGGGATGAAGGAAAAGCTGACGAAGCTTTTTGCGGGGTCGATGCGGGGGCGGACGATGTTCGTGGTGCCGTACTCGATGGGGCCGATCGGGTCGCCGATCGCCAACATCGGCGTCGAATTGACCGATTCGCCGTACGTGGCCGCCAGCATGCACATCATGACGCGAATGGGGACGCGCGTGCTGGAGACGCTCGCCGCCGGTGGGGGGGAAGGGAAGTTTGTGCGGGGGCTGCATTCGGTCGGGGCGCCGCTGGATGATGCGGCCGCGGATGTGCCCTGGCCGCACAATGCGGGGAACAAGTACATCTGCCACTTTCCGGAGACCCGGGAGATCTGGAGTTACGGGTCCGGGTACGGGGGCAATGCCCTCCTCGGGAAGAAGTGCCATGCGCTGCGGATCGCCTCCGTGCAGGCACGCGATGAGGGGTGGCTGGCGGAGCACATGCTGATTCTGAAGCTCACGGCGCCGAGCGGGGAGTTCCGGTACATCGCGGGGGCATTTCCCTCCGCCTGCGGGAAAACGAACCTCGCCATGCTCGACCCGACGCTGGTCGGGTGGAAGGTCGAAACCATCGGCGATGACATTGCGTGGATGAAGTTCGGCGCCGACGGCACGCTGCACGCGATCAACCCGGAGGCGGGCTTTTTCGGGGTCGCGCCCGGGACGAGCTACAAGTCGAATCCGAACGCGATGAAGACGATTGCGCGGAACACGATCTTTACGAACTGCGCGCTGACCGAAGATGTGGATGTGTGGTGGGAGGAGCTCACGCGGCCGCCGCCGGAGAACCTGGTGGATTGGACCCGGCGGCCGTGGCATCCAAAGTCGCGGCGGAAGGCGGCGCATCCGAACGCGCGCTTCACCGTGGCGGCGCGGCAGTGCCCGGTGATCGCGCCGGAGTGGGAGGATCCCCGCGGCGTGCCGATCTCCGCCATTCTCTTCGGCGGCCGGCGCGCGACGGTCGTGCCCCTGGTGATGGAGGCGCTCTCCTGGCGGCACGGCGTCTTCCTTGGATCGGTGATGGCGTCGGAGACGACGGCCGCCGCGGCGGGAAAAACCGGCACGCTGCGGCGCGACCCCATGGCGATGCTCCCGTTCTGCGGGTACCACATGGGCGATTACTTTCGGCACTGGCTCGAGATGGGAGCGCGCGCGCAGCCGGGCAAGCTGCCGCGGATCTTTCATGTGAACTGGTTCCGGCGGGATGCCTCCGGCCGATTCCTGTGGCCCGGATTTGGCGAGAATTCACGCGTGCTGAAGTGGATCTTTGAACGCTGCGGCAAGCCGGCGACCGATCCGCTGACCGGCTGCGAAACACCCATCGGCTATCTGCCCGCGGCGGGGTCGGTGGATCGGGCGGGATTAAGCGTCTCCGATGCGGACATGCGCGAGCTGCTGCGCGTGGATGCGGAAGGCTGGCTGGCGGAAGTGCCGGCGATACGGTCGCATTATGCACAATTCGGCGAGCGCTTGCCGGCGGGGCTGGCGGAGGAGTTGGAGAAGTTGGAGCAGCGGCTAAAGTCTTAGGCCGTTTTGTTAAGAGTTTTAGTCTGGGAAGAGATTGAACCTTTCTTCCGCCTGTCTTATGCGGATTCGCCGATCTGCATTGAGGTTCAGGACGGAAACCGTGGCCCGCCCCGTTGGAGTGATTCCCATCAGCCGGTATTTGTCCCAATAAAAGTGTTCTTTCCAGAGCTGCAGGCGGGGGTGGAAAAGTGGTGCAGCGTCGTCCGTTTGCGGATCTTGTGCTTCGGTGCGGTCGGCCTTGTGCAAATTGCACGAGGGACAACACAAACAGAGGTTTTCAGGATCTGTGGGGCCGCCGCGCGATTTGGGAAGGATATGCTCGACGTGAAAGGTGGCACCCTGCAGCGACTGATGCATTCGGCAATATTCGCACCTGCCGTTGGCGCGTGTTTCAACCAACGATGCAAGCTGCTTCCAGGTAAGATTCATTGCGGCGGGAGTCCAAGCAGATGAAGGGCATCCGCGCGAACAAGCGAGAGGGTCTCGCTGATTTCAACCAACGCAGCGAGTTCGTCCCGCTCCTGCGGCGTGAGGAGTCCGTTGTTGTTACGGTCCATCAGTGTTTGAAGCCGCCGATTGGCAGTGGGGGGCAATCGCAGGGCGGCCACTGCTTCTACCATTGTTCTCGGAGCTTCAACAACCGCACTCATTTCAATTCCTTCACGGCGTTGCGTCGGCGGGTATGAGAATATGATACCAAATTCGCGTCCTCAGAAGCTCGACAAAAACTGCTCGTTCGTCGGAAACTTCTGCATCGCCTTGAGGAGCGCTTCCATCGCCTGGACCGGGTCGCGCGAGACAAGGTCCCGGCGAAGCAGGCCGACTTTGCGGGCCGCTTCAGGCCCAAGCAGCAGCTCTTCCTTGCGGGTGCCCGAGGCGGGAAGGTCGATGGCGGGCCACATGCGCCGCTCGGCGAGCTTGCGCGAGAGCACCAGTTCCATGTTGCCCGTGCCTTTGAACTCCTGGAAGATCAGTTCGTCCATGCGCGAGCCGGTGTCGATGAGGGCCGAGGCGATGATCGTCAGCGAGCCGCCGTGCTCGATGTTGCGGGCCGAGCCGAACATGGAGCGGGGCTCCTGCATGGCGGCCGCGTCGATGCCGCCCGACATGGTGCGCCCCGAGGAGCCGACGAAATGGTTGAACGCCCGGCCGACGCGCGTGATCGAGTCGAGGATGACCATCACGTGCCTGCCCATTTCGACGAGGCGCTTGGCCCGCTCCGTCACCATGCGCGCCGTGCGCACGTGCGAGTCGATATCTTCATCCGTGTTGGAAGCCCACACTTCGCACTGCGGAAGGCTGCGGCGGAAGTCCGTGACCTCCTCGGGACGTTCGTCGATGAGGAGGACGAAAACCTTGATGTCCGGGTAATTCTTGGAGGTGGCTTCCGCGATCTGCTTCAGGAGGGTCGTTTTGCCCGTCTTCGGCGGGGCGACAATCAGGCCGCGCTGGCCCCGGCCGATGGGGGTGAGCAGCTCCATGATCCGCATGGAAGCCGGGCCGCCCGGGGTTTCGAGCTTGAGCCGTTCGCGCGGGTCAATGACGACCAGGTCCTGGAAGTGGGGCGTGCTGAAGAATTCGCGGAGCGGTTTGCCTTCCACCTGGTTGACGTAGGTGACCAGGGGCCCCGGGCCGCGCTTGTTGGGCCCGGTGTTGACGTGGAGGATAAGTCCCGGGCGGAGCTGGGTGCGCTTGATGACGTCGGCAGGGACGTAGGGATCAGTGGGGACAGGACGAAAGCGGCGTTCTGCGGTGCGCAGGTAGCCGTGGCCCTTTTCCGTAATTTCGAGCATACCCGTGGCTTGGGGGCGTTCGTGCTTATTGTCAGGCAAGACCTTCTCCACGCGAGAGGGAACAGGAAACCGGCCAGAAAGGGTCTGCCGGTGAAGTCCGCCGGGCCATGAGAACCCGCCGGTATGGCACCCATCGTCGACGTTGACAATGGGTGCACAGGATGGATCAGTTGTGCTCGAACCTGCCCTCGCCCTGCCGCCGCGCACTGGAGTGCGGCGCTGCATGCGTAAGGCAATTTCATGGTGATGAGCGAAACCGAAGCCTGTTCGATCCCAAAATTGACGCCCGGTCACTTTTCTGAGGGGCCCGATGGGTTTCGAACAGATTCAGGACTAACGGCCGCCGCGAAGCGATGCTCTTCTCCCTCGCTAGACCCGCCATACGACAGAAGGCTAGCTCGGCACCGCTGGGACTAACGTGCGCGAATGAGGTCCGGTCGATCGGTGATGATCCCGGTGACCCCCATTGCCGCACAGGCCGCCACCATCCCTACATCATTAGCGGTAAACGCCCAAACTTCAAGTCTTTTCGCCTCGGCTGCCGCAACCTGGCTCGTCCCGATGATGTCCGTGTGCAGTCCGAGAACCTCCGCATCGATCTGGTCCGCAATCCCGGGCAGGTCGTTGTTCCATTGCTCCGCCAGCACGCCCAGCGCAAGTTCCCGCGATTCCCGACGCAGTTGTTCCAGCCATAAAGGCTCAAAACTGATGACAAGGGCCTCGTTTTCCAGGTCGTATTTCCGCAGGGCCCCCAGGAGCAGCGTCGGAGGAATGGCCACCTTGAGCTCGATCACCGGCCGCGCCCACGGGCCGATCGCCAGCAGCGCTTCGTCCAGGGAGGGGATCCGCGTCCCCGCGAAACGGGGGTGCATCCACGAGCCTGCGTCTAGGCGGATGAGATCGGCCCATTCCTGGCGTTGCAATGGACCCCGACCGTTCGTCGTGCGGTCCAGCGTCTCATCGTGCAGAACGACAGGCGTCCCGTCCCCCGCAAGCCGGAGGTCGAACTCGATCGCCTTGGCGCCCAGCCGCACCGCTTCGTCAAACGAAGCAACCGTGTTTTCCGGCGCGTAAGCGGACGCCCCTCGATGCCCAACCGCGATTACGGCCTTTTTTATCATTGGGGGAAGTATAGACCAGCCTTTATAGCGCGCCAAAAAGTGGGAGGGGAATTCGTGGGGGGTGGCGTGCGACCGGCAGCCTGCTTGATCCATTTCGTGAATAGGGAAGTTTTATGGGCCCTCCTCTCCCTCGGGCGCTTTCCTTTTTGTGCAGGATGCCGCGTGGATTTCCGTTCGGCGTCGGATAGAGTGCCGGCGGCACCTTTCCGGGAAGGCTCATGATGCAGGATGTTCAGTACTCCATTCGCGACGCGCACGGGAATGTCTACGGGCCCGCATCCATTGAGCTCCTCAGGCAATGGATCGGGGAGGGACGCGTGGCGGCCGGGATGTTCATCGCCCCGGAGGGAACCACGCAGTGGATGGAGGTTTCCACCCATCCCGCCCTGGCCGATCTGTTCGGCGCCGCGGCGGTGCAGCGGGTAACGACCGCCCCGTCGCCTGCGCCGGCCCTTTCTCCGCAGCCGATCGACCTCAGCTATCACTACCCCAGGGCCCGCCAGCACCCGATGGCGGTCGTCTCTCTGATTACAGGCGTCATCAGCCTCTGTTCCTGCTGCTGCATGCTGCTCTTCCCGGTGGGGATCATTTTGAGTCTGACGGCAGTCGTGACCGGCATCATGACCGTGCGTGACGTCCGCGCCCGCCCCGACGATTACACCGGCCTCCCCCTGGCGGTGATCGGAATTGTGTGCGGCTCCATCGAACTGCTCCTGCAGTTGCTTTTCTGGGGAGGCGCGTTGATCAACCTCCTGATCAACATGAAGCATTAAGCGTGAATAGGCAAGAAGAATCGCGCAATGAAAAACCCAGGGACCGAAATCCCTGGGTTTCTTTGTTTGGCAATCAATTGGTTCTCAAATCGCTCAGACCGGGCTGCCGCCGACATACGGCAGCATCCCCAGGAACCGGCTGCGCTTGATCGCATCAGTGATCATCCGCTGTTCCATCGCCGACGCGCCGGAACGCTTCCGCGGAAGAATCTTCCCATTGATCGAGAGCATCTTCTTCAGGCTTTCCACGTCCTTGTAGTCGACGTACACCTTCCCCTTCGAGGAGATCTTGGCAACGCGCGTCTTGGGACGCTGGAAGGTCTGGAAACGGGGCTTGCGTGCTGGGGGCATCGTTACTTTCCTTTGTGTGTGTCTCGCACGATTCCCCGGGCACTTGCCGGGGACATGGTTGGCCGGGGGCCACGTGGGAGATCGTTATTTCTTGTAATGGTCAGCGTTGAGCTGGATGTACTGTTTCCATTCGGCCGGGACGTCATCTTCCGTGAAGATGGCCTTGACCGGGCACTCATCAACGCACAGGCCGCAGTCGATGCAGGTGTCCGGGTCGATGTAAAGCATTTTGGCGTCGCCGAATTCGTTTTCGTCTTTGCGGGGGTGGATGCAGTCGACGGGGCAGACGTTGACGCAGGCGGTGTCCTTGGTGCCGATGCACGGTTCAGTGATGATGTGAGGCATGACAAACGGGCTCCATAGTGGCTGTCCGGCCGGTGAGCCGGTTCAGCTTGTCTTGAGCCGATCAATTATAGAGATCGGGGCCTTGGATGCAACGTGCCGGGGGAGGTGATCGGCGTTTTCGGCCGTTCCATGAAGGTTTCAAGCGGGCTTTTGTGAAGGTGGGAGGGCGGATAGAATGGTTCTTCTGTCACTTTGGTTTCACGGAATGCGACGGGACACGATGGACAAGGCGAATCTGCTGGTCTGGCTGGACGGGAAACTCGTGCCGAACGTGGAGGCGAAGATCAGCGTTTATGATCACGGCGTGCTCTACGGCGACGGCGTGTTTGAAGGCATCCGGCAGTACAACGGTCGCGTCTTCGAGAAGGAAGCGCACCTGAAACGGCTGTATGACTCGGCGCAGGCCATTCGGCTGAAAATCCCCTTCTCGCTGGAACAGTTGTCCGCGGCCCTCGAAGAGACGCTGCAGGCCAACAAGCTCAGGGATTGCTACATCCGCCTGGTGGTGACGCGGGGCATCGGCTACCTCGGGATTTCCCCCAGGAATTGTGAGACGCCGGCCGTGTTTATCATCGCCGATTCCATCCAGATGTATCCCGCTGAGATGTACCAGAACGGAATGGCCATCATCACTGCCAGCACGATCCGCAATCACCCCAACTCGCTCTCCCCCAAGATCAAGAGCTTGAACTACTTGAACAACATCCTCGCGAAGTGGGAGGCGATCGATGCCGGTGTCCCCGAGGCGGTGATGCTGAACCACCTGGGCTACGTCTGCGAGTGCACCGGCGACAACATCTTTATCGTCAAGGACGGTGCGGTGGTGACGCCCGCCGAGGAGAGCGGCGTACTCGTGGGCATCACACGCCAGGCCGTGATGGGCATCGCACGCAGCATGGGCATCCCCGTCGTGGAGAAAAATCTGACGCGCTTTGATCTCTACGTCGCCGATGAATGCTTCCTCACCGGCACCGGCGCAGAAGTCGTCCCGGTGACCATGATCGACAACCGCAAGATCGGCGACGGCAAGGTGGGCGGCATGACCAAGCGGTTGATGGAAGGATTTCATCGCAAGGTGCGCGGCGAATAAGCACCCGGTAAACCAGTGAACCAGCGAACGGGCTCGCGGCTGCGGGCCTGTTCTGTTTTTGCGGCAAGGGGGCTTCGGAGGGGGAGAGAGCCTGCGGATTTCCGGCGACAGGGCATTTTACTTCGCCCCGACCCCCACCGCCTTCCCCACCACCCGCCTCACCACCCCGCACATCCGCTCCGCCCCTCTCCCCGACAAATGCAACCCATCCTCCGTCGCCCCCTCTCCGCCAATCACCCCCACAAAAAAACGCTTCGGCACCAGCACCACATGATGCGCCGCCGCCACCCGCCGCTGCACCCGCCCATACTCAATCTTGTGCACCAGCAACGGCAACTCAAACATCACCAGCCTCCTCCCCGGCCGATCCAGCATCCCCACCAGCCCCTCCAGTTCCCGCCCAAACTCCTCCCCCGGCACATTCGCCAGCAGATCATTCCCCCCAATCTCAATCACCACCAACTCATCCCCCGCCGAAACCTCCTTCGCCAACGCAATCGCCTCTGCCGTCCCAATCCCCGGCCGCGCCAAATTCACCACCCGTACCCCCGTCTCCTTCTCAAACACCACCGGCCACGGCGCCGTGTTCCCCCCCATCCCCCCCGCAATCGAAACCCCAAACCCCACCCGGGGATCCCCCCGCCCCCCCCCCCCCCCCCCCAACCACCCGGAGGGGCGGTC
>JBQCGD010000102.1:0-27217 GCA_051955985.1 Phycisphaerae bacterium | reverse complement strand
ACAATTTTCAAACCTTTATTTCCTTTCCCATCTATCCCCGGTCTTAACCCACCCCCCCCCCCCGGAATCTTTTCTGGTCCTTCGTCCCTTCAA
Organism: Phycisphaerae bacterium; assembly: GCA_051955985.1. Lineage (GTDB taxonomy): Bacteria > Planctomycetota > Phycisphaerae > WQYP01 > WQYP01 > DATKPA01. The sequence continues at coordinate 27,124 of JBQCGD010000102.1, read as the reverse complement.
ATTTTTTTTTTTTGGTGGGGGGGGGTGGGGGGGACAGTTACGTTTCCGGTCAAATATGAGGCAAACAGGAAGTCGGGAGCCACCATCCCCCCGACCAGCGGCACATCGCGAACTTGCCTCTCACCCCTCATCCCGTATCAACTCAATCGCCCCATCAATCTCCGCCCCAGGCCTTAAATCCAACCGCCGACAAAGAATCTTCCCCGCCTGCTTCCCCGTCTCCATGATCGTGCACACGTTCGACGCCAGCACATCCCCAAGCACCCGCCCCGCAATCTCCACGCTCGACGCCACCAGCTTCGCCGCCACCCGCGCGTCCGCCTCCACCACGATCTTCCCCGCTGTCACAATCTGCTCCTCCACCACATCCCCCGTCAGCGTCACATCCACCACCGACACATCGTTGCAGCACTTCGGACAACGCACCCGCTGCGCCCCGCGCGGGATGTACATCCCGAACCCGCAATGCACACAACACCGTTCCGGCCGCGGCTCGCGAACCGCCCGCCGCGTCGTTTTGATGTTCTCCGTCACCGTTTTGAACCGCTCCACCCCCGGCAATACTTCACCAAATTCCGGCGAAATCCGTGCAGAATCCGTCTCAGACCCCTCGGAATTCATCCCGGATCCCCCCGAAACCCCACCCAAACCCGCCCCATTCTGCACCAGAAGCGCCCGCTCCACCGCCAGCGCGGAACGCCCCCGCATTGAATTGATCAGCGACCGAAGCATGATCCGTCACGCCTGCTGCGGTCTTCCTGACCTCTTCCCCCGCATATCCCGCGGGGAAAATCACCTGCTGTTAACTCTCGAAAGCGGAACCGCTTACGCCCGCGCCCGAATGATCTTCGGCCCGCGATTCAGCGTGTTCTGAATGTTGTCCGGCACCACGTTGACCGTCGCCCCGGACGCATCTGCTGCAACCCCAGCCACTTCCGTCGCCTGGGCCGCCAGGTTCGCAATCCGGTTCGACGCCGCCGCCATCTCCTGCGCCACATTGTTCGCCGCCGCCGCATGATTCACATGTGCCGCCGCCACAGGACGTTGCGCTGCAGCCATCGCCGCCTGCCGCGCCTGCTGCGCCGCCGCCTGCTGCTCCAGGAGTTCCTGCTCCATCGACGGCCCGCCGACGCACACCTGCCCGACAAAGCACGCCCCCTCCACAATCGCCAAATTCGCCGCCCGCAGCTCCCCCGACACCCGCGCCGTCGCCCCCAGCCGGCAAAGCTGCGTCGCCATGATGTTCCCCTTCACCGAACCCTGGATGTCCACAAGAGTTCCGTGAATATCCCCTTCCACGCTTCCCTCCCCCAGCACCTGCACAGGATTGTTGCCCGAGATCGCCCCTTCGATCCGCCCCGCAATCGTACCCGGCCCGGCGAGCTGCAACTCCCCTTTGAGAACAGTGTTAGGCGCCAGGTAGGTGGTCTCTTGTTCACTCACAACAATCCTCCTTGACGGTAGGCATTTCACTTTCGAGGGCCTCCCCGCCTCCAGGCGGAAAGGGCCGTCTTTCACTTATCGGCCCACCCCCGGCAGAATCGTGAATTCTCCTGAAACCAAGCCCGCCCACCCGCGACAAGAACCCGGACCCCTCCGCGGCGCTGCAAATTCCATTGACGGAATTCGACCCCAAGCTATTATGCACCCCGCCACCATCTCTCTGCCCATGCGCCGTGCAAGGGTTTAACTCCAGCGGCGTTAAATGTTTGTGATTCACCTGCAGGAATGAGGAAAGAGGAAATGACCACCCTGAATACCCCGCTTGAAAAGAGAGGCATGTTCGTCGTCGACGGCAAAAGCCTCGCGCTCACGTTCGCCCTTGTCAGTTCCCTGTTTCTGATCTGGGGATTCTGCAATGGCATGATCGACACCATGGACAAACACTTCCAGGATCAGCTCAACCTCACCAAAGCCCAGTCCGCATGGGTCCAGTTCGCCCACTACATGGGTTATGCCCTCATGGCCCTCCCTGCCGGCTTGCTCACCCGCAAAATCGGATACAAGGGCGGCATCATCTTTGGCCTTCTCATGGTGGCCCTGGGTGGCTTCTGGTTCATGCCGGCAACGAGCATCAATGAGTTCTGGGCATTCCTTCTTGGCGTCTGCTTCATCGCGATGGGGCTCACCGTGCTCGAGACCGTCGCAAATCCCTATACCACCGTCCTCGGACCCAAGGAATACGGCGCCAGCCGCATCAATCTCGCGCAGTCGTGCAACGGCATCGGGTGGATCCTGGGGCCGGTGGCGGGCGGCATCTTCTTCTATTCTGCGGGCGGCGCAGCACACGCGCAGGGTAAGCTGTACATTCCGTATGTAGGCGTGGGCGTGCTGGTCCTGATCATTGCCGCGTTGTTTTTCTTCGCGCCGGTTCCGGACATCAAGGTTGAAGATGAGTATCAAACGGATCAACCCGCTGACAACGAGGCGGTTCCGGTCACGAAGGAACGCAATCGCGGCTTGATCCTGTTTATGATTTTCCTGAACGTCGCCGCACTGGGGCTTTCTCTTTATCTGATCCTGAACACCATTCTCACGAGCCTCGGCGCGGTAACCGAATCGACGATTCTGCATTACTACGCCCCCGCGATCGGCGTGGCTGTCGTTCTCGTCACCCTTTGTCTGCTCCCATTCGCCCGGCGCGTCACCAGCCACAGCATCTGGGCGCATCCACACTTCTCCGGGGCGACGATCGCGCAGTTTCTTTATGTCGCGGCACAAGCCGGCATCTTCAGCTTCTTCATCAATTCCATGACCGTGGACAAGAGCAACGGCTACGCCATGGTTCCCGCGCTGCCTGCGTCCTGGAACACGGGATTCCTCCACAATTGGGACTGGGTGGAAACCCGCACCGCCATCGCGCCGGGTGAAGTGAAGGATTTCCCCAAGCTTGCGACCTGGATCAAGAACAAGGCGACGCTGGAAGCGGCCTTCATCAATAGCCAATTGAATGAGGCGACTTCCGCCGCGTTGAATGCATACACCCCGGGCTCGCCGGTGCCGCCGGAGCTTCAGCGCGATCTCGTCAGCGAGCTCAACCGCATCAGCCGGCAGGAACTGTCCAACAAGGCGGGAAGCGAAAGCAACAAGCTCACGTTCTACGCGCCCGAGCGTTTTACCGATGCGAAGCTTGGTTCGGAAACCCAGAAGCAGATCGATAAGCTATCCGCCGAGAGCCAGAAGAACGATTACGAGATCCTGCGGCTGAATCGCCTGGCGCTCGGCGACGAACTCCCGGATGTGCTTCCGTACCATGATTCCATCCTGGCAATCAGCGATCGCGGCGCGGCATTTCTTTCGATGGTCGCCTTCGGCTTTTTCCTGCTCGGACGCGTCTCGGGATCGTGGTTCCTGAAGGTGTGGTCCGCCCACCGCACGCTCGGGGCGTACGCCCTGATTAACGTGGCCGTTTGCGGGATCATTATTGCGCAGCTCGGATGGATTTCGGTGTTTGGCGTGTTCCTGAGCTACCTCTTCATGTCGATCATGTACCCGACGATCTTCGCCCTCGGCATTTTCGGCCTCGGATCGCAATCGAAGAAAAAAGCGGCGGCGTTCATCGTGATGTCCATCACGGGCGGTGCTTTGATGCCCAAGTTCATGGGGCTGCTGGGCGACATCTACAACATGTCCGCAGCGTTCTGGGTTCCCCTGTGCTGTTTCATCTGCATCGCGGTGTACTCCTTCACTTGGCCTGTGCTCAGTGGGCATGAATCGCTGCACGGATTGAAGACGTCCGGCGGGCATTGAGCGGCGACGGCCACCTTCGAAAAAGAAAGTCCCGGAGAAAGCGCTGCGGCATTCTCCGGGACTTTTGATTTGGCTCCGGACCAGGCTCTAGCGAACAAACTCGCGGACATTGCGATAAAGCACTTCTGACCGCCCGCTCGCATCGCGCGAATAAACCCCGCATTTGAGGTAGTGGCTCTTCCCTCCGTGCCCTTCGAACGTGCCGACGAGTTGGTTGTCGATATAAACCTTCACCTCGCCGATGCCGTTTCTCGCCTCCGGGTAATGGGCGACCTTCAGGTTGAACCACTTGTTGCTCATGTTGTGTCGAAGCACCACGGCATACGGATCGGCCTTGGTGTCGTAGTAGGTGATGTCGCCGTTCTCCTGGGCGTCGAGCATGAACGTGGTGGCCCGCTTGGCGGCGCCGAAGACCTGCATGATGCTGGAGTGTGTACCCGCCATCACGCAAATATCCGCTTCAAAAAGGTGGGGTTCCGTGGAGTAGGTATCCAGGATGCGCATCTCCGTGCGGGGATTCGTTCGGTTCGGCGGCGGGGCGTGCGGCTTGTCCGAAAAGTAGACCCACATGTCGTGCGTCTTCGTGGCGGGATCATAAGAATACCGCTGGCTCACATCGAGGTCGTAGGGGTGCTGGATTTCGAATGAATAGGCCTTTTCTTTCCATCCCCGCAGGATCTCCTTCCCGGCAATTCCCTCGTTCGTCTTCGCCATGGAGCACGCCGATAGCGCAAGGAACGCCGGCAACAGCAACACCACTCTGGACTGCATAGCACCTCCGCAGAAGGAGCCTCAATCGGAAGTCGGGAAGAAGCTCACCTCACTCCAACGCGCCGGCGCTCCCCATATTTCGCCGCGCCCGTTACCATGCCGGTATGCCACCACCTCGGGGTCTCATTCAGCAACTCGATCAGCACCTGCACCGCAGCGAGCTGCTTCCGCCGCGCGCCCGGCTCCTCGTCGCCGTGAGCGGCGGCGCCGATTCCGTGGCGCTTCTGCGGTTGCTGCACGTGATCAACCAGTCGGATCACTGGCAATGGCGGCTGCTGGTGGGTCATGTCGACCATGGAATTCGCGGCAAGACAAGCACGGACGACGCACGCTTTGTGAAGAGCCTCGCCAAGTCCTTCGCGATTCCCTGCATCCAAAAGAAACTGCGACTCGGCCGCAAGACCAGCGAAGCCCTCGCCCGCACCGCCCGGCTTGCGGCACTCGAAAAAATGGCAGTCCAGAAGAAATGCGACGCCATGGTGTTGGGGCACCATGCGGACGACCAGGCGGAGACCGTGCTGCTGCGGCTGGTGCGCGGCGCGGGTCTCGACGGCCTTGCCGGCATGGCGGAAATCACGCCGATGTTGAAAGTGCCGATCGTCCGCCCGTTGCTGAAAATCCGGCGCGCGGCGCTCCGCAAATATCTCGCCGATGTGCAGCAGCCGTGGCGGGAAGATGAATCCAATGCGAGCGACGCCTACCTGCGGAACCGCGTGCGCGGGCAGCTCATGCCCGTGCTCGAGCACCTCGCCCCCGCCGCCGTCGACGCCATCGGCCGCACGGCGCAGATCGCAGGCGAAACGCAGGACCTGCTCGAAAGCCTCGCCTTCGATCTGCTCAACGAAGCCGTCATCGCGATCACCGCCGCCAGGATCGAACTGCAGCGGAACCTCCTGCAACTCGCCCCGCCGATCGTGTGCGCCGAACTGATGCGCCAGATCCTCCTCCACATGGGAGGCTCGACCGAGACGACGGATTTTGAACGAACGCGCGAAGCGGTGCGCATCGTGCAGGCGTCCGCCGGCGGGAAATCCATTCAATTGGGGCGAGGGTTGCTGTTGCGCGCCGGCGGAGGCGTCGTCCGGGTGGAGAAATCCCGATGACGCAGCCGGACCTGATCGCCCGACGCTCGCAGCGATGGCTGCTGTTCCTGATTGGGTTCGCGGTGATGCTTCGCCTGCTTCTGTCGCTGGCGCACCCGTTCCTCTTCCCGGACTCCGTGGACTACGATCTTCTCGCCAAGGCCATTGTCCACGGCGAGGCGTACGAAACGAACGGGCTCCTCGCCAGCCGAATGCCCGGCTATCCCCTCTTCGCCGCGGGCGTCTATTTCCTCTTCGGCACTTCCATCAAGGCAGTGCTGGTGGTTCAGTCGCTGCTCTCGGCGGGAACGATCTGGTTGGTCTACGCCATTGCCCGCCGCATCGGCGCCACCGCCGCTCTTTGCGCTGCCATCCTGGCCAGTTGCGATCCGCTTTCCATCGGGTTCTCGGCCGCCTTCCTGTCCGAAATGCCCTTCACCCTGCTGTTTCTCTTCGGATTATGGCTGCTGCTGCGATTGATGGAGCGCCCCAGCTTCGGCAAGTGGCTGCTGCTGGGCTTCGTCTGGGGGGCGGCTGTCTACATGAGGGCTTCGGTCCTCTGGTGCATCGTTCCCGTCGCAGCATGGACGTTGTATCAGATCAGCTGGCGGCGCCGAGCGCGGCCAGCGGGAGAGCCCGGTCGATCGATCCTTCCGCACGTAATTGGCAGCGTTCTGGCCGTCGTCATCGTCTTCGTGACGCTCCTCCCGTGGCAGACGCGGAATTTCTCGATCTTCCACACCGGCTTCTTCCGGCTGACCACCCTCGAAGGAATCTCCCTCTACGAAGCGGTGTACCCCGACGCCGACGGTTCGCCAAAGCAGGACATCATCACCCTCCCCGCGGACATGCGCGGACTCAACGAAGCACAGCGGAATGACGAATGGAACCGGCGCGCCTGGCATTACGTCCGAACGGACCCGGTTCGCATCGCGCGCCTCGCGTTCAAAAAAGCGGGAAGGACCTGGTCGCCCTGGCTGAACGCGTCCGAATTCCAGAACCCGCGCCTGCAACTGGTGATCGGCGCGTGGTACCTGCCGTTTTTTCTGCTGTCGCTGGTCGGAGTGCTGCTGGTGCGCTTTCCGCCGGGCGTGAAAATACTGCTGTTGATTCCCGTGGGGTACTTCACCGCGGTACACTCATTGTTCCTCGGTTCCGTCCGATATCGTGTGCCGCTGATGCCCGTGCTGGCCATTTTCGCGGGCGCGGCCGTCGCGGAACTCATCGAACGCGTGCGTCGCCGCAAACGTCCAGCAGAGTTAACGGTCTAACGACTGTTGCGCGACGTGCTGTCCCTGGTGCCTGATGCCCGCCTATGTCCGCGGAAACCCTGCCCACTGGTGGAAAAACCGCTCCTGCGGTTACGCCAGCCGCGCGCCCCGCGCCGCCTTCATCAGCCCCTTCCGACGCCTCACCAGCCTCGGCACCCTCGCCCTTCTCATTCTCCTGTTCGCCGGCGTCTGGTATGTGACGCGCCCGGCACGCATCAGCCGCATGGCGGAAACGCTCCTCTCCAACGTCCTCGGTGGCCATGTGGCTGTCACCACCGGCCACCTCTCCCTCTCCGGCACGCTCCTGCTTTCCGATGTCCGCGTCCAGACCGATCCCGCCTCGAGCGGCCACCCGCTTCCTCTCTTTTCCGCTGATCAGATTGAAGCCCGCTTCGACTGGCTCAGCCTTTTCGCCGGCCAGCTCCGCGCCACGCAGCTCACCGCCATCCGCCCGACCCTTTACCTCATCGAAGACCGGCAGGCCGATCACTGGAACTACGAGATGCTTCGCAAAAAAGGCGCCGCCACGCGGCCGATGACAACCGCACCCGCGAAGCCCATCGCCCTGCCCGTCCTGATCCTCCGGGACGCACGCGTCCAATGGGGGGAATTCGCCAACAACCGCCTGACGCAGACCGCCTATGCCATCATCGACGGCCAGTTCACACCCACCCCGGCAGACCCTTCCACCTATCGCTTCCAGTTCACGCAGCAACCAGGCCAGGGTTCCGGCAATGCGAAGTCGCCTGTGGGGAACGCGCTGGTGAACGTCACGGGAACGTGGGATATCGGCAACAATCGCTTTACCGCGGTCGCACAGGATATCGTGTTGTCGGATGCCCTGCGGGATGTGCTTCCCCGGCAGGTACGCGAATGGTGGAGCGAGCACCACCTGGAAGGCCGCTTTTCCCAGCTCTGGGTCAGCTTCGACAACGATGCCGGGCCGGTCATCGGTGCGGATCTCGACCGCGTCTCCATGCAGATGCTCGCCTCGCCGCGCCCGAATGGACCTTCGTATCCGGTGAATCTCTCCGACATCCGCGGCTCCCTGCGCTTCGGCGTGAGCAAGGCGAGCGTTGAGGCCAACATCCGCGGCCGCCTGCTGGGTTACGATTTCGAGGCGGTCGGCGCCATCGCCGGAGCGGCTCCCGATTCCCCCTTCGACCTGCACATCCGTTTTCCGGACGCCAATCTTGGCGAAGATTATCCGCCCCTGTTCCTGGCCTTCCCCGACAGCCAGGACCTCATTCAACGCATCGCCCCGCACGGAAAATTTGATGTCTCGATCGGCGTGAACCGCATCGGCGGCACGCGCGATATCCACCTCGACGGCAATATTTTCTGCGATGATGCGCGGATGCGCTTCGGCCCGTTCCCCTACCCGCTCGACCACGTCAAGGGACACGTCCGCTTCAACGAAAACACCGTGACTTTCGACGACGTGATCGCCCATGCCGACGAAAACGTGATTCACATCCAGGGCACCACGGGCACCACCCCCGCGAACAAGGAAATCAATTTCCGCGTCTGGTCCGATGACTCCGTCTTCGACGACCGCCTCGCCGCCTGCCTCCCCGGCGATTTCAAGGCCATCTGGGATCAGTTCGTCTTGCAGGCCCGCGGCAAGTTTGATTGCGTCGTCAAACGCGCCGCCGGCAACGCAGGGGCGCCGGATGTGCACGTCGACCTGACGCTCACCGACGGCTTCGGATACGCCAAGGCCTTTCCGTACCGGTTCTCCCACGCCCACGGCCAACTCGTCCTCACGGCAGACCAGTCCTACGTCAACAACTTTCAGATCACCACCGGCGGCGATCACTCCGGCGTGATCCGGTTCAACGGCATCATCCGCCATCCCGGCGGAGATGTGCGCAACCTCATGCCGGAACTCCATGCGACCGCCGATGTGCCCCTGGACATTTCCCTCCTCAATGCCATTCCCGAGGAGTACACCGACAAGATCAGGAACCTGGATTTCTCCGGACGCTGCGGTTTTGACGGCATCTTTCAGCGGAAACCCGTCGAGGATCCAAATGGCGAAAGAGCCCCGCTGGATGTGGCCGGCAACGTGACGCTTCGCCAGGTGTCGGTGCGATCCCATGACGGGGCGCTCGACCTCCGCGATGTGGATGCCGACGCCCACCTCTCCGGAACGCACCTGGACCTCCAGTCCGCCACGGGACGGATCCTCAACAATCTGCATCTGTCGGCGAACGGCGCCGTCGAACTCGCCCAGCCCAGCGCGCATCTGCAACTCGCTGCTCACGGCCGCGACGTGGTCGTCCCCCGGCCGGCGCCCACGTTCCTGCCGGACGGAATTCGCAACGCCTGGAACGCATACAACGTGCAGGGCAAGGTCGATGTCGATGCGAATGCTGTTCTTCATGCCGGAACTCCGGCGGCGGGCACGCCGACGACCGCGCCCGACGTCGCCGCAACCATGCCCGCGCCTTCTCCCGCTCCCGCTTTCGCCATTGATGATTACTCCTGCACCCTCGTTCCCAAAGCCCTCTCCATCTCGCACGCCGATTGGCCCGCTTCCATTGACGACATCCAGGGGCGCATTCTCCTGGCCCCCGGAAGGGTCGCGTTCCAGCAGCTCACGGCGAACTCCGGGCCGCTGGCCCTGAGCTGCGACGGCACCTACCACATCGATACAGGAGAATGCGACCTTCGCGCGAGTGCGACCTCCGATGGCCTCGCCACGCCCTGGCTGGCCAAGCTCCCGGGAGATTTTTCCAAATTCCTCACCGACCACAAGACCAGCGGCCAGTTCCGACTGAACGTCGATACCCTGCAGCGGGCCGCTTCAGGCAAGCCGTGGACCTTCGATGCCGAACTCGCCGCCCGCAATTTCGCCATGGATGGTGCGCTGAACATCGAGGCGGATCGCGTCGGCCTGACGTCGAACGGAACATGGAACGGCGGCGTATTTGATTTCACCGGCATGATCAACGGGGCGAACGTCAGCTTTTCCGGAAAGACCCTCGACACCCTCCAGGCCGCCGTCGCCATGTCCTCGAAAGACCAGACCCTGCATATCAGCGATATCGACGGCAAAGTGGCCGGCGGCGTCACCCAGGGAAACATGACCGTCCGCTTCGGCACCGGCGGCGATCACCCCACCCAGGCCGGTTACGACGCCACGCTCATGCTCCACGATGCCGACCTCTCCCGCCTTCTCCTTCCCAAAACGGCGACCGAGGACGAGCGCAAGCGCATCGGCGACGGCCGCGTCTCCGCCACCCTCGCCGTGCAACAGACCTTCGGCCCGCACCCGGACCGCACCGGACGCGGCGAACTCATCATCCACGACGGCAAAATCTACAACGTCCCCCTCGCCATGGGCCTCATGCAACTCGTCACCCTGCGCCTCCCCGTCGCCCGGGCGTTCGATCAGGCGGCGATGAGCTACTACCTGCGTGACAACAAGGTGACGTTCGAGAAAATCCTGCTCGAGAGCCCGACGATCAACCTCGCCGGCGCCGGCACGATGTCCCTCGCCGACAAGGCCCTCGACCTCAACTTCGTGACCGAATCCCCCAACGAGCTCAAGCTCCCCCTCATCTCCTCCCTCGTCAACGAGATTCGCGCCCAGTTGCTGCAACTCGCAGTCACAGGCACGATCGACAACCCGAAGATCACGCCAGTCCCCTTGAGCTCCATCGCCTCCCCCCTGCGAAACCTGTTGCCGAAGAAGAAGCAAGCATCGCCGTAAACTGCCGTGCGGAAGTCGCTCGCGTCAGCGCTTGCGCAGCACCGTGGCGCCGACAACGTAGTTGTGGTGGGCGGCACTGCGAAGGTGCCACTCTTTGAAGGCCGCCATGTCCTCCCGGTTCCACGCGGGTGCGTGCTGCTTCCCGAACGCCGGGTGCCGCCACAGGGTCTCCTCGAATTCCTGAAGCGTGAGCGCCCGGCCGTTCCACGCGGGGAACGTCATGCCGAGCTCCGGCTCGCAGATGTCGAACGAGACGCCGAACATCCCCCCCGGTTTCAGCACGCGCACGATTTCATCGACCGCCCGCCGCTTGTCGGGCTGGTGCTCGATGACGGAAAAGCTGGTCAGCGCATCGGCGCTCGCATCGGGCAGCGGAAGTACCTCCGAATTCACAAACCGCCACTCCACATCAACCCCGAGCTTCGAACGCAACGACTCCCACAGCGGCTCAAACTGCGGGTCGGCTTCGATCAGGATGCACTTGATGCCGCGCGTGGCCAGGAACCACGGCACGGGCGAAAGTTCTGAGCCGAGGTCCACCAGCGTCTGGCCTGCCGACAGCGTGCGCAATCCATTCAGCCAGATCCATGGGTATTCCCATGCCTTCGACCAGTTCGTCATCATCCGGAGCCCATGCTCCGCGGCGAAGGCGTTCAGGTGGAGCAGGAATTCCTCCATCGCGGGATTCGCCAGCTCCTCAACCGCCGCCAGGCGGACCGGCTCGGGATACTCGGGCGCCCGCAGGGGAATCGGGCCGAAAATGTAGGGGCTCGGTGTCCGATCGGCCGCCGTTTCGATGGCGACAAACGCACGGACGCTCGCCAGGTACTCATCGAATGCCTGATGAAACCGATCCGCCTCAGCGCTCTGCGGATAGAGACTCGCCGTGTTGTCTTCCATCATTCCGCACCGCCGCAGTACCGCGCGGATTGCCGGCGGATGCGGCGGCGGTGTCGACGAACCGGCAATACTTTCAAGAAGAGCCGTGCGATAGGCCTCTGGATCTGCCGGATCGGTCGCGATGCCCAGCAGCGGTTGCTCCGTCCTCCACCAGTTTTCCAGGGCGAAGAGCACATCGACGCTGGCATGCAGCATGTCGAGAAGCGCATTCCGCAGATCGCCGCGCGTGGCCGTGCCCTCCGTCGCAAAGTGCTTGCGAATCTCCTGGTTCATCGCGACGCAACGATTCACCCGCTCCGGTGAGGGGATTCCCAGGAAAGCGAGGCACTCCTGGACATGACGGAAACTGTTGAGATAGGCGAGCAGCGTTTTCCATCGCACCTTCGGCTGCCTGCAGAGCCACGCAATATCGTTCGGGTATTTCACCGCCGTCAGCCGCGTCAGCATCGGGGCAACGGTCTGCCGCGGCAGCGAGAAGGTGGAGGGAAGCGGGCGCGCGGCGCCCGAGAGTTGCCGCGATTCGAACAGCGGAAACACCACCGGAAAATGATTCACCGCCTCTTCGGAAATGGTGATCGCGTCATGGCCCATGATGTCGGCGATCTCCGGCGGCAAATTGCATAACTGCAGCGCGGGCGGTGTTCCTCCCGCGCCAGGCGCCATCACCAGCAGAAAGTCCAGATCCGACAGCCCCGCCGATCCGATCTTGCCGAATTCGTAAACCGCCCGCACGCTTGGCTCCGCGGCCGCACGGGTGAGAAATTTCTCCCGCGCATTTTCATACGCGGAAAGCGCCACCGGGCGCGGAATTTCGGAAACGTGCGCTGGCCACGCGAAGAAAAATTTCTCCGCTCGCGATGCGAACCCCGACTCCGCTTTCCCCTCGACGAAGCGGAGCGCTGTGTGTGCGACTTCTTCCCACAACGCTTCACCGCGCCGCACAAGATCGTCGGTGATGCCCAGGTCCGCGCGGTCCGCCTCGGTAAACATCACTTTCCGTGCCCGGTGCAGGGCCGCGCCCGGCCAGGACTCTTCGCGGAACACCTGCGGGTGCTGCTCGATCCATTTTCCGATGCGCGCACGGATCGCCTCAAGCTGATGGATCACATCGACCGCGCCGGGCGAGAGAATTTCGCCGCACCGCGCGATCCCTTCCGGTTTGTAAAGCGTTTCGCACTTCATCAGTTGCCACAACAGGAGCGGCAACAACAAGGCTGAAGACGTCCACCAGATCGCGTCAAAGGGCCCCGTGATCGAAACGGCCTCCCGGAACCGCTGCTCGAACACCATCTCCATCCCGGCGATCGCTCGCACCGCGCCCAACGTGTCCGGCACATATTCCATCGCCCCGGCCGCCGGCAATATCCAGACACCCCGTTGCAGAAGCGCCGACGGAAGCGATGCCTCCGAAAGAAATCGGCATTCCGCTTCCAGCGTCAGCATGAAGCCATGATGCGCAAACGGATTGAACCGATGGAGGACCGACTGGTTGACGACGAGCCACTCAAGTGTCGCGAACAGATCCTGGCCCGAGGCATCGCGCGGCGTCGCAATGACGGCGTGCATGTCTACATCGCTGTAACCCGGCGCCACGTGGCCATCGGCCGCGCTGCCGTGCAACAGCAGCGAGCGAACCAGTGCCGGAGGAGTGCGCCGGACCCCATTGGCCCACTCAACAAGGTGATCGTGTCCGGAAAATCCCAACCCCTGCCACTGCTCAAACGTCATGCCGCTCGACGGCGTCACACGTCGGCCACCGACCGGACCAACAACCGCCGACAATTCCCGCATCGCCTCGGCCGCCACGCTGCAGGCTTCCATCAGCGAAACGTCCCCGGCCGATGATTCCGCAAGCCGGCCCGCCACCTTTGGCAATACCGCCGCGTTCGGATCCACTGCCGACCTCAGCACCGACACCGGCACGCGCTGCGCCCGCCACGCTTCCATCGTCCATTCCGGCCTCGACCAGATGGCCCCATACGTCCACTGGGCCAGAATGCCCCGCAGCGCAGCGCCCGCGCGGCAATGGGCAAGCGCCGGTTCAGCCTGCGCCAGCGCCTGGAGCAACGCCGAATCTGCCGATCCATTCACCCACGCGAAACGGGACATCGCGGAATTCACAACACCTCCACCAAAATCCGCCACGCCGATCCTGCACGCGCTTACTCCGCGGCGTGCAGGCTTCCGGTCATCGGCAGCTTCGTGATGCCATAAAAAGGCGCCAACTTGCTCTCCGGCGCCAAGATCAACAACGGCCCCAGCCCCTCCGCACGGTCCTGGATGTGCCCCAGATTCACGTCCTCCGGGCTCGGCTCGCTGCACCCCAGGCTGAACGTGTACTCCCCCGGTTGCAGGTTCGCCTGCACGCGGAAACGAACGATCACTTCCTCCCCTTTCTTCAGCGGCGGAAGCGTGATCCCCAATTGCCGCGTCCCCGCCGCAAACACCAGGTTGTTCAACCGGTCGAAAATGTGCAGCCCCGCCGACCCGTTCGGAATCGCATGCTCCGCCCGCAGCAACAACGTGATCACCGCATGCTTCATGCAGCCGATCAGAAGCGTGAAATGCCCCTCCTCGTCCTGCACTGTCGCCGCCGCGATCTTGAATTCCCCCTGGCCGTGCCGGCTCCGCGCCTGTGAAAGAACATCGTGCTTGACCAGAAGATCTCGTTCAACGCTCTCCGACAGCGGCGTCGACGGCTGCGACGTCACCGTCGGACGCTCCGGCGCCGCGCTGCACGCCGCGTAATACCTGCTCACCGCCTCTTCAGGCGCTCCCGCAAAAAGCGTCCGCCCGTGCGACAGCAGAATCACCTCCGTGCAGATCCGCTGGATCGACCCCATGTCATGCGACACAAACAAAAAGGTCGTCCCCGCCGCACGCATCTCCTCGATCCGCTGCACACACTTCTGTTGAAAATGCACATCCCCCACGCTCAACGCCTCATCCACCACAAACACTTCCGGCCGCAAACACGCGAACATGCTGAACGACAGCCGCACCGCCATCCCGCTTGAGTACATCCGCATCGGCCGGTCAAAAAACTCCCCAAGCTCCGCGAACTCCTCAATCTCCGGCAACGCCTTCTCCGCATACCCCGGAGGAAACGCCAGAAGCTGCGCCCCGCTCAGCACATTCTCCCGCCCCGTCAATTCCGGATTGATCCCCCCGCCCAGTTCCAGCAGGCTCAATAGCCGCCCGCGCACCTCGTATTCCCCGCCCGTCGGCGTCAGCACGCTCGTGAGTATCTTCAGCAGCGTGCTCTTTCCCGACCCGTTCGGACCAATAATCCCCAGGCACTCCCCGCGCCGCACCTGGAACGAAATGTCGCGCAGTGCCCAGAAATCCTCGTGCCGCCGAAGCCTCCCCAGCGACGCCCATTCCGTCAGCCGCGAGACCGGCCGCGGATATACCTTGAATCGCTTCGATATGTTGCGGGCTTCGACAAGTACATCCGTACCTGGGGTGGTGAGGGTGGCGGTCACGGGGCGGTGGTCCTCCGACGTTTGGGCTTGCGACCGCATTTCAGCCGACGCAAACACGGGCCATGTCCGGCAACCCGCGGCCTCCCCGCCGTCTTCACGGCTCGGGCCTCGCTACGCCGCAGCGGCTCCGGAATTGAGCCTGACCACTTTAGTCTTTCTCCCCCACCTCGTCCATGCGAACCGCCACGCAACTCGCCTCCACCACATCGCTCCAGCGCCACTCCGCCCCCTTCGCGTGAATTTCCCCCACGCGCACGTTACCATCCCCCCATGACCCCTTCCCCCCGCATCGGCATCATCGGCGGCTCCGGCCTCGGCGCAGCACTCCTCGCCTCCGGCGCCGGATCCCCACAGCAATTCGAAACCCCTTTCGGCGCACCCTCCGCACCCCTCCTCCTCGGCGAGTGGAACGGCGTCCCCATCGCCTTCCTCCCCCGTCACGGCACCGCCCACACCATTCCCCCCTCCGCCATCCCCTTCCGCGCCAACATCTGGGCCCTCAAGGCCGCCGGCTGCAAATGGATCATCGCCTCCGGCGCCGTCGGCAGCCTCCGCGAGGAAATCCCCCCACGCTCCCTCGTCATCCCCGACCAGGTCATCGACAAAACACACCGCCGCGTCGGCACCTTCTTCGACCAGCCCGGCGCCGCCGTCCACGTCGAATTCGCCCACCCCTTCTGCCCCGCGCTGCGCCAAATCCTCATCGACGCCGCGCAAAACCTCCCCCATCTCCCCCTCAAACCCGCCGGCACCTACGTCTGCATGGAAGGCCCCGCCTTTTCAACCCGCGCCGAAAGCCTCATGCACCGGCAGTGGGGGGGCGATCTCATCGGCATGACCGCCATGCCCGAAGCAAAACTCGCCCGCGAAGCTGAAATTTCCTACGCCCTCGTCGCCCTCGCCACCGATTACGACTCCTGGCGTCCGCACCAGGCCGCCAGCAAACAGGCCCTCCTCGCCGAAATCATGGAGCACATGCACGCCGCCACCGACAATGCCCTCAAGCTCATCCACGCCGCCATCCCCCTCCTCTGGGCCCGCCGCGCCGAAACCTTCGACGCCCACCGCGCCCTCGAACTAGCCATCTGGACCGCCAAAGACAAAATCCCCCCCGCCACCCGCCGGCAACTCGAATTGCTCTGGGCGCCCTATCTCTGAGCGGAACCCTCCCGATTGGCAACGTATAATGCAGGCGAGCATCCAGGGAGGTTCCAGTGCACAACATGCCTACGCCGCACCATCGATTCCCGGCAACCTGGTTGGCCGCCGCGGTAGGGGGGGGCTGCATCCTCGGCGCTGCCGCCCTGCACGCACAGGAAGCCGCCGCCACCGCCCCGGCCACGCAGGTTCCCGCCGGTGAACCTGCCGAAACTCCCCACCCGCTCCCCGCCCCCGCCAACGGTCCGCTTCAGCCCGGCGCCCTCATGGATCGCGCCGCCAGCAACGCCGCACAAATTTACGTCGACGACTCCTTCGCTTCCGTCGAAAAACTCCGCGAAGCCAACCGCTACGCCGCCCAGGGACAATCCCAGCTTGCCATCAACGCCTACCAGAAGGTCATCAACGAGTTCGGCCAGAAGCTCGTCTACCTCGACAACGACTCCTACCTCTCCGTCACCGATTATGTCCGCCAGAAACTCCTCGACATGCCCGCCGTCCAGAGCGGCATGTACGACCAGCTCCTTGGACTCGAAGCGCAAAAGGAAATCGAGCCCCTCGTGGCGCAGCGCGATACCGCCGGCGTGCTCCGCGCCTGCGACCGCTATTTCCCCTCAACCGCCGCGTTGAATGGCCTCTCCCAGGCCGCTGAATGGTACTTCGAACGCTCTGATTTCTCCGCCGCCGCACGGCTCTGGCAGGAACTCCTCCACCATCCCGCCGCTCGCGCCCCCGAAAAACGCGCCCAATTCCTCTTCCGCGCCGCCGTCGCACAGCACATGGATCGCAACGATTCCGCCGCACGCGCCCTCTTCGAACAGCTTCAAAAGGAATTCCCCGATGCCTCCGGCACCGTCGATGGCCAATCCGTCAATCTCGTCGAAAAGCTCGATGCCCTCCTCCACGTCCCCGCCGCCGACTGGGCCCAGGAAGTTCCCCGCGACGAATGGCCCCAGTTCCAGGGCGGTCCCACCCACGCCGCCCTCCCCGACGCCAACGCCTCCATCGGCGCACAACTCTGGAACATCGAACTCCGGCCCCAGGCCGCCAACCCCGCCATTCGCGCCATGCCGCCCCTCCCCAATGGCATGATTCAGGTGCAGAGCGGCGAACCCCGCCCGCAAACCCCCTCCCGCCTCATCTCTTATCCTGTCCTCTCCGAGGGAACACTCTTCATCCACACCGGCGACCGCATCCTCGCGCTCTCTTCCAACGCCGGCACCCCCGTCTGGGCCTTCCCCCAGCGCGAACCCACGCGCGCCGAGTCCATGCGCGAACAGCTCTACCAGGCCCGAATGGAAGGCGACAATCCCTACCGCCCCTCCGCCCACCAGAGCGTCGCCGTCTGGGGCAACCGCGTCTACGCCGTCCTCCCCGCCACCCCCGCCGCAAACAGCAGCGACGACAACGAGGAAAGCGTCCTCATCCCCGGCTCCCGCATCGTCTGCCTCGACCGCAACTCCGGCGCTGAAAAGTGGTCCACCCCCTCCCGCAACATCAAGCTCGATTCCAAGGGCACCCTCGCCTTCATCGGCTCTCCCCTCCTCACGCGCCGCGGCGTTTTCGTCATGGCCCGCAAAACCGGCGATACCGCCTTCGTCCAGCTCTACATCGTCCGCCTCGATCCCGATACCGGCGCACCCGCCTGGTCCTGCTACATCTGCAGCGCCACCGGCGGCGCCTACTACGCCCCCATGATGAATTTCGCCAGCATCCCCATTCCCACCTTCTCCGACGACATGCTCTACGTCAGCACCGGGCAGGGCGCCGATTGCGCCATCGACGCCAACGCCGGACGCATCCGCTGGCTCCAGGTCACCGAGGCCGCCAAGAAGAACCGCTCCCCGCAGGACTATTTCAACCCCTCCGCCTTCGTCCCCTCCTGGAAACTCAACCCCCCGCTCGTTCACGGCGATCGCCTCATCACCTGCGAAACCTCCGGACCCGAAACCATCCTCCACCTCTACGACCGCTGGAACGGCAAGCTGCTCCGCTCAATCTCCAACAAGGACCTTCAAATCCCCCGCATCGATGCCATGGTCGGCCTCATCGGCTCTCGCGTCATTCTCACCGGAAGTTCCTGCGCCGCGCTCGACATCGACACCGCCGATCAATCCCCAACCCCCGCCTGGACCTCCCAGATGCCCGCAGCCCAGGAAACCGGCCCCGCCGAAGGACGCCCCTTCCTCGCCGCCTCCGCCCTCTACGTCCCTTGTGAAAAAGGCATGCAGCGCTTCGACCCTGCCACCGGCAAAAGCCTCGACTTCTGGCAGTGGCCCAGGACCCAGAAAGATCTCCCCGGCAAGCCCGGCAACCTCCTCGTCACCAGCGAACAGGTCGTCGTCGTCAATGACACCGACGTCTCCGGCTACTCCCGCTGGGAAACCGCACGCGACAACCGCCTCGCCCAGATCAAGGCCCACCCCCAGAGTCCCGAACCCTACCTCGCCCTTGGCGAAATCGCCTTCCGCACCAACCACCTCGACCTTGCCGAGGAAAACACCCGCCGCGCCGTCGAACTCGCCGCCGCCGCCCCCGATTCCGAAGACATCCTCGGGCGCCTCTACCGCACCAGCCTCAACTTCGCCGAACAACTCCTCGGCAAATCCGAGTCCGACCTCCGCGACCGCGCCCGCTTCTACTTCGAGCAATGCAAGGCCACCGCCCGCTCCCCCGAACAACAGGCCGAGTGGCGCCTCTCCATGTCCGACCTCTCCCTCGCCCAGGACAAGCCCGAGGAAGCCGCGCTCCTCTACAGCCAGGTCCTCACCGATGCCGCCATGCGCGCTGCACCCTTCCACCGCGGCGATGCCGTCTCCCGCGCCGGCGTCACCGCAGAACAGAAATTCCGTGCCCTTCTTGATAAAACCCCCGCCGTCTACCGCCGCTTCGAAGACCAGGCCGCCGCTCTCCTCGCCAAGGCCCAAAGCCAGCAGGACCTCGGCATGATGCAGCAGGTCGTCGACTCCTACCCCAACAGCAACGCCGCCGTCACCGCTGCCACTCAACTCGTCAACACCTATCGCGACCGGCAGGACTGGGCCTCCGACCTCCGCGTCCTCCGCTGGCTCTATCGCCACGCCCCCGATGCCATCAAGGGACGCGTCACCGCCGATCTCGCCATCGCACAGCTCGGACTCAAACGCTACGGCGCCGCACTTGCCTGGGCCGAACGCGGCCTCCGCCAGTATCCCGACCTCTCCTGGCACAACGCCTCCGGACCCACCACCTTCGCTTCCCTGCGCGACCAGGTCCACGCCGCCCGCAAAAACCTCTCCGAGGGCCGCCGCCCCACCATGCCTGCCCCGCAAAACGATGAAGGCCCCGCCATGGATGCCGCCTCCCTCTCGCGCATCTTCCTCGCCAACGCCACCCTCTTGCCCCCCGTCGAACGCTCCGCCAACCTCAACCGCCCCGATCTTCTCTTCGCCGCCGTCAACGACAACGTCCACCTCTTCGATGTCCCCTCCGGCAAGGAACTCACAACCGCCGATGGCATCCAGATGCCCGAACATGCCCCCGCCACCCTGCTCGGCTCCTGGGGAAATATCTCCGTCCTCGTCCAGTCCCACACCCTCGTCGGCATCAACACCACCACCCACGCCATCGCCTGGCAGATCCCGCTCAGCCCCTCCGGCAACAATGAACCCCGCCCCAGCATGCCGCCCGCCGTGCGCATCCGCGTCATTCAACAACCCGGCGGTGGCCAGATCATCATGCGCGGCAATGGCCGCCTCATGATCAACGGACAGATCGTCTCCGGCATCGACGCCCAGATGGACCCCGCCATGGCCGCCGGCGCTGCAGATCCCGAAATCGCCCGCCAGATCGCTTTCGCCAAGCTCGGCCAACTCGCCTTCTCCACCGTCCGCATGATCGACGACAAGCTCCTCGTCGCCACCAGCAGCGGCATCTCCGCTTTCTCCGTCGACAACGGCAAGCCCGCCTGGCGCGATCCCAATGGCGAGCCCCTCCTCGTCAAAACCCCCGGCGGTCTCACCTCCACCCTCGTCGGAAACGATGACCTCGTCGTCGCCCAGGTCGATCCCCAGGACCACGCCGGCTCCTCCTTCCTCGTCCTCGACGCCGAAACCGGTAAATTCCGCAAACAAATCAAGCTCGACAACGAGCACGCCCTCTGGCGCACCATCTCCGACGATGGCACCCTCTTCACCGTCACCGAACTCTCCGTCGCCGCTTACGACCTCTTCTCCGACCAGGACAAGCCCCTCTGGCGTCGCCCCGACATCCAGTCCCGCTTCCCCTACGCCACCATTCTCACCCTCGACGGCCTCATCCTCGTCAACCGCAACAGCGATGTCCTTTGCCTCGCCCAGGACGGCGGCGAAACCCGCTGGCCCAAGCCCCCCATGGTCGGTATCCGCCTCGATACCCCGGAACAATCCGAAATCGCCTACGAACGCTCACTCCTCGACGGCGATATCGTCATCTTCCAGAGCAACGGCATCTTCTCCGGTTACGCCACCGAGGTCCGCAGCTCCGGCGACCAGCTCGTCTACCGCGGCACCGTTCCTCCCGAAGCCCCGCCCCTCCAGGACATGCAGCTCTCCGACCGCTACCTGATCTGTCTCGCCAACGGAAGCTCCGTCGGTTCCCCGCGCGCCGTCGAATTGCTCCTGTACGATCGCGCCAAGACCGCACTCCTCGTCACCCAGGTCAACGTCCCCAACGACTCCGGCGTCGTCGGCGATGGCCCCATCCTCCATTCCTGGCAGGTCCTCGACAACGCCATCGCCCTAGAAATCAACGGCAACATCCGCCTCTTCCGCGCCAAGAAGCCCTCCTGACCCCCCACACCCCCTCCACAAGCCCCCCATCCGGCGCCCGCCGACGCCTCATCCCCAGTTTGAACGCCCCGCGCCCTCTCTCTATACTGAGGTAATTCAAGGAGCTGGGAATGACCCAAGTCAACGACACCTCTGCCGCTCAGCCTACAGTCAAAGACCGCGTCCAGCGGGTCATCAACTGGCTTCGTCCCGTCATCCAGTCCGACGGCGGCGACGTCGAACTCATCGACGTCTCTACCGAAGGCGTCGTCCAAATCCGCTTCCACGGCGCCTGCATCGGCTGCCCCTCCTCCAACATGACCCTCCGCGAAGGCATCGAACGCAACATCCGCGAAAAAGTCCCCGAAGTCAGCCAGGTCGTCGCCCTCCCCGAATAACCTCCTACCCGCAAAACCTCCCATTGTTAAAATAGGCAAGGCCCCACCTGCGTTTTTAGCTCAAAAACGACAGGTTGCCAATGACGTACACTCCCTTGGCAACCTCTCTCTCTCTTACGCCCGCCTCCGTCTTCCCCTCATTGATCACCTCTCCCCTTTCCCTTATCTTCTTTTGCTTACCCTTTTCGCAGGAACCGCAGCGCTGCTTCGGCTTCCTGCTTTTTTCTCGCGGAGCTCCCCATGAACAAGATGCGTCTCTTCACCCCAGGCCCCACCAGCGTCCCCGAAGATGTCCTCCTCGAAATGGCCAAACCCGTCTTCCACCACCGCACCCAGCAGTACAAAGACCTCTTCGCCAAGGTCAACGAAGGCCTCAAATACGTCTACCAGACCAAAAACCCCGTCCTCACCATTTCCGGCTCCGGCACCGCCGGCGCCGAAATGGCCATGATCAACACCATCCCCGCCAACGGCAACGTCCTCTTCCTCTCCAACGGCAAATTCGCCGAACGCTGGGTCAAGATCGGCGAACGCAACAAGTGGAACGCCACCGTCCTCAAGGCCGAATACGGCCAGGCCGTCCCCGTTGACCAGGTCGCCGACGCCCTCAAGCAGAAACACTACGACGCCGTCGTCCTCGTCCACTCCGAAACCTCCGCCTGCACCGTCACCGACCTCCAGGGCATCGCCGCCCTCACCCGCAACACCGACACCGTCCTCATCTCCGACGGCATCACCGCCGTCGGCGCCATCCCCGTCAAAACCGACGAATGGGGCGTCGACATCGTCATCACCGGCTCCCAGAAAGCCCTTATGCTCCCTCCCGGTCTCGCCTTCATCAGCGTCTCCGAAAAAGCCCAGAAAACAGCCGCACAGGTCAAACAGCCCAACCTCTACCTCGACCTCAACAGCTACCTCAAGAGCTACAACGACAACGACGTCCCCTGGACCCCCGCCGTCACCCTCGTCCGCGGCCTCTTCGTCGCCCTCAACATGATCCAGCAGGAAACCATCGAAGGCGTCTGGAAGCGCACCGCCGGCCTCGCCGCCGCCACCCGCGCTGCCGCCAACGCCCTCGGCCTCGGCGTCTTCTCCAAGCAGCCCTCCGACTCCGTCACCGGCATCAACTACCCCGCCGGCTTCACCGACAAGGAATTCCGCGGCGCTCTCCGCAAGCAACTCAATATGAACGTCGCCGCCGGCCAGGGCACCATGGAAGGCAAAATGTTCCGCATTTCGCACATGGGCTACGTCGACCAAGCCGACACCCTCGGCGTCATCCACGGCGTCGAAATCATCCTCCGCCAGCAAGGCTACAAAGGCTTCGAGTTCGGCGCCGGCGTCGCCGCCGCACACAAAGAACTCGCCAGGATGCAGGACAAGTAATCCGAAGTAGGAACTTTTCCGACAAAGTTCCCCATCTTCTCACGAATTTCTCAGGGACGGTCCGAAGGCTTCTTCGGACCGTCCCTTTTTTTGGTCTTCACGGAATATCGCCCGTCTCATCGAAAAGGAAACTTTCAATTTTCTTCACGCGTTCTGTATAATGAGCCCGATCCTAAAAGCAGAGCAGCCCTATGCCGATGAATGAGACCACGCGAAAAACCCTCGAGCAGGTCGTCGATGAGTGCGGCCGTTATCCCGTTGAAGCTTTCGAATTTGTCCGCCACGGCCTCAATCATACCGTCGCCAAGATCCACGGCGATCTCCGCGCCAAGTCCGAACACGCCTGCCATGTCTCCGGCCAGCAGCTTTGCTGGGGCCTCCGCAATTATGCGGTTGAAAAATACGGCCTCCTCGCCGAAACCGTCCTCTCCCACTGGGGCATCGTCCGCACCAGCGATTTCGGCCGCATCGTCTTCGCCATGGTCGACAACAAGCTCATGCAGAAAACCGACGACGACGACATTCGCGATTTTTACAACGTCTTCGAATTCTCGTCCGCCTTCAGCCCCCCACAACGGCCGCAAACTCCCCCCAAATGCATATTCCAACTCTGAGGTGAGCCCCGAAACGGGGCTCGCTCGATTTCCAGGACACGCTCCGGTACGCTGCTCCCATGTCGCTTCTTGAACGGAATCTCGATGCGCTGGGCGCCTGGACCCCCGCCACCGCGGAAATGGTCCGCGCCGCACAAATCCCCGCCGATTTCCAACGCCGCAACGGCACCGATGGAACCCCCACTTACTCCCGCATCGTGAAATCCTCGCCTCCCCGCATCGAGTGGCTCGGGGCTACTTCCATGCCCGCGGCTTCCGCGGCGCCGATCGTCGAATCCCTCAACGCCGGTGCAGGCAACGGACTCGGCCTCTCGATCGGCTCCGGCTTTGAATGGGCCGCCTTCGCCGCAAAACTCGCCGGCGCCCAGGCCGTCTTCGTCTATGAGCCCGATCCCGCGCTCCTCCGGATGGCGCTCGACACGTGCGATCTCTCCCCGCTCCTGGCCTCCGGCAAAATCCTCCTCTTCACCGGCCCCGGCCCCGATGCTTCCGATCATCTCTCCGCCTTTCTCAAAAAGAACGCCGGCTACGAAGTCCCCGGCGTCCTTCACCCCCTGCCGACGCTGGCTGGTGAAAAACGAAACCCGCTCCTCGCGATCGGCGAAGGCATGGTGCGCCGCGCGATCATAGAGCGCCAGGGCCTCATCAATGCCCTTGTTGCTCGCCTCGAAGAAACGCTGGGCAAACCCGCACAAGGGCGTGTCGCCCTCACACTCACCCCGCGTTATCCCGCCGAACGCCCCATCCGCCGCGCACTGTCCGGCCTGCCTGAAATTCGCATCGACCATCACACCACCACAAGCCTCGCCCCGCGGCTGGAACTCCTCATTGCTCACCGCCCCGCTGTCGTTCTCAGCGACCTTTTCCGCCCGCAACTCGGATGCATCCCGCCGGCGGTCGCCGTCCAGACCTGGGTGCCCCCAGTCGTCGGCCCCGCCTACTGGGATCGTGTTCCGCGTGAAGATCTCTCCACAAGCGACCGCATCATCGTGCACAGCGCCTATCACCAGGCCCGCCTGGTCGATCTCGGCATCCCCGTCAATCAAATCGAACTCCGTCCCTCGCAGCCCGACCCCATGCACCTATTGCCGGAACATTCCCTTGCGCTCCGGCACCGCGTCGCACTCGTCGGCGATCTTTCCGACATCGATCCACAGACGCTCAAAATCGAACTCCCCACGCATTTGGCCGTCTTCGCCGCCGCCCGCGACATCATCACAGACGAATGGCTCAGCGTGCATCCGGCCCTCGCGCCTGACATCCTCCGCCGCGCGCTCGCCCGCGCCCATGTTGCGTCCGGTCCCGATGGTCCTTCCGACCCCGCGCTCCGTGAACCGATGCTCCGCATCGTTCGCGACGTGCTCATTCCCACTCTCCCGCTGCACATCGCTGTCGAAAAAATCGCCAGCGAAAAAATCGCCCTCCGCCTGGTCGGCGACTGGCCCTCCTTCACGCCGACGGACGCGACTGCCATTGAACCGTTCCCGCCCTTTCAGCAAAACGACGACGCTTCCGCAACTCTGTGGTCGGACGTCGCGCTCCTCGTTCATCTCTCGCCTACCGGCACCATCTCCCCGGTGCTCTGGCAGGCCGTCGCGGCCGGCGTCGCGATCGTATCGCCGCAGCATCCCGCCGACGCTGCCGCAGGTTCGCTTGCGGCGCTCATGAAGCCGAACGCAGAATTTGCCCATCCCTCCGCCGCGCAATGGCTCGCCACGCTCAGGTCGCTGCTTCGCGACGCGGACCGCCGCAGCAAATTCGCCGCCGCCGCCCGTGCGCGCTTCACTGCTTCGCCGACACCGGTGTGACCAATTCCCGATCCGCCAGAATCTGCATCAACGGATGCCCGACCACCTGTTGAGGTATGGGGATCGCAAGGAAATAACACGCCGTCGCAAAAGTGTCCTCGGTGCGCGGATACAGATCCCGGTTCAGCGTCAAATCGAAATTCTTCCGCACGCCTGGCCCGACCGCAATCCAGGGAATGTAACGCGATCGCATGTCGTTCGCCCCGTGCTTCAGCCCCGCGCCACCATGATCCGATGAAACAATGATCAGCGTATCGCCGTCGATCCCCGCATCGTGAATCGCCTGCACCACCCTCCCGATTCCCTTGTCCGCCTGCTCGATTGCCGCGATCTGCGCCGGCGATCCCCAGCCCAGTTTGTGGCCCACAATATCGCAGTTCCCCATGTGCACCATGGTCACCCCCGGTTGATGCGCGCGAATGGCCGCCGCCGCTTTGTCCGCAATTCCCAGGTCGTCCGGCGAAGTCGCTTCACGCGCAATGAAGCTCCAATCCACCGATCCCGGACGCGCCAGCGTGTCGAACTTCCGCTTCGTGCTGAAAAGTGCAGTGGTGTAACCTCGCGCCTTCGCCAGTTCAAACAGCGTCGGCACCTTCGGATAGGGTACTGCCTGCCCCGCCTTCTCGTCGTTCACCAGGATGCCGTGCACCTCCGGCGGAACCCCGGTCATCATCGAGGTGTGTGACGGCAGCGTAATGGCGATGTCCGTCGTCCGCGCCCAGAAGGTGAACGACCCGCGTTTCATCAGTTCACGCACGTTCGGTGCGTCCGCCCGCAGCAGCACATCCGGCCGGCAACCATCAATGCTGATGATCACCACATGGTGCGCCAGCGGCGCAGCCTCACGCGGCTGCGTCGTCGCCTCCGCCTGAACGCACGACGCACTTGCCAGCAGCAAAACGGCGACAAACAACCTGACAACCGCGGCTCGCATGCAGAATCTCTCCAGGCTCAAACATTCCATGGACGTTTCGACTTCGCGCAGAATAATCGAAGAAGGTTAGCATTCCGCAAAGAACCCCCGCCAACTTCGAAGATTCGCTCAGGTATTCGACTTGTCCACGCCGCCGAACCGCCGGTTCCGCCCCGCGTAATCGCGCAGGCCCTTGTAAAGTTCGTCGATGCCGAACTCGGGCCAGAACACGTCCGTCACGTAGAATTCTGCATAACTGATCTGCCACAGCAGGTAGTTGCTCACGCGCATTTCACCGGCCGTGCGTATCAGCAGATCCGGGTCCGGCATCCCCGCCGTGTACAATCGCTCGGAAATGGTTTTCTCGGTCACTTGCTCCGGCGACAGCTCCCCCACCCGGACTTCTTCGGCAATACGCCGCACGGCATCGGTGATCTCCATCCGCGATCCGTAGTTGATCGCCAGGCAGAGCGTCATCCCCGTGTTGTTCTTCGTCGCCTCCAGCGTGTTCTGCAATTCCTCGAGCACCAGCTTCGGCAAACCCTCCCGCCGTCCGATCTGCACGAACTGAATATTGTTATCGATCAGCAGTTGCCGCTGCGACCGCATGTATTCCACGTACAGGTCCATCAGCAGCGACACTTCCTCTGCCGGCCGATTCCAGTTTTCCGTTGAAAACGAATACAGCGTCAATTGCTGCAGCCCCAGACGCGCACACTCTTCCACCACGAGTCGCACCGTTTTCGCCCCCGCGCGATGCCCCGCAAACCGCGGCAGGCCCTGCTGCCGTGCCCACCGCCCATTCCCATCCATGATGATCGCCACATGCCGAGGCAGCTTTTCCGGCGCCACGCCGAGCGAAGGGGCGGAAGTGGGATGTGTCGTGGTCATTTCACCTTTATAACGCAAAGGGGAGCGCGTTCAAAGGAACCCCGGGAAGATGTGTTGTACCGGAGTAGAATTGTCACCCCTTAGCCGAAGTAGAAGTGTCACCCACCGAAGGCCGGGGTATACCGGCCAGGATGGAAAAACTGACAATGTCGGCAAAGGAACGTGTGCGGCTCGATGCGATGAGCCGGGTCA